>NZ_BOPD01000024.1:0-120524 GCF_016863575.1 Micromonospora sediminimaris
CCCACAGTGTGAAGAGGCTCGTCACACCCGCCGCCACCCCCCGTCCACCGGCAGGACCCCAGGCTGCATGTTCGCAGCGAGTCGTACGGGCTTCGATGATCAGGGCGACGTCCGCCTGTAGCGCGGGTGTTATTACCTCCGCAGCGGCGGCCAGGCCCAGGCCGTCGGGGCACCTGAAGCCCTTCGGGCTCAGGATCCTGACGGCGCAAATTATGTGAGCGCCCGACCAATTGCTTGGTTGATCGCTTGCTTGAGAAGGGGCCAGCCGCGTTCGAGGCCTCCGGCCCAGTTCCATTCGTAATGCTTGACGCCGAATTCGGCTGGCTCCGGTTGTCGTTCGGTGGCCTCGGCGATCTGGAGGTAGTAGATGCTGCGGGCGGCGAGCTTGGATAGTTCGTCGTAGCGGGCGACAGCTTCTGGATCGGTAGTATAAAGCTCGTCGTCGTAATATTGGCCGCCAAGTGCGACGTAGACGGCATTGACGAATTCGTCCGCAGTGGTCGGCAGGAGGTCAACCCGGCGGGTCATGGCTGGAGCCTTTTCGCCGATGGCCGTGTACAGCTTGGCAAGGTCGCCGTTGAACCAGTGGTTCGCCGCACCTGCGGCCGGCTTGGCGAACTGGCGGAAGGTCGGTGGTTTTCCTCGGACGGCGATAAGGCGGTTCAGTTCGCGGGTTACGGCGGTAAGTTCAGTGTTCCAGCGGAACCGGAGATACTCTGCCAGGTACCTTCGAGTCCAACCTCGCCGGTGGCGGGTGACAATATCGCGTAGTATCTCAAATCCATCTCGCCACTGCCGGCCACTGGATATGCGAATACGTACGCCTTCGACATCCGCGACATCGCTCTCTCGCGTGTCTGCGAGATCAGGTCGCGTCGTGCAGCCAGGTTCGGCATAGCCACCAGGCGGTCATGGCACCGAAGGTGCCCGCTGGGTCGATGCCGGTGACGGCGGCGAAGCGCCGGACCCGATTGCGAACCGTGTTGGGGTGCACGAAAAGTCTCGCCCCGGCGAGGTCGACATCGCGGTCGCTCTCCAGCCAGGCGAGCACGGCGTGCGCCACCGATTCGGCAGTCGGTCCGAGTGTCGCCCAAGCGGGCGCGTAGCGGTCGAGCAGCACCGTTGCCAGGTCTGCCCGCTCGGTCAACGCCGCCAGCCAGGCCACATCGGCAATGTGGATCAGCCCGGTGCGGCCGGTGGACTCGGCGGCGGTCAGGGCCGCGGTGGCGAGCCGCTGCACCGGCGCGAGTTTCTCCGGTTCGGCCGGACCGGCGAGCCCTGCCACGGCCCCGGTCCCCTTCAGGCGGGCGGACGGAGCCCGGGTCAGAACTCCGACCATCAGGTCGTCCACGGTTGCGCACAGCACCGGCGGGTGCTCGCGCACGGCTCGTTCGATGCCGGCGGCGGTCTCCCCGGGCCGGGCGACGAGCACCCACAGCCCGTCGGTGACCGGAAGGCCGGCCTCGGCGGCTGCCAGCGTGGCCGCCGAACCGCCCTGGAGCAGCCGCCGCAGCAGTGCCGTGTCCCGGCGCCCAGGAAGCGGATCCGTGGTGGCTCCGGTAGCCCGATGCGCGCTGATCAGCCGGGCCCGGACGGCCTCGGCCCAGTCGTCGTAAAGGTCCCGGACGTCCAGCAGTTGCTCGGCGCTGACGCCTTGGTCCCGGGCGAGTTCCCGGGCCCGGGCCCAGATCGCGCGCTCGGCGAAGTGGATCGCGCCCAGCACCGATTCGATCGGCACGCCCTGCCGGGCACGGGTGACACCGAGGTCCGCGACGAACGACAGCTCAGCTTCGGTGGGGCCGCGCCGTGCGGCCAGTGCGCGGGTTGCGGCCACCAGCAGAGCGCGGGTGTGCCCGGCGATGTCGGAGGTGGGCAGTGCGGAGACCTCCCGCACGGTGGTACGGACTCCGGCGACCACCGACGGCAGCAGTTCGTCATCGCCCACGACGCGTTCGATCAGGTCCACCACCGTCGTCCAGCCGTCCGGATGCGTCATCCTGTCATGCTCCCCGCCGTTGTGGTGCGCTACAACAAGAACCCGAAACTGCGTGGTCCACGCCATATGGTCGCCCCGTGCCAGGCCCTACGGTTTGGCGGAAGCTACAACCGTCGAGGAGCACCATGGCCGTTTCTTCGAGTCGGGTGGCGGTGATCGGTGCGGGAGCGGCCGGTCTCGCCACGGTGAAGGCGCTGCTCGACGCCGGTTGTGCGGTGGTGGCGTACGAGAAGGGTGACCGGCCCGGTGGCCTGTGGGTCAGGGACAACAGCAGCGGCCTGTCTCCGGCGTACGCCTCCCTGCACTTGAACACCAGCAAACGCCGCACCGAGTTCGCGGATTTTCCGATGCCCGCGGACTGGCCTGACTATCCGTCGGCCAGTCGCGTCGCCAGTTACCTGGCCGATTATGCGCAGTCGTTCGGGCTCATTCCGCACATCCGGTTCGGGAGCACGGTCACCCGCGTCGAGCGTGACCGGCTCTGGGCGGTGACGACCGAGTCCGGTGACACCGGGCGGTACGACGCCGTGGTGGTCGCGAACGGCCACAACTGGGATCCGCGCTATCCGGATCCGGCTTATCCGGGGACGTTCCACGGCACCCAGATGCACGCCCACGACTACCGCACTCCGGACGTCTTCCGGGATCGGCGGGTGCTGATCGTCGGCATGGGCAACTCGGCCATGGACATCGCGGTGGACGCCTCGCACGTCGCTCGGGGGCCGGTCCTGCTCTCCGCCCGGCGCGGCGTTCACATCGTCCCCAAGTACCTGTTCGGCCGCCCGGCCGACGCGACCGGCGGCGCCCTCGCCGTCCTGCCGTGGCGGCTGCGGCAGCGCATCGCCGAGACCCTGTTGCGGCTCGCCGTCGGGACCCCGCAGAGGTACGGCTTACCCGCCCCGGCCGGTGGCCTGTTCCAGAACCATCCGACGATCAGCGACACGATCCTGCACCGGCTCACCCACGGCGAGGTGACCCCACGTCCCGGCATCGAACGGCTGGACGGGGAACGGGTGATGTTCACCGACGGCAGCGCCGACCCGGTCGACGTGATCGTCTGGGCCACCGGGTACCGGGTGAGTATCCCGTTCCTGTCCCCGCAATGGCTGGGCCCCGACCCCCAGCAGCTGCCGCTGTACCAGCGGGTCTTTCATCTCGACGACCCCAGCCTGGCATTCGTCGGCCTGATGCAGTCCACCGGTGCCGCTTTGCCGGTCGTGGAGGTCCAGGCCAAACTGGTCGCCGCGTATCTCTCCGGCGGCTATGCCCTGCCCGGCATCGACGAACAGCAGCACGCCGTGCAGCGAGCCTTGCGCGCCGCCATCGCGCGGTGGGGCACGAACGCGCGGCCGCACATGCGTATCGACTTCGACCGGTACGTCGCCGACCTGCCCAGGGAGATCGCGGCTGGCCGGAATCGTCTCGCCGGGGGTGGACGCACCTTCACCGCCGAGGAGAGTGTGGTTTGAGCGCCCGAGACCCCCGCGGATTGCGTGTCCTCGTCACCGGTGCCTCCGGCACGTTCGGCCGGGCCATCTGTGCCCGGCTGGACGAGCTGGGGGCCCAGGTCGTCGGGTTGGACCTGGCCCCCCGTGCCGATGACCCGGTCCGGGTCCTGGCCTGCGACATCACCGACGACGACGCGGTGCCGGCGGTGGTACGCGAAGCAATTGACCAGCTCGGTGGGCTCGACCTGCTGATCAACAATGCCGGGATCGGTGGGCCCGCCCCGGCCGAGCTGGCGCCGGGCGCGGAAGTACGCCGCCAGCTCGACATCAACCTGCTGGGCACCTGGCGGGTCACCGCCGCATGTGTGGACGCGCTGGTCGCCTCTGGTGGCCGGATAGTCATGCTCAGCTCGCGGATGGCCGTCATGCAGTTGCCGCTGGCCGCTGCGTACGGTGCCTCCAAGCGCGCCCTGGTCGCGTACGCGGACGCGCTGCGTCTGGAGCTCGGCACCCATGTCGGCGTCACCTGCGTGTACCCGTCGGCGGTACGAAGCCCGATCCACGACTCGACGGCCGCGGCCGGGCTCTCGCTGGAGGGCATGAGCCAATACGAGCCGCTGGACGGGGTGGTCCGGACCGTGCTGCGCGCCGCGCTCAGTCGTCGTCCTCGCCGTGATCTACCCACCACCCGGCGGGGCGCGGTCGAGTTCTTCCTGGCCCGTCACCTGCCCGCGCTGACCGATCGGATCGTGGCGCGCATCCTCGCCGGCCGGGTCCGCTCCGGCGCGTTCCAGGGCGCCGAGCTTGCCGCGGGTGTGGTCGCACGGCACGAGGCGACCCGATGACGGCGCTGCGCGGGGCGGCGGGCGAGGTGCGGACCAGGGCAGGTGACCTGATCGCGTACGCCACCGGGTCGGTCGGGATGGGCGTCTGGGTGACCGTTCCCGGCCTGCTGTTGCTCTATTTCCTCACCAATACGCTCGGTGTCTCGCCGTTCCTGGCCGGTCTCACCCTGCTGCTGCCGAAGATCATCGACATCATCGTGCATCCGATGCTGGGCAGCCGATCCGACCGGGAAGCGCGCAGCAGCGGACACCGGCTCGGCATGCTGCGGGTCGGTCTGCTGCTTCCGGTGGCCATGGTAGCGATGTTCTCGGTGCCCGCCGGTTTCTCCGGCGCATCGGCGGCGCTCTGGGTGGGCGGCTGGTTCATCGCCGGCAACCTGCTCTTCGCGTGTTTCCAGGTGCCCTACCTGACCACCCCGTCCGATCTTCGAGTCGGGTACCACGAGCGCACCCGGGTGTTCATGTTCCGGATGCTTTTCCTCACCCTCGGGTTGCTTGGTGCCGGTGTGGCCGCACCGGCGCTGGTGGAGTCGGGACGGCGCGGCGACTACGGCTGGATGGCCCTGCTGCTCTCCGGCGTCATGGTGATCTCCGGGCTGGTCGCACTGACCGGGGTACGGCGTCTCACTGCCCACGCCGGTTTCCGGATGCCCGACCAGCAGGCGGCCCACTCGACCATCGGTGACATCGCGGTCGCCTGGCGGGATCCCGACTTCCGCGCGCTGGTGCTGTCCTACCTGTTCACCGGCACCACTACTCACCTGTTCCTCGCAGCGCTGCCGTTCTACACCAAGTACGTCTTCGAGAACTCTGGGCTAACCGCCCTGTTCATGGGGGCGTTCCTCGGTCCAGCGGTCGTCGCCGGACCGGTGTGGATGCAGGTGTCCCGGCGCATCGGCAAGCAGCGTGGCCTGCTGATCTGCCAGGCGGTCTTCGTGGCCGGTTCGCTGGCGCCGCTGCTCGGCTACGGCACCGGGCCGGCTGTCGCGGTGGTCGGCGTCCTGGGCATCGCGTTCGCCGGGCTGCAGCTGTTCGCGTTCTCGATGGTCCCGGATGCGGTCGCGGCCGCCGAGCAGCGCGGTACCGTCCGGGCTGGCGCCTACACCGGTGTCTGGACTGCCACCGAAGCCACCGGCACCGCAATCGGCCCGTACGTGTACTCGGCCGTGCTCGCCCTGGGCGGCTTCATCTCCACCACCGAGGGGCAGACCGTGACGCAGCCGGAGTCCGCCCACACCGCCCTGTTGATCGGCTTCACCGTGGTCCCGGCGGTGCTGATGGCCGCGGCGCTGACATTCCAAGTGCGCTGGAAGCTGGATCGGACACGCCACACCGGTTGAGCGTTGCGTGCTCAGGCCGGGCACCGGTCGCCGAGCGAAAGCTTGCATGGCCAGCGTCCCGAGCATCGGGCGGGGAGCCAGCAGCCAGAATGGGGGCTGACGTTGCCGGCATTGCGCCGGTTCGGCCTCGGCGATCACGCGGTGCCACCGCTGCCATAGCGTCCCGCACCGCCGCATCGACGGCTGATCAATCGGCGACGCGTTCGATGAGAACCCGGCGCACGCCGGCGTCGAGCAGCGCCTGGGCGCGGTGCTGGCCGTTGTTGCAGCCCTCCCGGCTCGGCCAGGGCGCATACGGACGGATCGTGTCGACCATGAGCGAGAACAAGGCCTCGTGTTCCCAAGGGCTGCGGCCGAGATCAGCCAGGGTCGATACAAATTGACCACAGGTTAGAGATCAAGCTAGGAGCGGCGCCGGAGCCAGAAGAACCCGAACGCGGTCAGCAAAATAGACAGGCCGAGGAACATTGACAGTTCGATCCACTGGAACGTCCAGTATCGGTGGCCCGGCTGGTGGAGGTAGTCGAAGTGCAGGTTCTGCGCGGTCGTGCAGGCGTCGCCGGCCTCCCGGTCGTCCGGGATGAGGCAGGGCTTCGCGTCCTCGCCGCGGTACGGCGTATCGTCCGCCTTGTACAGCGGTGACGAGAACTCGAGAGCCCAGCTCCCGTTGGCCGTGTATCCCTGGATGTCGAAGGTGTTGTCCTCCTTCAGATTCATCCCGACGCCGCTGTTGAGCACGTTGGCGTCGACGGCCACGGTGTCGGTGACCGGGGGCATCAGGTTCTGCCGGACAACCGTCGGGATCAGCAACTGGAGCCCGGCAAAGACGATCAGGGTGATCGCCATGGCCGGCAGCGTGCGCTTGACGATCATGCCGACCACGGTGCCGAGCACGAAGGCGAACAGCGCGTACCCGATCGGTACGATGTTGCGGGAGCCGAAGCTCAGCGCCGCGAACCGCTCACCAATCACCTCGTCGTACCGGCTTGCGCTCCACGTCAGCAGCAGGCTGAACAGGCCGGCCACCGCCATGCTGGCCAGGCCGATCACGGTGAGCTTGACTGCCAACCACTTGGTGCGGGTGACGCTCTGGTTCCACACCAGCCGATCGGTGCGCTGCTCCAGTTCCTGGGTCACCAGCGGGGCGCCCCAGAAGACCCCGATCAGGCCGGGTACGGCGATGAGCAGCACCACCATGACCGAGATCGCGTCGTCGTAGGTGGCCCGCAGGTCCAGCCGTGCGAGATAGCATGCCTGCTGGGTGCAGTTGGCGATCCTCGTGTCGTAGAAGTTGCGGATCTCGCTGCCCAGGTAGATCAGGTAGATCGCGAGGAGCGCGAGCGCCCCCGCGGCCACCAGTGTCTGGGCGCGGAACTGCCTCCAGGCCAGCCAGATCATCGGTCGGCTCCCGTCATTGCTGCGGTCGGCCCGACCGGGCCGGTGGTGGTGGCCCGGGTCAGATAGGCGAGGGTCATGTCCTCAAGGTCCACGGCCTCCGCCCCGGGAATTGGCGAGGTGGACCGTACGATCACCGACGACTCGTCGCGGCTGTTCTCGGTGTGGATCAGCTCGGCGTCGGCTGGCAGCCGGTAGGGGTCGCCCGCACGGCCGGTGATCCGGTAGTGGACGGCGAGCAGGTCCGACACGTCGCCGGAGACATGCACCCGGCCGTTGGCCAGCACGATCAGGTGATCGCAGACCTGCGCCAGGTCGCCGAGCAGGTGCGACGAGAGAATCACGCTCACCTCGAGCTCGTCGACGAAGTCGAGCAGGTCCCGCATGAACCCGCGCCGGGCCAGCGGGTCGAGCGCCGCCACCGGCTCGTCGAGGACGAGCAGTTCGCCCCGCTTGGCTGCGGCGACGGTCAGCGCGAGCTGGGCCCGCTGACCGCCGGAGAGCGAACCGGCCTTCTGCTTGAGGTCGAGCCCACGCTCGCGGATTCGCCGCTCGGCGAACGCTTGATCCCACTTCGGGTTCAGCCGGGCGCCGAGCTCGAGGTGGTCGGTAACGGTCAGTCGGCTGTAGACCGGCGCGTCCTGAGCGACGAATCCGACCCGAGCCAGCTGGTCCGCGCTGACCGCCGGCCGCTGACCGAGCACCTCGATGCTTCCGCTGGTCGGCGCGATCATGCCGGACGCCAACCCGAGAAGGGTCGACTTACCGGAACCGTTGGGACCGACCAGACCGACGATCCGTCCGTCTGGAATCGCCAGCGTGCAGTCGTCGAGCGCGAGGTGGCGGCGGTAGCGCTTACTGAGAGATTCAGTATGGATGGCCAGGGTCATCACATCCTCCTGCCTTGTTTCCGGGACTCTTGCTGTCAGTGAGAATTTGTAGACAGCGGGCGGTCACAGCACGGTCCGTGCCGTTGTGACCGGCTTGTGACAGGAGTCCTATTAGCGTCAGTCCGGAACCGTCGTCGACAGTTGAGTCACACAGACAGGAACGCGTGTCATGCGGGTACTCGTGGTTGAAGATCAGCCGGACCTGGCCGACTCGGTCGCTCGGGTGCTGCGGCGCGAGGGCATGGCCGTCGATGTCGCATACGACGGCGGGTCGGCGCTGGAGCGGGCGACGGTGGTCCCGTACGACGTGATCGTCCTCGACCGCGACCTGCCTGTGGTGCACGGCGACGATGTGTGCCGCACGCTGGTCAGCCAGAGATCGCTGAGCCGGGTGCTGATGCTGACCGCCTCGGGCACCATCGCGAACCGGGTGGAGGGACTGGGCATCGGTGCCGACGACTACCTTCCCAAACCTTTCGCATACGCGGAACTGGTGGCCCGGATCCGGGCGGTGGCCCGGCGCTCGCAGCCCCCAGCGCCGCCCGTGCTGGAGCACGGTGACCTGCGCCTCGACCCGGCGCAGCGCACCGCAACCCGAGCCGGGGCCCGGCTTAACTTGAGTCCTAAGGAGTTTGCTGTGCTGGAATATCTGCTGACCTGTGGCAGCCGGGTGGTGTCTGCCGAGGAGCTGCTCGACCGCGTCTGGGACGAGGCGACCGACCCCTTCACCACCACGGTGAAGGCCACCGTGAACCGGCTGCGGACCAAGCTCGGCGATCCGCCGCTGATCGAGACGGTGCCCCGCGCCGGATACCGGATCTGATCATGCGACTCGGACAACACCCTCTCCGCCTGCGGCTGACGCTGCTGTACGTCTTCGTCTCCGTGATGTCGAGCACAGTCCTGCTGGTGATCATGTGGGCGCTGGCCAAGAGCCTCAATCCCGTGACGCCGCCGCCGCTCCCGTCCGGCCCGATGTCCGGCCCGCCGTCGCCCGGCCCCGCCGCCGACGGCACGCTGCCCGCTATCGACGCGGCCGACACGGCCGGAAGCGGGCTGCTCCAGCCGCTGATCGCGCTGGCCATCATGGCCTTGATCTCGCTGTTCCTTGGCTGGCTGATCGCCGGCCGCGTGCTGCGCCCGGTGCTGACGATGACCGAGCGCCTGCGCCAGATCTCCGATCGCAACGTGCACGAGCGGCTGGCCCTGCCCGGCAACCGCAACGAGCTGAAGGATCTGGCCGACACCGTCGACGGCCTGCTCGGCCGGTTGGAGACCGCGCTCGACGCCCACAGGGGATTCGTCGCCAACGCCGCCCATGAGATGCGCACCCCGCTGACCGTGGAACGGGCGCTGCTCGAGGAACCGCTCATCGATCCGGGCGCCAGCTTGGAATCGTTCCGGCACACTTTCGAGCGGCTCCTGGTGATCAGCGATCAGCGGGGCCAGCTTCTCGAGTCGCTGCTCACCCTCTCCAGCAGCGAGCAGGGTCGGGCCGCGGACGAGATGGTTGACCTGACCGGACTGGTCGAGCTGGCGCTGCGCGAGCGGGCGCTGGAGGCCGAACGGCGCGGGGTGCAGGTGGTGACCTCGCTGCGGCCGGTGTCGGTGCTGGGCGATCCGGTGCTGCTCGGCCGATTGCTGGTCAACCTCTGCGACAACGCCATCCACCACAACGTGCCCGGCGGCACGGTCGCGGTCAGCATGCACCGGAAGATCGGCCGGGTGGTGCTCACCGTGGCCAACACTGGCGAGGTCATCTCCGCGGATCAGGTGGACCGTCTTTTCGAGCCGTTCCAGCGGCTGCACCGCACGGCTGACGGCGGGCATCACGGCCTTGGGCTGTCCATCGTCCGCGCGATCGCCCGGGCGCACGGCGCGGAGCTCACCGCGCACCCGCGGCCGCACGGCGGCCTCGTCGTCGAGGTGGTGTTCTCGATGGTGGGCGCCGGCGAGCTGGCGACGGCCGAGCAGCACTCCCTCGCCCGCCACCGGATCCGCCGGATCGTTTCCTAGTTGTCATCGCAGCGAGTACTCGTGGCAGATGGTCCGGGCCGCCACGCCTTGCTGATAAGCCAGGGTGACTGGCAGGTTCTCGTATTCGTTTGGTCGAGTGCTCCAACGCTCAGCGCGCTCGGTCACGGTCCGTTGACGTTGGCTCGCCATCGATACGGTTGTTAGATAGGTAGCGACCCCCACTACACGATTCGGTACCCGGGGCTGTCGGTGTAAGGAACGTGTCACCAGTCCGCAAACGGCGGCCATCACATTTGTTCGACGTAGTTGGCCGCGATGTCGTCGGGTCCTACGCCGACCTGCGCGAAACCAGAGGCCTCACGGCGTCTCAACTATCGGTAGCGTTACTCAGTCGAAGCGCTCAGCGGCCGACCCAGCTCGGACGCAGTTGAACCGAGGGGCACTTCGGGCCTTCACCTCACCGGACGACGTCCAGGTCGGAATCCGCTCGGGGGGAAGAGCTTTTCAATCCGGGTACGGTATCGTCCGGAGCGCAACGCATGGTGAGCCATTGAGCGATTGCTGCGCCGGTGAACAGACAGCATGCTGGCGGTATGTCTTCGTCGATCCTCGCCACGTTCCGCCGAAGCCGATCCGGGCGACTCGCGGTATCGGGGTTGGCCACAGTGCTCGGCGGATCCGCGGCCGCGCTGGCCAACTTCGTGCCCGCTCCGGTAGCGGCCGGATTCGGGCTGGTCGCCGGTATGGCCACCTTCACTGGAGCGGTGGTGTGGGAGCGGCGCGCCCGCGCCAGCGACTTCGACCGCCGCTGGGCCGATCTGACCACCACCGGTCCGGGCGGCGAAAACTGGCCCGACGACCACGGCACGCTGCTGGCACTACACCCCGAACAGCGCGTTGTGCCGTACAACCTTTCGCACGACCGGCTGGTCCGTGCCACGCTGCGCTGGTGTCTCGGTGCAGACGATATTCCGGTGATGTGCGTCGTGGGCCGGGCGGGAACTGGCAAGACCCGGCTGGCGATCGAGTTGACCGAGCATCTGCAGGACGCGAGCAGGCTTACCGGATGGCCGCGCAGCCGGGCCGCCGTGGCGGCGGTGGAGTGCACGGCCACGGCCACGGCACCAGCCGTGCTCATCATCGACGACGCGAACACCCGTACCGATCTGCCCGCGGCCCTGGCGACGCTGGCGGCGCTGAGCCCACAGCAACGGCCGAGGGTGATTCTGCTTGCCCGCGACTTCGGAAAGTGGTGGCGGCGACTGCGCGCCGAAGCCGACCATGAGGTGGCCCAGCTGCTGCCGGCCATCCCAGCGATCGAGGTGGGCCCACTGGCGCAGAGCCCGAAAAGTGTTCAGCAGGTGTTTCAGCGGGCGGTCAAAGCGTACGCGGCCTGGTCCGACACGACGCCCCCGACCGTGCGCGTGGACGAGGACCCGCGGCATAGCGCGATGCTGCTGAGCGCGGCCGCCTTCGTCGCGGTCGAGAACGAGCTGAACGGGCTCATCGCAGCGCGCACCGCCGTCCGCGAGGTCTTCCAGCTCGAGGAGCAACGCTGGCTGACCCGAGCAACCGAGGCGAACCTCGCGGACCTCGGGCTCCCCGTGCTACGCGCGTCGGTGATCGCCGCGGCCCTGTTCGGCGCGGCCGGGCCGCCGCAAGCGGCACGGTTAATGCGGCGCATTCCCATGCTCGACAGCGCACCCGACGCTCTGATCGACGACCTGGCACTGTGGGTCCGCAACCTGTATCCGCAAGAGGCCGGCGACCGGTGGTTACGGCCGCACCTGCCCGCTCGGCTGGTCGAGGGCTACGTGGTGGACAGCATCCGCGAACACCCGGGCCTTCTGGAAGCGATGATCGCCGATGCTGACGTTGACGACGTCACCGAGGCGTTGACCTTCCTATGTGCGGCGAGCAGCCACACACCGGCTGCAGCACACGTGCTGCTGCAGGTGGTCGGTCGCGATCCGGCACGATTCCTGCCGACGGTGATCGAACGGGCCGACCTCGGCGAAGTCGACACCGCCCTGGCCGAGTTCGCTGCGCAGTGCCCACTCAGCGATCAAGATCTCGCGGACATACAAGTGATTCTTCCTAATCCGGCGTTATCGTGTGCGGCCACCGCGGCCGTGTTGTGCCGCCGGTGGGCCGACACCGCGGCCAACGACGAGGAGCGCGCCGCGCGGCTGTTCACTGTCAGTCACCGCCTGTGGGAGGCGGGGAACCGCACCGAAGCGATCAACGTGATCGGGACCGTCTGCGACGTCTTTGAGGCCGCGGCGGACCGGGACCCGGACCGTTACCTGCCCCTGCTGGCCCGGTCGCTGCACAAACGCGCGATGCAGCTGCACATGACGAATCGTCTCGGCGAGGGTATGGCGGCCGCGCAAAAGGTGGTGAAGGCTTACGACACGCTGATGTCAGCGGATCCCGACCGCTATCTCGGCGAGTACACCGCGACCCTGGACGACTTGGGCACCTTTCTGTTCGCGGCGAACCGGTACGACGAGGCCATAAAGACCTCACGCCTCGCTGTCGATCTGCGGCGGCGCTCATTCGGAGGAGGCGGGACAGCATCCGATGTCTTCTCGCTCAGCATTGCGCTGACCAACCTGGCGACCCGGCTCGGGGCGACAGGGCAACTCGTCGAGTCCATCTCGGTGGGCCGAGAATCCCAGGAGCTGCTACAGCGGCTGGTGCGCATCGACCCTCGCGCCTACCTGGAGGAGTACGCCAAATCCCACACGAACATGAGCCTCCGCTACCGGCGTGTCCGCAACTTCGACGCGGCACTTAGCTCAGCTCAGGAGGGAGTTGACCTGCACCGCCAGCTGGTCAAGGCCAGCGGCCAGGAACTCACGCCGGCACTCGGCAAGGCACTGCACTGCTTGAGCTCCGCACAGGCCGACGTCGGCCGCATCCAGGAAGCGATCACCACCGGAGAGGAGGCCGTCGCACTGCTGCGAGATCACGCGACCCGGAGAGACGCGGACGAGGTCCAGCCGGTCCTCGCGGAGGCTCTGAACTCCCTCGGTGTCCGCCTCTCGGCTGCCAACCGGGATCAGGAGGCCGTCGAGGCGGTCCACGCGGCCGTCCGGATCGTGGCGAAGCTTTCCGAGTCGTCCGACGCCTTCCTTCGTGACTTTGCTAAATATCTCGGCAACCAGGGCCTGTTCCTCGGCTATCTCGGCCGCCACGACGAGGCGGAGCCGGCCTGCCGGGCCTGCGTGAAGGTGTGGGAGCAACTCGAGGCGAAGAACCCCGGCGCATTCCGTTCAGAGATCGCAGCAGCGCTGGACAACCTGGGTCTGAGCCTGCGCGCTCTCGCCGCCACCAGGAAGCGCTGGAGGTGACCGAACGTTCCGTGGCGCTGTTCGAAGAACTCCAAAAGGCGCTCCCCATGGTGTACGACCACGATCTCGGCATCGCGCGCAGCAACCTGGCCAAGTGCCGCGTGGCCGCTTCGACGGCAGCGCCTTTTCCGTCGCCGACCGATCCCGGCCACGTGCCGACCGACACGGCGGACTCAGAGCGCCGGGGGGCTACCTGAAGGCAACGGTCCTGCCTTCACAGCGCTTCCGCGGTCGGGGTCCAAGTTCGTGATTCTCGTGGCCCACGCTCAAAGCCGTCTCAACGGCAGCCAGACAGCATTCACGTTCTGTGCGCCCACGCCTACCTCGCCGTCACCGCCGCACAGGCCAAAAGGGGGCGCTGGATCCGATGACGGCCTCATTCCCCTCCCCTCGGCGAGGTCCGACGTCTCCTGGCACACCTGATCACCACCGCCCGACCCTTCGACCACATCCATTGATGGTCACGATGGCGACGACGACACCAATACTGCGCTAGAACAACCCACTACCAGCGAAGACTCCAACTCCACCAGGTGCGGCTGGAGTATTAACTACGCGGCGAATGTTCGGCGGATGATCGCTGAGGCGGAATGGAACGTCAAGAGAGTTGATTACCTGGGTATCCTGCGGCCAGAGCTCACCGCCGCGAGCGCTCATGTCGAGCGTCAGGCGATACTGTATCGATTCGACGTGCTGTGGGCGCTGTTTGCCGGTACGGATCTGCCGGCCGGTGCGCACTTGTCTCCGCCGATGCAACTGGTCGACGCCCGCTGGGCCGAGCAGCGGGAGAGGCGGATCGGTGGTCACAAACTCCATCCTGCCGCGCCCGGCACGCTGCCGGGCCAGGGCATCCATGATCAGCGGCGCTGCCGTGAGTGCCCTGGCCCGGAGTTGTCAGGTACCCGCTACCGGGTAGCCATGCCACGACCCGTAGTAGTTACTGCTGCTGCCTGGTTTGTCCTCAACGACCCGGAGGTTCGTCAGCACGTGGGAGAGTTCGTACGTGGTGCAGTCAACGCCCGACGTGTTGCTGCCGTAGATTACAGGTGCGGTCTGGTACGAGTACGACGCGCTGGTGTAGTACCCCGCCCAGACCCGGTGCCCGTCGTCTTCCGCGTCACAGATGGTGAGGACCCTACCGTTGTACGAATGTCGGGCGTAGTCGTTGCCCTGGCTCACGCCGTGGGCGCTCGCCGGGGTCGGTGCGGCCAACAAGGCCGCCGTGCCGATGCCGATTGCGGCCAGTAGCGCGCTGATCCTGCGTCGCATAGTCTCCTCCGATCCGAGTTTCGATTGACAGATTTCATCGATGGGTTGGGCTCCACCTCCCCTGGTCGGACAGGACGTGCGAGCTGAGAGCCGTGGTGACGTTGTGCGCCGCGACGGTGAGCGACTGCTTCACCCGATCCAGCTCGTCAACGTGGGACTCAATGAGGGTTCGCTGGGACTCGGCGGTGGCCTCCACTATGGTGTCCAGATAGCCGACCGCTGTCTTGCAGGCGACGTCCGCTCTGGCCACAGTGATCTCCTGGGGCGACGGTTTCGGGGCGCGGCGCCAGTGTTGGTCCCGGGCGGCACTCATCGGTGTCGAGTAGTGGTAGCCGGCCTCCGCCATGCAGGCGCTCCACGCGTCGAACATCGCGGTAACCCGGTCATCGGTGGCGGCCTCCCGCGCCGCCTCCTCCTTAAGGCGCGTGACAAGCGAAATGGTGGCCAGCGGACGGGTGTTGGCCGAAAGCTGGCGAGAGGCCTCACCCCGGCACCCCTGCGCCGGCACCGAATCGCCATCTATAGTGGATATTTGTCCGAAAAGCACCCCGGCCACATCCGCCGGAGGCTCGTGGTGGTGAGCGTGCTCCCGCGAGGCGATCAACCCCCGTGTGCTCCAGCGCGGCGGGTGGTAGCCATGCGCGACTGCCTGTGCCTCATCGACGAGCCCAAACCGCTCGGCCAGCCCTGCGGCGAGTATCGCCCGGCCGGCCAACAGGTCCGGCTCGTCCGGCCCGGACCAGGTCAGGCCGAACCGGCTCAGACACGACACCTCCAGTGCCGCCTGGGCTCGATCCGCCCGCTCCTGCTCCTCCGGGCTGATCACATAGTCGTCCAGTGGCAGGACAATTGAGGTGGCTGCCCCGGGTGGCGGCAGGTCCGGGACTCCAAGGGAGTGGTCCGCCTCCGCGGCGGTCCCCGAACATCCGGACGCCAACAACGCGGCAGTCAGGGTCAAGCCGGTCCACGGAAGTGCTGTCACCCGACCTCGTCGTCCCATCCTCGCCTCCTCCGGTGAGTGGCTGTGGCTGGGAACGAAGGTACGAAATCATGCCGTGTCACATCATCCATCCATCGATTGATGTATTGCTACCAGTGGTTGAACAAAGAGCACGTCGGGTAAACCCTCGTCGTAGGCGCCGCCGCCCGCCCCGTTAACCTTCGCGGGCATGCGAGCGGTGGCGCACCTGAGGCAACTGTCGGACCGGCATCCGCTGCTGGTAGATGTGGCGTTGGCGGGGGCGACCGCCGCGGTCAGCCTGGTGCTCGGCCGGCAGGATCCGCCGGAGCAGTTCCGCGAGCTCGACGGCGTGGGTTACGCACTGACATGCCTGGTCAACGCGACTCTGGTGGCGCGCCGGCGGGCTCCCAGCTCCGTGCTGCTCCTGTACTGCACACTCTGGGTGGGGTATATCGCCACCGGCTACTGGCCGGTGGTGAACAGCGCGGGAGCTCTGCTGGCGCTGTACACGGTGGCCGCCCACCGGCCATCCCGGATAAGCGTGACCGCCGCCGTTGTGGTGGCCACGGTATGGCTATACGGTGGACTCGCCCTCGGCACCGGCTTCGCGTGGGCTGCCTTGGCGCAGAGCGTGGTCTGGACTGCTGTCGTATGGCACTTCGGGAACCGCGCCCAGCAACTGGCGGAGCGCAACCGACGCCTCGCCGTACTCGCGGAGCGGTTGCGCCGCGACCGCGAGGAGCGGGCCCGCCGTGCGGTCACCGAGGAGCGGGTGCATATCGCGCGAGAGCTGCATGACGTGGTCGCGCACCACATGTCGGTCATCTCCGTGCAAGCGGGGCTGGCCAGGTACGTACTCGAGTCCGATCCGGTAACCTCGCGCACCGCGCTGGAAACGGTCCTGCGGACGAGTGGTGAGGCGTTGCGGGAGATGCGTCGGGTGCTGGCGGTGCTGCACGTCGACGCGGACGAGGTCGACGGTGCGCCCGACGGCGAGACCTACCAACCCTCACCGGGCATCGACCGCCTCGACGAGCTGGTGGAGCGGGTACGCGGGGCGGGCGTTCCAGTCGAGGTGGTGGTGGTCGGCGTGCCACGCCCCCTCGCGGCCGGCCTTGACCTGTGCGCGTACCGCGTGATCCAGGAGTGCCTGACAAACGTCCTGCGGCACGCCGGCCCGACCTGCGCCACAGTGACTCTGCATTACGACGCCGACCGATTCGTGGTTCGGGTAAGCGATGCGGGCCGCGGCATGGCCGAATCACGAGAAGACGCCAAGCCCGGGCACGGACTGATCGGGATGCGCGAACGCGCCCGAGTCTATGGTGGAACTCTCGTCACCGGCAGCCGGCCACAAGGTGGATTCGAGGTCTTGCTCACGTTACCCACGCCGGACGCGGAAGCGGAGTGGGCTGAGCCAGGGGAGGGCCGTGCATGACCAGCGTGCTCGTCGTCGATGACCAGGTGCTGATTCGCGCCGGGCTGGCCGCGTTGATCCATGCCGCACCGGGTCTCACCGTGGCCGGTGAGGCCGAGGACGGCCAGACGGCGGTGATCCAGGCGGAGGCTCGCCGTCCGGACGTGATCCTGATGGACATCCGGATGCCACGCCTGAACGGGGTGACCGCCACCGAACGCATCCTCGCCGACGCGACGCACCGTCCACGGGTCCTCGTGCTGACCACGTTCGACCTGGACGAGTACGTCTACGCCGCTCTGCGCGCCGGCGCCAGCGGATTTCTCCTCAAGGACACGCCACCGGATCGCCTCATCGCGGCCATTCAGACCGTGGCGGCCGGTGACATGCTCTTCGCCCCCACGGTCACCCGACGCCTGATCGAGGCATACACCCGAGACTCCCACCTCCCCGAAACGCCACTACCTGACCTGCGGGGGCTCACCGCTCGCGAGATCGAGGTGCTGCGGCTGGTCGGCACCGGCATGACCAACGGCGACATCGCACGCGGACTGGTGGTCAGCGAGGCGACGGTCAAGACCCACCTACATCGGGCGATGACCAAGCTTAGCCTCGCCAGCCGAGCACAGGCCGTCGTGGTTGCGTACGAGAGTGGCCTGGTCACCCCGGGACGCGACGCCACGCCCGGCTCCCGGTCATGAACTCACGGGCGCCGCTCGCGTGCGATCGCCGCGGCCAGGCCGGCGAGCACGGTCACCGCCGCCACCAGTACCATCCGGCCGACCGGGACCGCGGTGGTACGTCATCGGCCGCCGCCGAGAGCAGGGCGCGCTCGTGTGCTCGTTCGACCTGCTCGCCGACGCCAGCGGCCGGGTTACCTGGGCGTGAGTCGCAGCTCGCCGCGAACGACGATTATGGATTGGTGGTCGACGTCGCCCCACCGACACGAACCCCCATGCCTGTGGCGGGCGTGCAGCGATGGGTAGGAGCGCGCCGCTCCCTTGGTGACGGGTGTTCTGCTGGTAGGGAGCGGGACGCGATGGACTGGCGCGCCCTGTCGGCCCCCGTTTACCCCCCGAAAACCCCCGCCCGTGAGTGACAACCAGTGACAAGTAGCGATCATCGCTTAATCATGTCTGCGCAGCTCAGTGCTGACTTTCGGCAGCCAATGACAAGGTCGGAATGGCTACTGGTGGTAACGAGGGGTCGTCGGTTCGGCACGGGCACTGGCTGTTGATCCGCCGCAGCATCACCGACCCCACGGACCTGGCCTACTACCTGTGCCTCGGACCCGCAGGCACCCTCGACGAATCCCGACCGGTCGCGCCGTGCCGGCAAGTTATCTGAGCACGGCCGACGCTACTGTAGCCCGCGACCTGCTCGAGCACGGATCGGTCATGCTGGCCAGGCGCACGGCCGGTGCTACGCAGGGGTGTCGTCTTGCCGGGCCGGCCCGAAGAGAGTCATGACGAGCGCCACGGTGCTGAAGAAGCCAGATCCCAAGGCCAGCAGAAGTGAGGGCACGAAGGCAGATGGCGGTGGCACCCAGCCACCAAGCACCCACGGCAGCGTGACAAGGACGGCGACCGCTGCCGTGGAGATGATTTCGTTGACAACGAACGCGGTCGAGATGGCTGAGCTGCCGCGAGCGACTATACGGTGGGTCGTGTCGGCAGTTGCGGCAACGAGCAGGGCCGAGAGCGCGATGAAGGTAAGAGCACCCCATATCGGCTCCAGGCCGGCGAGTGTGAGGGACACGATGAGCGGCACGGCCAAGACCAAAAAGACCCACCGCACTCCAGAGCGGAGGTAACGGTCGGCCGCAGCTGCGCCCTGGCGGGTCTTGTGCAGGTCCGAGTCGAGGTAGAAAAAGATTCCAATGAGGAATGTGCCGATAAGCGTGCCAGCAACTTCTGTCATAGTCAAAAAGAACTCGGCGCTAGTTTCTCGCATTGCGACCGACTCCACTTCAGCCTGGAAGATCTTCCGAGACCCAACGACCGGAGGACTCCAAAAGACACGCCCGCCGCCGCGACAGACGGCCTCGCCATGCGCGAAACCAGAACCCCATTGATCTGCAGCGAACATATATGCCAACGGAAGAACCCGGCGCGACGCGCGAATCATCGAGGACGGAAAGGAGGCTGGAAATGGAATCGGTCCTGGTAGCAGTTGTTGGTGTTGTGGGCACGCTATTTGGCTCAGGCTTGACGGGGTTCCTGTCACAGCGACAGGCCAGGTCGGAAGCGATACGCCACCTGGCGGTACAGGAAAGGCAGACTGCCGCAGCGGCCCTGTCATCTGCGGCGGCGGCGATTCTCGACTACCGAAGTATAGAACTCAGCCGGCTACACAGGGTGTGGGAGAAGCGCGCCGACGGGAAGGACATCTCGTTCGGAGATGACGAGTTGTCCACAAAGGTGCGAGAGGCGCGACGAAAGGCATGGCAGGCGGTATTCCAGTTCCGCACTATCTCGGACAATGCTAGCTTGCATGAACGGCTCGAGTCATTGCTCGAAGAATTAACGTCGCTCAAAGAGGCGTCCTCCCTGGAACAAGCCGTTAGGCAGTCACGAGAGGCGCGTTCGGAACTTGCGGGGTTGTTGGACGGTTTCCGAAGTGCGCGGAGCGGTGGGATGCGGGGTGACTGACGCAGAACGAAGTTCACCACCGTTACGCTCTCCCGAGCGGCCATTCTTCTCGATAGTCGTGCCTGCATACAACGAGGAAAGCTATCTTCCGAAGACACTCTCATCGATCCAAATTTCGGCGCAGAGGACTGGAGTCCGGTTCGAGCTTATCGTGGTGGATAACGCCTCCTCCGATCACACTCGGATAGTAGCCCAAGTTGCCGGGGCCACTGTAGTGAGGCATGGCCAGCGAGGAGCAGGGGCGGCAAGAAACGCCGGAGCGCGGGCAGCGGTTGGCGACTATCTCGTCTTTATCGACGCAGACGTGACAGTTTCGGAATATGCCTTCTCGATATTGGTCGGGGAGCTCGATAGGCGACCAATCAGAGTTGGCGCTTTTAGAGCGATCTACATGCCGAAGAAGCTTGGTTCATGGCTTCTGTGTGCGTACTGGGATTGGAAGCGCAGTCGCGGAGGGCCATGTCAGGGCGTTAGTCAGATCTTCAGGCGAGACTTATTCGATGAGGCGCGCGGCTATGATCCCGAGTTAGTGATGGGTGAAGATGCTGATTTGTACCGAAGGGCCAGTTCTAAGGATCTCGAAGACGGCGGAGTTGGGGGGGTGCTGATTCAAGATGCAATCGTATGGCCATCATGTCGTAGGTATGACGCGTGGCCCAGCTGGCGAATGTTTACCATACAAAATTCTCTAGCGGTGAGGTTCTTTCCTCGAAGCGAATGGGTATGGCGCGCCTGGCGACAGGGGTCGATCAGGTGAAGTGATCGGCAGTGGGTCAAGGAGTCCGGGCGGTAGCGCTACCGGTCCGTTGGTAACTCGAACCAGGCAAAGGCTTCTTGAAACTAAACGCTCCCTGAAAAAGTACTCATAGAACGCCTCCACGAACTCATCATCCAAGTACTCGCCCGGAAGGTCTGCCCGTCCACTGTGTCGGCCTCGGAGGATCTTAGTGTCGGCGATTAGAAGAATCGTGATGTCTGGCACCAGGTAAGACATGTTGGACAGGGAAGCTCTGGCCGTCGGATAGCTGCCGTACCCCTTCAATAGATCAAGGGCGTAACAATGTGCTAAAAGCGTGTCAATGGTTCTATCGAGGAGCAGGGTGGTACGGGATTGTATGGTGGGAGGAGTAACCACTCGATGTCGTTCGAGATTAGCAAAGTATCGGAAGGCTGCGACCTGTCCAGCCGTGGAACCTGGATCAAACGGCGGCGTTTGATCGCCTTGGGCAGCCGTGACATATTCAGAGCAATGGACCACTGATCTGTGACGGCCAACCAAGTCCGCTATGAGGGTTGACTTCCCCGAAAGACACGGCCCCTCGATGCCGATAATCCTCATTTTCACATTGTACCGTTGATATCACAGTTCAGAAACGCGGTATGAAGAACCCGCTCAGCGAGGTATCCGGGTCGCCGATTTGGGCTCAGGGGACCACGGCGGTCAGGTGCGCCGTCCGGTAGCGCTCCAGGCCGTGCAGTCGGCCGCATGCCGCCCATACCTCGCGCGGACCGTGAGGTCCCCACCTGGTCCCGCTGGCTGCCTCGGCTTGTCCATTGTGGTCGTCCCTTTCGCCCGTCAACCGGTCGGAGATGCGCGGTGGCTGTACTGCTTGCGCGACCGTCAGAGTGCGGGCCACACCACGATCATGGTTGGGATGGGAGCACCCATTGTTTCGGGGTTCACGGCTGGCAGCGGGACCCAGTCCACCGAAACCAGGCTCGGGCAATCGCAGGGCAGTTCGTCGTGGCCGACCCGGGGCTCACCGTCGGCCACAGTCACCGCGAAGCATGCCGTGAGCCCTGACGGATAAGGCACATCAATGAGGTAGCGAGTACTGAGTGGGGTCAGTCCGACCTCTTCCTCAACCTCGCGTCGCACGGCTTCCTCGGGGGTCTCTCCGTCCGCAATGCCACCGCCTGGGAGCGTCCAGTACTCCAGGCCGTCGTGTCGCCCGGACGGTCCGAGGCTTCGCTCCCGAACCATCAGTACGCAACCATCGCGAACGATCACCGCTGCCGCTCGTCTGCGTTCCGTCACCCGTAGATCATCCACCGCACCCGCCTCTCTGCCGGCTTCGATGCTCCGACGAAGGGTTTCTGACCTGCGGACGCTGCCCGGAGCGGCTGGCCCTCGGCCGGGTGCTGCGGGATCGCACGGGTGCTCCGCTGCTGTTTCGTGCGGGCGACCGAAAGCAGCAATTCCCGGCAACCGGAGCTGAACAGGGCGGCCTGGCGCTTCCTGACTGTGCACTTCGAACATCCGACGCGGGTCGTCGCGTATCCGGCCGGGGGCGTGGTCGCGCCGACGGCCCGGGGGATGCGGGCTGGGTGACCGTCGGCGGTGGTGCGTCGGATGGCATGTCGCTCGCCGGGTACGTTGCTGACTTCACCGGCTGATCTGGCTGGATCGCGGCTGAGGCGGCCGGGGGAGAACCCGCCTGACGACACGTAAACCTGCTCAGCAGGACGGCGTGGGACTCGGCGTCAAGTGGAAGGCCGGTCACTGTTTCTGCTCGACGTGAGGGCGCTTCGGGCCCGGTCCCCGGTCCAGGCCGCTTCGAGGATCGCGGTCAGGCTGGCGGTGTCGGTCGGGCCTGGATGGTTCTGGATCAGGCGGGTGACGCCGCTTGCCATCTGCGCGAAGCGGGGGAGGTCGGCGCGGGCCACCCCGATGTCCGCCAAGGTGGGCGGGATGCCGATGTCGGCGAGGAGTCTGTCGAGCCAGGTGAGGAACGTGTCCGCGGCCTCAGCGTCCGAGGCGTCGGTCACGTCGAGCCCGCAGACCCCGGCGAGGATGGCCAACCGGTCGGCGACGGCGTCCTTGGCCGCGTCCAGCGCGTACGGCAGCAGCAGCCCGACGCCCAGGCCGTGCGGCGTGTGCGTGGCTGCGCCGATGGGGTACTGGAGAGCGTGCGGGGCCGCGTTGCCCGCGTGGGAGAAGGCGATTCCGGCGAGCATGGACCCGTAGGACATGTCTGCCCGCGCGTCCGTGTCGCCTCCGTCCCTGACAGCACGATGCAGGCTACGGGCGATCCGCTCCGCGGCCAGGAGCGCGTAGTGGTCGGTGATCGGGTTGCGGCCGAGGAACACCTGCTCCACCGGGTCGCGCGGTCCGTGGGCCCGGGGCCGCGCGGTGTAGCTTTCCACCGCGTGACAGAACGCGTCGATGCCGGAGTGGGCGGTGACGGTCGCCGGGCAGGTGTACGTGAGTTCGGGGTCGACGATGGCGAAGTCGGGCACGATGTAGACGCTGGAGACCCCCACCTTCAGCTCGCGGTCCGGGTCGGTCAACACCGAGACGGGTGTGAGCTCGGAGCCGGTGCCCGACGTCGTCGGGACAGCGATGAGAGGGATCGTCGGCCCCGGCACCTTCGACTCGCCGTAGAAGTCGCGTGGCGTCCCACCGTGCCGCCGGATGACGCCGACGATCTTGGCGAGGTCGATGACCGTGCCACCCCCGATGGCGAGGATCACGTCGGCGTCCACCTCTGCGGCGGCTGAGACAGCCAGGTCGACATCGGTGAGTGGCACGTCCGGAGTCGCGTCGGAGAACACCTTGACGACGTCGGCCTTCTCCTGCACGGCGGCCACGATCTCGGCCACGCCCGGCTGCCGCAGAAGGACCTGGTCGGTCAAGATGAGGACGCGTGAGCCACTCTCGGCCACCACTCGTGGGATGTTCTGTGCGACCCCTTCGCCCACTATCAGCTGGCGTGGTCCGCGGACGGTCTCAAGCATGTCAGTGCCTCTCCGAAACGTCGGCGGCGATGTGCAGGGCGGACGTCCAGGTCACCTGGACGGCGTCGGCGAGGGTGGCCGCCCGGGTGCCGCAGGCGCGCGCGCCGGATACCCGGACTAGCGGCTGCGGCGGTGGTTGGCACGCCGGCGGAATGGCAGGCGTCCCGGGTGTCAGCGGGTTCGTGCCGGCCATGACCCGGGGTCCGTCCGCCGGGCGCAGTCCGGTCAGGTCGTACGTACGCAGGGCGCGATGATTTTCGGCGGGCGCCCGGAGCGGCGGGTCGGTCACGGTAGGTCGATCGCCGCGTAGGTGAGGTCGAGGTACTCGAGGATGCCCTCGTGCGACCCCTCCTTGCCGACCCCGGACTGCTTGACGCCGCCGAACGGAGCCGACGGGTCCGAGATCAGACCTCGGTTGATGCCGATCATCCCCGTATCCAGCCCCTCGGTGAACCGGAGCGCCCGCTGGAGGTCACGGGTGAAGATGTATCCGACCAGGCCGTGTTCGGTGTCGTTGGCCTTCGCCAGCACCTCGTCGTCGGACGTGAACGAGATGATCGGCGCGACCGGGCCGAAGATCTCGGTCTTGAGCATCCGCGCATCTTCGGGCACGTCGACCAGGACTGTGGGCGGGTAGAAGTGGCCCGGCCCGGTCGGACGCTCGCCGCCCACCAAGACCCGGGCGCCGCGATCGACCGCGTCGGCGACGAGCTCGTCGATCGTGGCGACCGAGGCTTCGTCGATCAACGCCCCGACGTCCACGCCGTCATCGAGACCATGGCCCACCGACAGCGCGCCCATCCGCTCGGCGAAGCGCGCCGTGAACTCCTCGCGCACCGGCTCCTCGACGTAGATCCGGTTGGCCGCGATGCAGGACTCCCCGATGTTGCGCATCTTGGCCACCATGGCGCCGTCGACCGCCACATCCAGGTCCGCGTCGGCACACACGATCAAGGCCGCGTTGCCGCCCAGTTCCATGGAGGTACGCAGCACGTTGTCGGCAGCCTGTCGTAGCAGCACGCGCCCGACCTCGGTCGACCCGGTGAACGAGAGTTTGCGGGTCCGGCTGTCGGCGAGCAGTGCGGAGACCACCTCGCCGGACCGCTTGGTGGTCACCACGTTGACGACGCCCGGGGGGACGCCGATCTCCTCCATGATGCGGGCCAGGAACAGCATGGTGAGCGGGGTCTGGGCTGCTGGCTTGGTGATCGTCGTGCAGCCCGCGGCCAGCGCAGGAGCGATCTTGCGGGCGCCCATGGCCAACGGGAAGTTCCAGGGCGTCACGAAGACGCACGGGCCGACCGGCTTCGGCACGGTGAGGATGCGATATCCACCTGCGGGAGCGGTGCTGTAACGCCCCTCGATCCGCACCGCCTCCTCGGCGAACCAGCGGAAGAACTCGGCGCCGTAGGCCACCTCTGCCCGGGCCTCGGCGAGCGGCTTGCCCATCTCGAGCGTTATCAGTCGGGCGACCTCCTCGGATCGCTCGGTCAGTGCCCGGTACGTCGCCGTCAACAACTCTGATCGTTTCCGTGGTGGGGTCGCCGCCCACTCCGCCATTGCCTTGCTCGCCTCGTCCAGTGCGACGAGCCCGTCGACGACGTCGGCGTCCGCCACCTCGGCGATGGTCTTGCCGGTGGCCGGGTCCTCGACGGCAAAGGTGGCTCCGCTGGTGGCGTCGCACCAGGCGTCGCCGATCCGAAGTCGCCGGTGCTCGGGGGCCAGGACGCTCATCGGGTCACTCATTGCGTCGCCTCCTTTGATCTTCTTGGTGTTGTCTGGCGTGCCTCGGCGACCACGCTGTGCGCGTAGCCGGACGGGGTCCAGCCTCGTCGGAGGCGAGGTTGCCGAGCGGGTCGGATGTGGCGGTGGCCTGGGTTACCGCCCAGCCTCGGGCAGCGACAGCCCGGTGCCCGCATCGAACAGGTGCGCGCGGTCCAGGTCGACCGTCACCTGCAGCCGCTCGCCCGGCGTTCCGGTGACTGTGGGTCGTGCCTTGACCTTGAGGATCTCCGTTCCCACACGGACGTCGACCACCGTTCGGTCACCGAGCGGCTCAAGCCCGTAGAGCTCCCCGGACAACGACGCGTGCCCACGCTGCTCGACGGACAGGTCCTCCGCGCGCAGGCCCAGCAGCAGCGCACGACCGTCCTCAGCCGTGGTCCAGTGGGGCCGAGGCAGCGTCCAGCCTTGCGCACCGACCAGACGATCTCCCTCGGCGCGGCAGGCGAGCAGACTGATCGGCGGGCTCCCGACGAATCCGGCGACCCACTGGTTGGCGGGACGCTCGTACACCTCGGTCGGCGTTCCGACCTGTTGCACCTGCCCCTCCTTGAGGACCGCGACCTGGTCGGCCATGGACAGGGCCTCCACCTGGTCGTTTGTCACATAGATGAAGGTTGCGCCGAGGCTGCGGTGGATGCGGGTGAGCTCGGTACGCATCTCGACGCGGAGCTTGAGATCGAGGTTCGTCAGCGGCTCGTCCATGAGGAACGCGCGCGGGCTACGGACCAGCGCCCGGGCCAGGGCGACCCGCTGCATCTCACCACCGGACAACTGCGCGGGACGACGCTGCAGCAGCCGTTCGATGTGCAGCAGGCGCGACATCCGCTCGACGGCAGCGGCGATCTCGCTGGACGAACAGCGCCGGGCCAGCAGCGGCGACGCGATGTTCTCGTACACCGTGTGTCGCGGGTAGAGGGCGTAGCTCTGGAAGACCATGGCCAGGTCGCGTTCGGCTGGGGCGTCACCGGTCGCGTCCGCGCCGTCCAGGTGCACCGACCCGGCGTCGAGCTTCTCCAGACCGGCGATCGCCCGCAGGGTAGTCGTCTTGCCTGCCCCGGAGGGCCCGAGCACGACGAAGAACGAGCCGTCCGGCACGTCCAGCGTCACCCCGTCCAGGGCCTGCACTTTGCCGAAGGACTTGCACAGCCCGTGCGCTGCCACGGTTCCCATCAGGCCACCAACTCTTCCGTGCTCACGTCGTACACCACCGGGGTCCCGCCGGTGTGCCGTAGCCCGACCTGTGCGTCAGCTGCGAATCGGACAGTCGGTGGCATCCGCACCCGCACGTCGTGCTGGCCGCCGTGGTCGACAACGTAGATGATCTCGTCGCCCAGCCACTCCGCCGAGACCACACGGGCCGGGACCGAACGCTCCGCCCCCGGTGCGGTGACCTCCAGGGCCTCCGGCCGCACACCTGCGACCAGGTGACAGTCGCGGGACAGACCGGGCGGTGGGGTGAGGGCCAGCCCGCCCTGAGCGCGCAACGCCCCGTCGGCCACCTCCACCTCGATCAGGTTCATCGGCGGAGAGCCGATGAAGGCAGCGCAGAAGAGACTCGCCGGACGGTCGTAGACCTCCAGCGGCGTGCCGATCTGCTCGACGCGACCCTTGTTGAGAATGGCGATCCGGTGACCGAGCGACATCGCCTCGACCTGGTCGTGGGTGACGTAGACCATGGTCGCCCCCAACTCTCCCTGCAGGTGCTTGATCTCGGTACGCATGTCCGCCCGCAACTCCGCGTCCAGGTTGGTGAGCGGCTCGTCCATCAGGAATGCGCGCGGCCGGCGCACCAGGGCGCGGGCGAGCGCAACACGCTGCTGCTCCCCGCCGGACAGTTGACGCGGTCGCCGATCCATCAGCGGACCGAGCCGCATCAGCCGGGCGGCCTCGTCGACCCGCTTGAGCACCTCCGACTTGGGCAGCCCCTCGGCCCGCAGGGGGAACGCCAGGTTGTCGCGGGTCTTCAGATGCGGGTAGAGGGCGTAGAACTGGAACACCATGGCGATGTCCCGCTCGGCCGGCGGCAGGTCGTTGACAAGCGTGTCGCCGATGCGGATGTCGCCCGTCGTCTGCCGCTCCAAGCCGGCGATGGCCCGCAGCGTGGTCGTCTTGCCGCAACCCGACGGGCCGAGCATCACGAACAACTCGCCGTGGCCGATCGACAGGTCCACCTGTTCGACCGCGACCGTGCCGTCCGGGTAACGCTTGTGCAGGGCGGTCACCTCGATGCCGGCCATCAGCGTCGCACCGCCCCGAGCGTCACACCGGCGATGAGGTGTTTGCGGACCAGGTAGGCGAAGACGAGCACCGGTAGGGCGAACACCACGGAGGCGGCGGCCACCAGACCCCAGTCCGTCGTGGTGCCACCGATGAGGCCGGCGATGGCGGGTGGGGCGGTGCGCACGCTGTCGCTGGAGGTGAGGAAGATGGCGAACACGAACTCGTTCCACGAGAAGATGAGGGCGAAGACCGCCGTCGCGGCGATGCCGGGCACGAGCAGGGGAAGGGTGTACCGCCGGAACGCCTGCAGACGGGTGTACCCGTCGAGCATCGCGGCATCCTCGTACTCCGCGGGCACCTCGTCGACGAACCCCTTCATCATCCAGATGGTGAACGGCAGGTTGTACGCGGCGTAGATGAGGATCAGGCCGAGCTTGCTGTCGATGAGTCCGACCTGGCGGTACATGAGGAAGATCGGGATCACCACCACCACGGGCGGCATGAAGCGGGTGGACAGGATGAAGAACAGCTGGTCCTTCTTGGCCTTCACGGCGAAGCGTGAGTAGGCCCAGGCCGCCGGGACACCCAGCAGGGTGGCCAGCACCGTGGAGGCCCCGGCGACCAGGACGGAGTTGAGGAACGCGACGGACAGGGCCGAGCGACCGCCGTCGGGACCGACGAACACGTCCTTGAAATGTTCCATCGTGACCGTGAAGCCGATGAACTCGGCGGGGACGGCGTAGACGTCCCGGTTTTCCTTGATGGACGTCTCGATCATCCACAGCACCGGGAAGAGCATCACGACGGCCAGCACGGTCAGCAGCGCGACCTCCAGCACCGAGCGACCCCGGCCGCTTCGACGGCGCACGGGGGGCGTGCGGTCCCGGGCAGGACCTGTGGACACGGCCTCGTCGACGGAGACGGCCATCAGCCCTCCTTGAGTCTGTTCAGGTAGCGCAGGTAGAGCTGCGTGAGGACGATGACGACGAGGACCATGAGGATCCCGTACGCCGAGGCGGTTCCGGTGTTGAAGCCCAGGAACGCGACCTTGTAGACGTGGAACGACAACGTCTCGGTGGAGACACCCGGGCCGCCGTTGGTGAGGATGTAGACGAGGTCGAACAGCCGGAAGGCCTCGATGGCCCGGAACAACACGGCGATCAGCAGCAGCGGCCACACCAACGGAAGGGTGATGGTGCGGAACCGGAACCACTCCGACGCCCGGTCGATCGAGGCGGCCTCGTACAGGTACTTGGGCACCGCGGTGAGCCCCGCCAACGCGATGAGCATGATGAACGGCGTCCACTGCCAGGTGTCGACCACGATCAGGGAGATCAACGCCGTGCGCTGCCGGGTCAGCCACTCCACCTGCCCCAGGCCGAGCGAGCCGAGCATGCTGTTGATCACGCCGAACTGCGCGTCGAGCATGAAGCGCCAGAACAGCCCGACCACGACCGGCGACAGCATCATCGGCACCAGGAACAGAGTGGTAAGCACTCCTCGCCCGTGCGTGCGGCGTGAGATCAGGTAGGCGATGCCGAAACCGAGCACGGTCTGCAGGCCGACCGCACCGACCACGTAGATCAACGTCGTCAGGGCCCGCTGGTGGACCTGCGCCGAGGTCAGGACGGCTGTGTAGTTCCCGAACCCGACGAAACGGGCGGGCCCCCCGCGGGTGGCCGAGTAGTCGGTGAAAGACAGGTACAGCGCCCACAGCAGCGGGAACACCGACATCGCGAGCAACAGCAGCAACGCGGGGGAGATGAAGGCCACCGCCAGCCCGCGGTCGCTCAGCCGGCGGGACCGACCCGGTGCAGGTGACGGCGCCGCCGCCACCTGCCCGGCATCGGTTGTCAGAGGTACGGGGTCACTCACAGCCCGCCGCCGCCCTTGCGGCCGCTGGAGTCGAGCACGCTCTGCTGTTCCTTGGCGATGTCGTCGAGCGCCTGCTTCGGGCTCTTCGCACCGTTGAGAGCCGCGTTGACGTTGGTGTTCTCGATGTCGACGAGGCGCGCGTACTCGGGCACGTTCCACATGTCCCGCATCCGCGGCACCGAGTCGGCGTACACCTGGTTGAACGGCCCGGCATTGAGGAACTCGGGCGAGGACAGGGCGTCCGTACGCGACGGCACCCCACCGGCCGCGGCCCACTTCTTCTGGATGTCAGCCCGCTGGAACCACTTCATGAAGTTCAGCGCCTCCACCTGGTTCGCCTCGGCGGAGTAGGCCGACACGTGCATCCCCATGCCGCCGAGCGGGACCAGGTTCGTCTTCTGGCTCGGCAGGGTGGCGAATCCCAACTTGTCGAGAATCTGCTCCCGGGTGGTGCCGAGGGTCGACTCCTTCGGATCGAGCAGGCCGCCGCTCGCGGCGATCCAGTTGAATGCGATGCAGGCCTTGCCCTGGGCGACCGCCGCGTTCACCTCGTCGATGAACCAGTTGCCGGAGCCCCTGGCGGTCAGCGGCTTCATCTTGTTGACCAGGACGTCCATCGCCTCCTGGCCCGCGGCGTCGTTGAGAACGCCGTCGATCTTGCGGGTCTTCGGGTCCCAGAGGTTGCCGCCGTAGACACCGTTCACCGTGTTGTAGGTGACGGCTGCGGCGTCGGAGCCGTTGGCCTGGTGGAACGCCAGCCCGCTGACGCCGGGGTTGTCCGCCTGACACTTCTCAGCGACCGAGATCATCTCGTCCCAGGTCTGCGGTGGCTTGTCACCGATCAGGTCCTTGCGGTAGATCATCGTCCAGGTGTCGCCGAGCAGCGGCAGCCCGTACAGGCTGGCGTTCTCGTCGCGCTGACCGGTCTCCGCCTGCGGGAACTGGCCGTAGGCCGCCAGCAGGTACGGGTTGTAGGCATCGACCTCGATGTTGTTCTTGACGAAGTCGGTGATGTCCAGGATGTTGCCGTTCGTCACGGCCTCGCCGATGTGCTGCGAGTCCAGGATCGCGATGTCGAAGTCGGTCTTGCGCGCGGCGAACTGGGTGAACATCGCATCGTGCCAGTTCGCGTTCGGCACGGTGTTGACCTTGACGGTGACGTTCGACCGTTCCTTTGTGTACTCCGCGTTCGCGAAGTCTTCCAGGGCCTGGGCGGGAGGCCAGTCGAACCAGATGAAGCTGAGGGTCAGCGGGTCCGTGGTGAGCTCCGGGATGGTCGCCGGCGCCTTGGGGGCGCTCGCCTGCTCGCCGTCGTCCTGGCCACCGCCGCAGGCCGCCATGGTCGTGGCCACCAGCAGCATGGCCGCCGTCGCCAGCTGCACCTTTCGCCCGGGAACGGATGTTCGTCCTGTTCGCTGTTGATACCGCATATCCTTTGCCTGCTTTCTCAGTGGGGACTTCTACGACCTCGCTAGGTGCTTCGCCGAGCAGTTGCCGGGTTGGTTTCGGGCGGGTTGGCGGACTGTCGCGGCGGCTGACCCGCGGACCGGCGTCACGAGTGCGGCGTGATGTACTCGATCTTCGTGCCGTCGAGCAGTCCTCCCGTCCATCTGCGGCCCGGGGACGAACCGCGCAGGACGTCGAGCACGCTCATGGGAGCTCCAGGTGATCGAAGTAGAGCGATCGCGGGTGGTTCCGCGACGGTGCAGGATGGCGGTCGTACGCCACTTTTCCTATACGATCCGGCTGGGGCGTCAGCATGTCGCAGAGTTGTGACTGATGTCAACAGGTTCCGGAAGACGCAAAGAAGGGCCTCACGTCACGATGGACGACGAAGGAATGATCGCGCGGGGCCGTCGAGCCGTGACGGGCGGCACGTCGTCGGGAAGATCTGGCGGCCGGCTCGCCGACGAGGTGTACGACACGCTGCTCGGACAGCTGATGTCGCTGCGGATCGAGCCTGGCTCCCGCGTCACGATCGACGTCCTGGCGCGGGAACTGGGGGTCTCGCAGACGCCGATCCGGGACGCCCTGAACCGCATGGAGGCCGAGGGCCTGGTCGTGCGGGTGCCCCATGCCGGCTACCGCATTCCACCCCAGATCACCCGTCGCCGATTCGAGGACATGCTCGAGGTTCGCCTACTCCTCGAGCCGGCGGCGGCGCGCAGGTCCGCCGAACGCGCATCGCTGGAGCAGGTGGCCGGTCTGCGAGCAATGCTGGAGGAGATGGCGGAGCTGGAGGGGGGCGCCGGGCCCACGGCGTACGGCGCCTTCGGTCTACGCGACGCCGCCTTTCACGACCTCGTCGCCCTGAGCGCGGAGAACCAGGTCATCCGGGAAGCGCTCGCTCGCCTGCACAGCCACGTGCACCTCTTTCGGCTGCACCACGACACCCAGGTCACTCACCTGGCCATGGCCGAGCACGAGGAGATCGTGGCCGCGATCGCCGCGCGCGACCCCGACGCCGCCGCCTACGCGATGCGTCGGCACATCCTGCGCTCCGGCGAGCGTTTCCGACGATTGTTCGACGAGGCCAAGGACGCGGACGGGGTGGCGGCGGAGGGTTGACGGGCGGGCCGGGCCGGGGAATGCTAACCGAATCGGATCGGATTGGATCTACCCCACCCGCCCCCAGGATGCGAGGAGAAGCAGGTGCCCAGAGCGCTGCTCCTGACCGGCGACGCCGCCGAGGAACTCGACACCATGTATCCCTACTATCGCGTGCAGGAGGGCGGCTGGGACGTCGACGTCTCGTCACGGACGAGGCGTGACGTGCAACTGGTCATCCACGAGTTCGACCCCAACTCCGACGCCTACGTGGAGAAGAACGGCCGGAAGCTGCCGGTCGACGTGCCCTGGGCCGAGGTCGACGTCGAGCGCTACGACGCCCTCATCATCCCCGGGGGGCGTGCCCCCGAGTGGATCCGGGTCGACGCCGACGTCAGGCGGATCACCGAGCACTTCTTCGCGCGCAACCTGCCCGTAGCGCTGGTGTGCCACGGGGCGCAGGTGCCGGCGGTGTACGGGCTACTGAAGGGTCGAAAGACCGCGTGCTTCCCACCCATCACCGGCGACATGGAAAATGCGGGCGCCACCGTCATCGACGCTCCCGACGTGGTGGACGGCAACCTCGTCTCCTGCCGGGGGTGGCCCGACATGCCGCAGTTCGGCAGGGCGATGATGGAGCTCTTCTCGAAGTCCGTCGACCCCGCATCGGCATGAGCACGCCTGGCCCGCCCCGGTGACGACACGTCGGACCGTCACAGTCGACGGCTCTCCCGTCCACGTCCTTGAGGGCGGCACCGGGCCCGCGGTGCTGATGCTGCACGGCTCCGGACCCGGCACGACCGGGTCCGGCGCCTGGGCAACGACGGCGCAGGCGCTGGGCACGTCCTGGCACCTGGTGGCTCCCGACCAGGCGGGGTTCGGCCGTACACCTGTCCCGGCGGGTGCCCGGGGTGGGCTCCGGCTGTGGACGGAGCAGGCCGCCGGCCTGATGGCCGCCCTCGGTGTCGACCGCTACGCCGTGGTGGGTCACTCGATGGGCGGTGCGGTGGCGTTGGCATTGGCGGCCGCACGCCCCCAGCAGGTCACCCGGGTCGTGGCGGTCGCGACGATGGGCGCCCCCGGGGCGCCGCTCTCCGCCGATCTCGACGCGCTCTGGGCCGCCCCCGCCGGTCCCCTGGGCGCACGAGACATGCTGAGCCGCCTCGTCCACGACCAGGCGCTCGTGACCGATTCGGCCGTCGACGCCCGTGCCGCGGCGATGCGAGCGGGGGCAGCCGCATACGCGTCGTTGTTCCCGCCACCGAGGGCACGATGGGTCGACGAGCTCACCCTCTCGGCGCAAACGCTGGCAGCGATCCGCGCGCCGGTGCTGCTCGTGCACGGCGCCCAGGACCGGGTCACCCCGCTCAGGACCGCAACCCAACCCCTGCTTGAGCACCTGGCCGATGTCCGGCTGCACGTGCTCGGCCGATGCGGGCACGTCCCGGCGATCGAGCACCCGCACGAGTTCAGCCAACTGCTGTCCTGCTTCCTCCGCCGGGACCTTGTTCAGGCATAGGAGGCGCGACGCAGTCGAGCGGCACACGGTGCTGGGCACTCGACCCGAGGGGAGCGTGGCAAGTCCGGTAATCGGTGTCTTCAGCGATCCGTGTGGCCGGCCCACCACATACGAGCGACGCCACCTCCCAGCCAGCTGGCCTGGATCACGGATCATGCCGAGTCGCGTAGCACCAACTTCGTGGGCAGGATGATGGACGAGGGTTCGTGCCCCGCGATGAGGTCGACGAGCATCCGGGTCATTTCTCTGCCCAGGGCTTGCACCGACTGGTGAACAGTGGTCAACGGCGGATCGGTTCGTTCGGCCATGCCGAGGTCGTCGAAGCCCACCACTGCCACGTCGGCCGGCACGGACCGGCCGGCGTCGATGAGAACGCGGAGGGCCCCCGCCGCCGTGTCGTCGCTGGCGGCGAAGATGGCGTCGAGGTCGGGGTGGCTGTCCAGCAGTGATTTCATCGCTGCGGCACCGCCGGTCTCGGTGAAGTCGCCTTCTGCCGTCGCGTACGGGGTCAGTCCAGCCATGATCATCGCCTCGCGGTAGCCGCGGTGGCGAGCGCGGCCGACGTCGGTGGACATGGGACCGGTGATGGTGACGATCCGGGTTCGGCCGAGCCCGATGAGGTATTCGGTGGCGAGTCGCGCGCCGCCGAGGTTGTCGGAGTCGACGTACCACTGTGGCTCGAAATTCAACGGCCGCCCGCCGTACACCGCGGGCAGCCCGGCCCGACGCACGATGTGAGTCAGCGGATCGTCGCCGTGCAGTGCCATCAGCATGATGCCGTCGACGCCGCGCGTGTGCAGCAGGTTGGTCAGCCGGGACCGGCCCCGGCCGGAGCTGGCCAGGCACAGCAGCAGGTGAAGGTCGGTCTCCTCCAGCGCTGCGGACACGCCGACGATGACCTGGGCGAAGAACGGGTCGGCGAACAGTTCGGGATCGTCATGGGAGACCGCGAGCGCGACGATCCCCGTCTGTCGGGTGGCCAAGGCACGGGCGGTGCGGTTGGGTAGATAGCCCATCTCCTTGATGGCGCGCTCCACGGCTTCGCGCGTGGCGCGGCTGACATGCGGCGCCTTGTTGATGACCCGGGACGCGGCGGAACGTGACACGCCGGCGCGTTCGGCCACCTCGTCCAGGGTTGGTTGCCGTCGGGGCCGCTGCGCTGCCATCGCGATGCCGAGTCCTTCCTGCCCGACGTCGGGGCAGCCGCTACCGCCGGCCGGTGCCGTTACCGCTTACCGATCGTATCGGCCGGCATCGACGGCGTCGAGGTGGCTCGCTGTCGTCGTCAGCCTGGAAGCGGTCCCAGAAATCTGTGATCCAGATCTTGTCACGGGGATGGGCTCTCTTGACATCTGCCTGAAATTTACCGAACATCGGACGGCAATGCATGGATGAACATCACTGGAAGCGCTTCCAGTTTTACCCAGAGGGGAGCTATCCATGAAACGCTTCACCCGTCCCTGGGGAATTGCCGCCGCCCTGGCGTTGGCGGTTCCCGTGATCCTGCTCGGGGCGCCAGCCGCGCACGCGGATCCGGTCAGCCAGACCAGCGGCTTCTACGTCGACCCCAACTCGAGCCCGGCGAGGTGGGCGGCCGCAAACCCGGGCGACGGACGCGCCGCCGCCATCCGCACCGAGATCGCGCAGAAGCCGATGGCCAGATGGTTCGGCAACTGGAGCGGCGACATCGGGAGCGCGGTCCGGGGCTATGTGGGCGCCGCAGATGCGGTTGACAAGCTTCCGCTGCTGGTGGCCTACAACCTTCCGGGCCGGGACGCGTGCGGCGGCCACTCCGGTGGCGGCGCCGGCAGCGTCGCCGCCTACGACTCATGGATCGCCTCCTTCGCCTCCGCCATCGGCAGCCGTCCTGCCGTAGTGGTCCTCGAACCCGACTCCCTGGGCGACTTCAACTGCATGAGCCAGGCGCAGATCAACGACCGAGTGGGTATGCTCTCCCGCGCCGTCGGCCAGTTCCGGTCCAAGGCGCCCAACACCTGGGCCTACATCGACGCCGGAAATCCCCGCTGGGTCGATGCCCAGACGATGGCGCAGCGGCTCAACATGGCCGGCGTGGGCAATGCACGCGGCTTCGCGCTCAACGTCTCGAATTACTTCACCACCGGCGAGAACACCAACTACGGCAATCAGGTCGCTTCCGCGCTGTGGAGATTCGGATACAGCAAGCCGTACGTGATCGACACCAGTCGCAACGGCAACGGCTCCAACGGTCAATGGTGCAACCCGGGCGGCCGCAGGATCGGTACGCCCAGCCGGATGGGCGGCGGCGCGGAAATGCTGCTGTGGCTCAAGACGCCGGGTGAGTCCGACGGCAACTGCGGAGTCGGCGGCGGATCCAGCGCCGGGCAGTTCCTGCCCGAGGTGGCCTACAAGATGATCTACGGTTACTAGCGCAGCGCGCGGAGGGCATGAGGGCTGCACGCGGCCGATGCTCTCCGTGCCCTGCCACTCGGACGGCGCCTCTCTGCGTCCAGGCATCGGACCCAGAGAGGCGCCGGGTGTCAGTAGGCGAAGAACGTGTGTCGCACCGGGCTTCGGCATACCGGCGCTGCGCCACCTCTCGACGCCGGAGACCTGCGACCTCCTCCGCTATCGGTTCGACGAGGTGCTCGCGCTGGCCAAGTGGATCGACCTGATTCGGGCCGCATGCTCTCACCGACCGGGCCGGCGGGCTGCGGCGCTTGTCGGCGTCGCCGCTGGATGGAGAGTGTCGAGGCCGTCGAGCTGCGAACCCGCACCGCAGCCTGCCAGGCTGCTGGTGCGCGAGGCCCCGCATTGGCAGCCTCCGCGAGGACCTGAGGAGGACGGATGCGGTCAGTCGTTCCCGACTATCTGGCTGAGGTACTTGGAGATGTCGAATCGGACACCTCCGGGGCGCCGGCGGGGTACATTCCCGAACTCGCGACAGCTGATCCTGACCGTCTCGCAGCGGTCTTCGCCACGGTCGACGGCACGGTCCACGGTGCCGGCGACGTCGATGCCGCGTTCACGATCCAGTCGATCTCGAAGCCCTTCGTGTACGCGATGGCACTCTCCGATCGCGGCTTCGATCGAGTGCTCGCCAAGGTCGGGGTCGAGCCGTCTGGGGAGGCGTTCAACGAGATATCCCTCGAAAGCGACACGGGGCGTCCCCGCAATCCGATGATCAACGCTGGCGCGATCACCGCTCACTCACTCGCCGGACCGGAGAACCTGAAGCCCGTCGAGCGGGTCGACCGCGTCGTTCAGGGGCTTTCGGCGTTTGCGGGCCGTCAGCTGACCGTCGATGAGACGGTATGCGCATCCGAGATGGAGAACGCGCACCGCAACCTCGCCATCGCGCACATGCTCCGCAGCCACGACATCCTCACCGAGGACCCCAGGACCGTCGTCGACGGCTACATCCGTCAGTGCTCGGTGCTCGTGACCACCCGAGATCTGGCGATGATGGCGGCGACGCTGGCCAACCGCGGGGCGAATCCCCTCTCGAACGAGCAGGTGGTGGACGGGGCGGTGGTGCGCCAGGTCCTGAGCGTCATGGCCACCTGCGGAATGTACGACGCCGCTGGCGACTGGGCCACGCAGGTCGGCATTCCGGCGAAAAGCGGCGTGGCCGGGGGACTGATCGGCGCCCTCCCCGGTCAGCTCGGCATCGCCACCTTCTCGCCGCGACTGGACCGGCACGGCAACAGCGTGCGCGGAGTGTCGCTGTTCGAGCGGTTCTCGTACGACATGGGGTTGCATGTGATGGAGGTCCCTCCCGCAGCGCGCGCGGTTGTGCGTTCCAATCGGGTACGAGGCGGTGGAGCGGACGCGACCCGGGTTCTCCGGTTGCAGGGCGGAATCCGCTTCGCGGGAGCCGAGCGGATCGTTCGCGAGCTCGTGGAGAGCGCGCCTGCGGAGCCCCGCGTGGTTCTCGACGTCTCGCTGGTGCACTCCATCGACGATGTGGCCCGACGGATGCTCCTGGAGGTCGCGCGTCGGCTCACGCTCGACGGTCACGAGGTCTATCTCGTGGATCCGGAGACGATGATCCCGGACCCGGATCCCGGCGATGGTGGTCGACTCACGGTCATCGACGTGGTTGATCGCGTGTGATCGCGACTTTCTGCTTGACCGCGCTGACCGGGCGGGACCGACCGATTGACCGGCCGATCCGGCCAGGGCCGCAGCGTCCGACACTCGTCACGTGGACCCGGCGGGGCCGACGGGCCGACGGCACGACCGATACCAGGAAAGGACCCCATGACCGCGACGGGGATCGAGAAGCCCGACTTCACCGGGCTGCGCGCGACCTACATCAACTGCACCCTCAACCGTTCCCCGGGCCGTAGCCACACCCAGGGGGTGATCGACCGCAGTGTGGCGATCATGGAGGCGAACGGGGTCAGCGTGGACCAGATTCGCGCCGTCGACCACGACATCGCCACCGGGGTTCGCCCCGATATGACCGAGTACGGGTGGGACACCGACGAATGGCCCGCGCTGCTGGCCCGGGTGCTGGCAGCCGACATCCTGGTCATCGCCGGACCGATCTGGCTCGGCGACAACAGCTCGGTGACCCGGCGGGTGATCGAGCGGCTCTACGGCTACTCCGGCGTGCTCAACGAGCAGGGCCAGTACGCTTACTACGGGCGGGTCGGTGGCTGCCTGCTCACCGGCAACGAGGACGGCCTGAAGCACTGCGCGATGAGCATCCTCTACAGCTTGCAGCACATCGGCTTCACCGTCCCGCCGCAGGCCGATGCGGGTTGGCTCGGTGAGGTCGGGCCCGGGCCGTCCTACCTTGACGAGGGTTCCGGCGGGCCGGAGAACGACTTCACCAACCGCAACACCGCGTTCATGACCTACAACCTGCTCCACCTCGCGTCGATGATGCGTCGTGCCGGCGGGTTCCCGGCGTACGGCAACCAGCGCACTGCCTGGGACGCAGGGGTCCATCCGGATGCCGCAAACCCCGAGTACCGCTGACGCGTCGGCCGGCTGAACCGGGGACCCGATCACGACGACCGTCACCCTTCCGGTGACAGCGCCAAGGATGTGAGTAGCGATGACAAGCCCGGCACCGACGAGCTGGCCGAGCCTGCGGGTCTCGGACTGGACCCCCACCCGCGAGACCCTGCACATGTGGACCCAGATCGTGGGCAAGATCCGTATGGCGCATGCTCCGCTGCTCAACCACTGGTGGCAGGTGCCCCTGTACGTGAGCCCTCGCGGGTTGACGACGTCCGCCATCCCGTACGGCACGGGGGCCTTCGAGATCGAGTTCGACTTCATCGGCCATCGGCTCGACGTCCGCAGCAGCAACGGCGGCGCGCGGAGCCTCCCGCTCCGGCCGATGCCGGTCGCCGAGTTCTACTCGCGGGTCATGGCCATGCTCGACGAACTAGATGTCGAGGCACCGATCCGGCCGCACCCCAACGAGGTCGATCCGGCGATTCCCTTCGCGGAAGACCACGAACACGCCTCCTACGACGGCGAGGCGGCTGCCCTGTTCTGGCGACAGCTGCTGCAGGCGAATCGGGTGATCGGCGAGTTCCGGTCGCATTTCGTGGGCAAGGTGAGCCCGGTGCACTTCTTCTGGGGCGGCATGGACCTCGCCTGCACCCGCTTCTCCGGCCGGTCGGCCCCGCCGCACCCGGGCGGCGTGCCCAACTGCGGGGACTGGGTGATGGTCGAGGGCTACTCCCGGGAACTGTCCAGCTGCGGGTTCTGGCCCGGCGGCGGCGAGGAAGGCGCCTTTTACTCCTACGCCTATCCCGAACCCGAGGGGTTCGCCGAGCAGCAGGTCCGCCCCGAGGGCGCGTACTTCAGTTCCGAGTTCAAGCAGTTCCTGCTGCCGTACGAGGTCGCCCGCACCGCCCCGGACCCGGACCGTGCGGTCGCCGAGTTCCTCCAGACCACCTACGAAGCCGCTGCTGACCTGGGGCACTGGGACCGCGCCGCGCTGGAGGACGACCCGTTGCGGTGGCAGCAGGCCTCCGCTCGGTGAGGATCGCCAATGGGGTGGGCGCCAACCGGTGCTCGACCTGTCGGCGGCGCACGGTCGGACCGGTCGTCGCCCGCTGGACACCGCGCTAGCTGAGCCGCAGGTCTCCATCGAAGTTGATCCTGGCCAGTTCGGTTCGGGAGGTGATGCCCAGCTTGGGGTAGACGTTTGCCAGGTGGTGGCCGACCGTGCGAGGGCTGATCAACAGCTGTGCCGCGATCTCCCGGTTCGTCAGACGATCCGCAGCCAACCGCGCGACCCGCAGCTCCTGTGCGGTCAGCCCGGCGACGGTCGGCGGATCGGTCCCGCGAGGTGCGGCCCGTCGGTCGGTCAGGGCCTGCTCGCGCAGCGCCCGCACGCGCAGTGGGCCCGCGCCCAGGCGGTCGAAGGTCTCGGCTGCTGCGGCCAGCTGGGCACTGGCGTCGGCCCGGCGGCGCGCCCGCCGCAGCCATTCCCCGTACAGCAGCCGAGTGCGGGCGTACTCGAACGGCTGCGTCCCCGCTCCCGCGACGTCCAGGGCGGCTCGGAACGACTCCTCGGCCGCCGATCCACCGTCGGCGAGTGCCGTGAGCCGATGGCCGGCCGTGCGGGCCCAGGTCGCGTCGGTACGCTGCGCCCACTCCTGCACCATGGCGAGCTGAAACCCGACGACGTCGTTGTTGCCGACCTGCACCGCCGCTTCGACGGTGTCCGGGGCGGCGAGCAGCGCGAAGGTGGTGTGGGCGGCCTCGTGGCCGGGTTCGACGAGGCACAGCAGGTCGCTCAGCGCCTCCTGCGGACGACCGTCGAACAGCGCCGCTCGTCCACGGATCCAGTACGCCGATGCGCTGAGCGCTCGTACTCCGCGTGGCACCGAGACCTGCAACATCCGATTGGTCTGCTCCTCGACGGCGCGATGCTCGCCGCGGGCGGCAGCCAACAAGGCGATGCAGGCGCGGCTCTGCGTGGCGACGTGATCCGCCTCGATCTCCTCGGCGAGTCGCAGGCCCTCGGTCGCCGCCTGCTCGGCGGCGCCCCACCGGCCCGCGGCGGTGTCGAGGACCGCGATCTGGGCCAGCACCAGCGCCAGCGCGGTGAGCTCGTGCCGTCGCCGCAGCTGCACGGCCTGCATGCGCAGCACGTCGAGCAGTCCGCCGTCGATGCCCCAGGCCTGGACCAACGGCACGGGCGGCAGCAACTCCCATGCGACCGTACCGAGCCGACCGACGACGTCGCTGGCCAGATCCCGGGTCGTCGGGATGGCCTCGCCGGTCAAGTCGTAGCAGGACCACCAGTTCTCCAACACGGGCATCAGCTCTGACACCGCAGAGTCAGCGGCGACGTCCACGGCCCGCACGCGTCGTAGCGCTGCCTGTTGGAGGTCGGACCGCCCGGCCGACCAGGCGGCGCGGACCGCGACCGTGCCCAGCTCCACGGCACGGCGGGTCTCGGGTACCGCGGCCATGTCGCTCGTCAGGTAATGGTGGGCGCGTTCGGGCATGCCGTACGCGAATTCGAGGATCCCGCGCAGCCCGCCGCTCTGCCGGACGACGGGAAGCACACCGCTCAGGCGTTCAGCCTCTTCGAGCAACTGCCGCGCCGCCTCGGCATTGCCGGCGTGCCACGCGGCGCGGGCGGCGGCGGCCAGCCGGCGCGTGGCGTCCGCTGGCTTCGGGGACAGCTCAGCGGCCCGACCCAGGGTGCGAGCCGCCATCGGACCCGCACTGCGTCGCAGGCACTCCTCGGCGGCGTGCTCCAGCAGTGTGGCGACGTCCTCGTCCGGCCCGTCGGCAGCGGCTGCCAGGTGCCAGGCCCGCTCCATGGTGGCGTCCTGCGGCAGGGCCGCCGCCAGCGCCTGATGCACAGCTTGCCGCTCCGTGAAGGGGGAACCGTCGTAGATGGCTGCCGGAATCAGTGGGTGCCGGAACTCCAGGCGGCTTCCCGAGGCATGGAGCAGGCCCGAACGCAGGGCCTCGTCCCAGGCGGAGGTGTCGATGCCCCAGGCGGCACCGGCACGCTGCACGACGTGCCGGTCGCCCCGGCCCTCGGCGGCGGCCAGCAGCAGTAACGCCCGGGTCGACGGTTTCAGGGCCTCGGCCCGTGCGCAGAACGCCCGTCGCAACCGCGGCCCCACCGGCACCGGGTTCCCGGCGTGCGGGAGGGGCGCCTCGCCGTCGGTCTCGCGATCGAGGGTGGGCAGCTCGTGCAGCGCCAACGGGTTGCCACCCGCCGCCTGCACCGTCCGATCGGCCAGCGCCGCGTCGATCCCCGGCACGACAGCGGTCAGGAGCTGGCGCGCGTCCTCGTCGGCCAGACCTCCGACCGCCAGGGCCGGCAAACCCTCCCACGGCCCGGAGGCGGGATCCTCGTGTCCGGTCAGCAGCACCGCGATCCGCTCCGTCGCCACTCGCCGGGCGACGAACCCCAGGCACAGCGCGCTCGCCTCGTCGACCCACTGAGCGTCGTCCACCACGACCAGCACCTGTCGCTCCCGCGCGAGACCCGAGAGCAGCGACAGCACGGCCGCGCCGATGAGGAAGCGGTTGGCCGGGTCTCGCCTCATTCCCAACGCACCCCGCAACGCCGCAGCCTGCGGGGCGGGGAGCGTCTCCAGCCGGTCCAACACCGGCCACAGCAACTCGTGCAGCGCGGCGAACGCGAGCCCGGTCTCCATCCGAGTGCCCCGACACCGCAACACCGTCGCGTCGGACGCCGCCTCGACGGCGTAATCGAGCAGAGCGGTCTTGCCGATGCCCGGCTCACCCCACAGCACCAGCCCGGAGCCGGCGCGATCCGCCGCCCGACTCAGCAGCCGGTCCAGTACCGCGGTCTCGGCGTGCCGTCCGAAAAGTTCCATGGCTCCCCCCGCTGGCCGCGATGGCGCACCCAGCTCAACGCTATAGCCCAGCCTGTCCCATCGTGAGACGACCGTCCGAGCACGGCCGCGTCGCGGTCAGGGACAGGGCGGTCCGGACCGTTGGGCTGGCAGCCGTGACGCTCGCGACGTGGCACGCCGGTGGTCTGCTGGTCCACGACGAGCGTGTCCCATCACAGCGCGGACGCGCCGCAGACGTAAGTGACGCGGTGTCACGATCGCGTGTGACGTGGTGTCACTGCCAAGCGGGTACGTCACGCAACCACGACGGCGGCGCTTATGCGATCGGCGCTCTCCTGCGCCGTACGCTCGCGTCGTGAACCATCCCGATGTCGATGCGTGGGAGGCCTGGCACCCGGTCCAGTTGGCCGAACGCCTTCGCGACCTGCCGGTCCCCTGGTACGTCGCGGCTGGCTGGGCGGTGGATCTGTTCCGCGGCGAGCAGACCCGGGCCCACGGGGACATTGAGGTCGCCGTGCCTGCGGCGCATTTCGCGCTGTTGCCGCCGCTCTTTCCCGAGCTCGACTTCTGGGTGCCGGCGGGCGGGGGCGCGCTGGTGCCGTTGACGGCCGACGCCTTGGCCGGCGACTCGCATCAGACCTGGGCCTGGGATCCGGCGGCAGGCAGGTGGCGCTTCGACGTCTTCCGCGAGCCACACCACGGGGACGTCTGGATCTGCCGCCGCGACGAACAGCGGATCCGGCGGCCGTATCGCGAGATCATCCGGCGCAGCGACGGCGGGATCCCGTACCTGGCTGTCGAGGCCGTACTGCTGTTCAAGGCAAAGCACCCGCGCGACAAGGATGAGGCCGACTTCGCCGGCGTGCTGCCGCTGCTGTCCCGCGCGGAACGCGGCTGGTTGGACGCGACGCTCGGTCTGGTCCACCCGGATCATCCATGGCGAGCCCGGCTGCGGTCGTGTTGACCCGCCTCGGCTCGTGTCGTCGCCGTGGTGCCTGTCCTGGTCGGCCGGTCTGCCGGCCGACCAGGACAGATGGTGTTCAGGTGGCGGTGCACACCGGGGTCAGGCCGGTGGCGGTCCCGGTGCCCTGGAAGCCGAATTCGGTGGACTGGCCGGCGTTCACTGAGCCGTTGTAGCTGACGTTGCTGAACTGCACGGTGCCGCTGCTTCCGCTGCGGTTGGCGTTCCACGCGTTGGTGACGGTGGCCCCGGAGGGCAGGGTGAGTTGGACGCTCCAGCCACTGATCGGCGCGGTGCCGGCGGTGACCCTGACTGTGGCGACGAACCCACCGGTCCAGGAGTTCAGCGAGACCGTCGCGGAGCAACCGGTGGTCGGCGGCGTGGTCGGTGGCGGTGGGGTGGTCGGATCGACAGGTGGCGTGGTCGGCGGGACGGACGGCGTCACCGGCGGCGTGCTCGGCGGCGGGGTGGAGTTGCGGCCCTTGTTCAGCTCGTCGAGAACCGCGTGGTAGGCGGCCTTCTTCTGGTAGCTGCCGTTACCGCCGGTGAACAGCAGGCCCCGCTCCGAGGAGCGCCACGACTCGCTGTCGGAGATGCCCCAGACGGTGATGCCGGTGCACTGTGCGACGTTGAGGCAGGCCCGTACGACCTTGCGGTAGTTCTCCGCCTGGCCTGCGCCGATGTCGTTGTTGCTCAGGTCGTCGTCGATGTCCAGCTCGGTGATGTGTACCTCGACGCCGAGGTCGGCGAAGCGTTGGATGTTGGCCTGGATGTCGTCGGTGATGATGCTGTTCGGGTTGTCGTTGAAGTGCGCCTGGAACCCGACGCAGTCGATGTACTGCCGGTAGTTGCGGACGATGTCGTACAGCGCGTTGGCTTTGCGGTTCGGGGTGCCGCCCTGGACCGTGAGGCCGTCGACGTCGTAGTCGTTGATGCAGAGCTTGGTGGTCAGCCCGCCGGCCTGCACGACCTGCTTGGCCCGGATGAACGAGTCCCGGATGACGTCGGTGTCGCCGGCGTCGAAGAAGTCGCCGTCGCCGTTGGCGTCCCGGTTCATGGAGTGCGGCCACTGGTTGCGTCGCCGGCCGGTGTTGTTGTCCTCCAGCGCTTCGTTGACGACGTCCCAGTACGCGATCCTGCTGCCCCAGCGGTTGATGGCGTTGCCGATGAAGGTGTTCAGCGTCGCCTGGCTGGCACCCTGCAACGCGCCGGCCTGGGAGTGCCAGACCAGGGTGTGGCCGCGGACCAGCATGTTGTTGCTCTGGGCGTGGTTGACCAGGGTGTCCGCACCGCTGGTGTTCTGCAGCCCGCCGCTGGAGGTGGCGATCCTGTCCGGTTTCATGTCGTTCTCGGGCGTCAGTTGGCTGAACTCCTGCCCGACGATCGGGTAGAGCCGGTTGGGTGAGGCTGCGACGCCGAAGAACAGCCCGGCGTTGGCGGCTGCGGCCCGCAGCGTGGTCTCGGCCGCCGCGGCCGGGGCGCTCGACTGGACCGCGACAGCGCTGCTTATCAGCAACAACACCGCCGTCGGCAAAGCTGTTCGAGCAACCTTCCTACGCTGCCTCAGGTCGCTGTTCACGGGCCCTCCCTTGGTGCTGGACGTCATCAATCGACGTGTATGCATGCCCCCGGAACGGTCAGTCTCGATACCGGCCTGCCGCACTGTCAACAACTTCCGGAAACATTCCGGAAATGGCCGTGAGGTCGGCAACCAGGATGCAGTCGTTGCGCAGTCGGGCGACGTACCGACTCATGGCTCCCGTCGGTGCGGCGAGCCGCTCAGCGTGGGCCGCCCGGCTGAACCAGGCCCGTTTCGTAGGCAACGATTACCAGCTGCGCCCGATCACGGACCGCCAGCTTGGTCAACAATCGTCCGACGTGCGTCTTGACGGTGGTCGGGCTGAGATTGAGGTGCATGGCCAGTTCCGTGTTGGACAGGCCGCGGGCGATCAGCGTGAGCACTTCCCGTTCCCGCTCGGTCACCGCCTCCAGCCGTCGCGGCAGCGGCCGGGCCGGCTCGGGCCGACGCGCGAACTCGTCGATCAGCCGGCGGGTCACCGTCGGCGCGAGCAGCCCTTCGCCGGCGGCCACCACCCGGATGCCGGCCAGCAGGTCCGCCGGCGGGGTGTCCTTGAGCAGGAACCCGCTGGCCCCGGCGCGCAGCGCCCCGTAGACGTACTCGTCCAGGTCGAAGGTGGTCAGGATGACGACCCGGGTGTCGACGGAGCGCGGATCATCGACGTCGAAGGGTGGGCGGCCGAGGCGGATCGTGCGGAGGATCGCCTCGTCTGGCTGGCCACGCTGCTGCTGATCGGTGTCTCTGCCGGCTACGGGGCTGTCGCGGTGGCGAACACGCTGCTGATGGCCGCTGTCGGCCGGGTGCCAGACCTGCGGCTGATCCGGCTGGCCGGAGCGACCCGCCGGCAGGTCATCTGGCTGGTCGCGGCCGAGTCCGCCCTGGTGGTGCTGATCGGGGCGCTGCTCGGAGGCGCTGTGGCGTTCGTCGGTTTGCTGAGCATCCGTGCCGGACTCGCCGAGCAGGCCGGTGTACCGGTCGACCTGGTGGTGCCATGGTCGGTGGTCGGTGGTCGGTGGTCGGTGGTCGGTGGTCGGTGGTCGGTGGTCGGCGGGGTGGTGGGCCTCTGCCTGCTGCTGGCGGTGCTGGCGAGCGCGCTGCCGACCTGGCGGTCACTACGCCACCAACCCGCGCGGTCGCCCGTCGACGTCGTGGCGTGAGCCCCCCACCGCCGTCCGCGTCACGAGGCCCGGGTCGGGCGGTTGTTTCCTCCAGCAGCGTCCGCGAAGGCTCTCCACCAAGGACCGAGCGTCCAAAGCCGAAGCGTCCTGACCGGCGCTGGGGGAGCACGTCCTGGTCGTCGGCCTCGGTGGTCAGCTGCCGGCGGAGGCCTGCGATCGGTGCGCTATCGCCGGGTGGCGGCGGCCCGCTGGCGTGCCGATTCGTACAGCACGACGGTCGCGGCGGTCGCCGCGTTCAGCGAGCTGGCGGACCCGAACATGGGGATCCGGACGAGTTGGTCGCAGGCTTCGCGCCAACCGGAGCTGAGACCGGTGGTCTCGTTGCCGATCAACGTCAGGGTGGGTTGTGTGAAGTCGTACTCGGCGGCGTCAAGGATGCCGCGCTCATCGGTGCCCATGATGCTCATGCCGACGCCGTCGGCACGGATGTCCGCGACCCAGGAAAGAACGGCCTGGTGGGAGGGAACCCGGACCACGGGCAGGGCGAACAGTGAGCCGGTGCTCGCCCGGACCGCCTTCGGGTCGTACACGTCGGCGGCGTGGCCGGTGACGATGACGCCGCCGGCGCCGAAGGCGTCCGCCGACCGAACGAGGGTCCCGATATTGCCCGGGCTGGTGGGCCGATCGAACACGACGGTGAGCATGGTCGGAGAAACCGGGATCCGGCGGAGGTCGTCCTCCGGCAGCGCGACCACGGCCAGCAGCTCTGGCACTGTGTCTGCCTTACCGCCGAGGTCGTGCATCAGGTCACGCGAGACGGCGAACGTCTCGGCCCGGACTGTGTCCAGGGTCTGGCGTGCCCAGCCGGACAGGTGAGCGTTGGCGTCGTAGAGCAGCTCCCGGACCTGCCAACCGTGTGCGACGGCCATGGTGATCGGGCGCACGCCCTGCACGATGAACTCGCCGCGTCGCTGCCGCTTGGTCCGGTTGCCGAGGAGAGCTTCCCACTGCTGGAACCGAGCATTGCGGCCACTCACTCGCAGCACCACTGCCAACCCCGCCTCCGTCGACGTTGCCCGCCAGAGCCTTGCCCCTGTCACGTGTTCACGGCCACGGGGCGGATGCCGGCCGGACGGCCACGGGCTCCGACTCCTGCAAGACCCTCCGGCAGCATCTCAGGAACGGACGGGGTATGTCGCCCCCGGCGAACGACGATGCGCCAGCCAGGACCGCGCACACCGTGACCGCGAGGAGACCTGTCATCGGGTACCGCACCCCGCGATGGTCGCGGGGATCCGGTACGCGCGACAAGGCGCGTAGCAGTCCTGACGCCTCATCCTCGGTGACGGCGGGTGGTGACGCGTCGGGGTAGCCGGCGGCCACGGACAGTGCGGTGATCGGGCTTGAGGGCACCGGCGGGTGAGATCCTCGGGGCGTCGTGAAGCGTAGCGAACTCCATGATCACCGATGCGGTCCGACCCGCTCCACTCGCGGCGCGGGCCAGCTCCAACGGCGACCAGTCGCTCGATCATTTGCCATTGGAGGAGGCCCGCTCAGGTCAAGGGCGCACTACCGGACGAGATATCTGTCACCGGACATCGGTCAGCGAGGGGCGGTGAAGTTGTACAACTCCGACGCGGTGTCGTCGAAATAGGGTGACCACCACAGGGTCGGTGCCGCGTACGAGTTGAGCGTGCTGTTGACCCCGTTGAGATAGCCCCAGTTCCCATCCCAGTTGATCAACCACGGGCCGCCGCTGGCGCCTGCGGTCAGGTCGCAGTTGATGCGGATCCGCGCCCCGGACTGGGTCGAGTTGCCGCTGCACCTCAACAGGTTGCCGCCGTCGAACGGCGCGCCGCTCGGGTAGCCGAAGTTGTTGATGCCGACCGTGAAGCCCTGGTGCGTACGGAAGCCGTGGCCCCCGAACTGGTTCACGATGCGGACGCCGTTCCGGGTGTTCATGATGGCCACGGCCATGTCGGCCTCCCAGTTGGAGCTGTCGATCCAACTGCTCCAGGTCCACAGCTCGCGGGCCGTCCAGGTGCCGTGCGGCCGAGGGTTGGCCAGGTCATCGTCGTACGCCGGGACGAACGACCAGTTGGTGGCGAGACTGCTGCCGGGACCGCCGTGGATGCAGTGGCCAGCCGTCCACACGGTGTTGAAGCCGACCGAGTTGATGACCGCGCCGGAGCAGACCCACGATCCGCCGTCCATGTTGAAGAAGACCTTGCCGTTGGACCGGGCGGTCGGGTGGTTGGAGCCGAGGTTCGGGTTGATGGCCTGCGTGGACATGCCCGGGGTGCCCATCAGGCCCGCCAGCGGAGGCACATCCACCGGCCTGGACCGGTTGGTCGGCGCGGCGGACGATGTCCCGCCACTCTGGGCGAAACGCCGCGCCGCGGCCTTGTACGAGGGAGACTCCTCGACGGGCCTGGCATTGCGCATCCGCTCGGGCGTCCAGTACGCCTCGATCGCCGAGTCGGCAGTCACCTGCGCGCCGTACCGCTGTCTGCCGGCCGCCCACGCCTCGGCGCTGACGGCCGTGCCCACCTGACGGATGCTGTCACCGTCGGCGTGCGGAGCCGCCTTCGCCGGCTGACCGACGGTCAACAGCGGCAGGGCCAAGGCCAGGGCCAGGATGGGGTAACTTAGGCGCCGACCACCGATTGTTCTTGCTCCCATCGAACATCCCTCTTCCCGGGTCGTGTGAGATGCCGGGGATCGCCCCGGTCGATCTCGAGTTTTGGTCCTGAACGGCTGGTCATGCGGCCATCCTGAACCAGGTTGGACACCGTTGGGTTGCCGATGTCGAGAAAGAGACAGACGTCCGTCGATCAATTGCCGATCCAGGGTCGCCGATCTGCCGTCGTTGTCGTGGCCCCGCCCGGCGGGCCCGATGCCGGCAAGCGCATCGTGGAGGCAATCGCTCTCCCGCGCCGTCGGGCTTGCAGAGCAAACGCACCAGTCGGGCCCGAGCGTTTCAGGTCAGCAGTTGGAGACAATGCCGGTAGAAGTCCTCCTGCTTCACCGTGATCGCACATCGCACGACGCGTCCGTCGTCGGCACGTACCGTGCGCCCCTCGCTTGCGCCATCCACCACGACAGTGCACCGCACCTGGTCGAAGGTGAACAGCTCAGGTGCGGCGAGATACGACGTGGCCAGGCTGTCCCAACAGCAGTACGGCGAGCCAACCGTCTCGACGGTGCCAAAGGTCATGGCGAGCAACGAACCTGCCAGATCGCTAGCCGGATTGCCGTAGTGCGCCCCGAACGCGCGGACGAATTCATCGGTGACCGGTACCTGGTTTGTCACGTCGAGCGGGAAGAGGGTGATAGGTATCTGGGTGGCGAAGACTCGCTGGGCCGCCTTCGGGTCGCAGTAGACGTTCCATTCTGCGGAACCGTCGTGGCCCGGTTCTTCCACGTTGCCCTCCACGTCGAACGCGCCTCCCATGAAGACGATTTCGCCGATCGCCTGTTCAAGCCATGGGTGCTTGTCCAAGCACCAGGCGAGGTTGGTGAGCGGCCCGGTGACGAGAATGGTCAAGGGGGTGGCCGCCTGTTCGATCCACTTCACGAGTTGTTCGTGCGCCGGGAGGACCGGTCCGGACGTACGCTCCCGCGGCGGAAAGCGGTTGAGCACGGGCAGCGCCTCCACCCGCAGCGCGTCTGTTCGCCATGCCATCGGAAACGGGTGGGGGCCGGAGAGACTGCCGGGCGCTACCTGCACGTGCGGGAGGTCGGCCAAGTCGAGAATCCGGTGAGTGACTGACAACGCAGGCGCCAGCAGACAGTCGGCCGGCGTGACGGCGACCCCCTGCAGGTCCACGTCGTAGCGGGTCAGCAGCAGTAACGACAGCAGATCGTCAAGGGAGCCGTCGTGATCCATGATCACGGCGCGGGCAGGTGTCCGGGTCTCAGTCACAAAGGTCCTCCGATTCAGATGGCATGCCAATGCCGAATACCGTTCGCAGGTGAAACGCGTCGCCAGGCCGGAACGCGGCCGGCCGTCGTCTGGGCCCGACGTGGACCGGCCAGGGACTTCGACACAGGGCTAGCACTGTCGCGGACTCAGTGGGGCATGGCTCAACTCGCTCGCACGGGGATAGCTCGGTATGCAGAATTGCCGCGTCACCGACACCGCGGCGGCGCGGCAGGCCAGCAGCACCGCTTCCGCAAGCGGCATGCCCGCCGCAATGCCGGCGGCCAGCGCGCCGACGAAGCCGTCGCCAGCGCCTGTCGTATCGACCACCTTCACCTCAGGCGCTGGCACGTGCATCTCACTGCCTTCGCGGATGACAAGCGCTCCCTGAGCGCCCACGGTCACCACCACGGTCGCGGTCCTGATCTGTCGGCGCAACTGCGCGGCCTCGGCGGAGAGGCCGCTGGGCGTGCTACCGGCGCGCTCGCCGATCAACCGTCGACACTCGGCGGCGTTGAGCACCACCAGGTCCGCGCGAGCCAGCAGTCGAGCGGCGTCCGGATCGGACCTCGGCTGGGTGAAGGGCTCAACCGGGCTCGGATTGAGCACCACGGTGACGCCGGGCACCGCGGCGGCGGCTGCTGCTGCCGACACCGCCACCGGAATCTCGCCCTGTAGCACCAGGACCGCACCCGGCCGCAACAGCGCGGCTCCTGCGGCGGCCACGTCAGCTGTGAGACCGTCCGCCGCACCAGCCCAGGTCATGATGTACTGCTGCCCACGGGAATCCAGGCAGATGAAGCTGCGTGCGGTGGGCGGATCTGTGCGTGGGCAAGCGGATACGTCCACCCCGTCGCGGGTCAGCGTGGCCAGCGCCTCGGCACCTTCCTGGTCTCCGCCCACCGCGCCGATGAAGCGTGCTCGCCCGCCGAGCCGTGCCGCGGCCACCGCTACGTTGGCAGCCTTGCCTCCGTGCGCGGACGCGGTGCCGGTCGCCGCCACAGTCTCGCCCACCGACGGCAGTCGATCACCGAAAATGTAGAAGTCGACGGTGTAGGCGCCGACCGCGAGGACTGTCACGGCAGGGGCCCGCTCATGGCGTGATTCCCAGTGCACACGGTGCGATGCTGCTCGCGTCGACCGTGACCTCGACGTGGGGATGTCGGTGGGCGAGCGTGACCGGCATCGACACGTCAGGTTCAGTGGTCAGGAGCAGCACTCGTACGATGTAGCGCTTCCAGGCGCCGCCATCGGTAATCAGGTGCAGCCGTCGCGCGGACAGGATCTCGGCCATCCCCACGGTCACCGCCATCCGGGGGATGGCCTGTGTGTAGCCACCGGTGGTGCGGTGTGAGTGCGCGACGATCGTGTCCTCCAGCAAGGTGACCACGCGGGTGGTGGACTCGGCGAACTCGTCCACGCTGTAGTGGTGCCAGCGGCTCGACGGCGGCTCGTTGAAGGCCAGGTGACCCCGGTATCCGAAGCCGGCGAAGCATGTGTCAGCGCCGCCGACCTCTGCCAGCCGGACGGCGAACTGATCCGGGGCGAACACGTCCGGGAAGATGATCTGGTCAGGATTCGGCCGCAGGTCCGGTCGGAGCAGGTTGTACAGATTGCGGTCGCAGAAGCCACGGAAGCTGAACGGATGGGTGGACGGCAGTGGCCGGCCCTGCCAGTCCAGGAACTCGTCCATGTGGAACGCGAAAACGTTGGCCCAGCTGATCCCCTCGGCATTGCAGATGTTCGCCAAGATGGGGTATTGCGCTTTCGGGCCGACCGGCAGTATCCACCGGGTGGGTGCACCGCGATCATTGTTGGTGCGTAGCTCATCCGCCATGTCTCGGGCGAGCCGCTCATACAGGTCGGCCGTGTCTCGGTGGATTGTCAGCGGGTAGCGGGAGACCTTTGCCAGCTCTTCGGCTGTCATCGTCAGGTTTTCATCGGTCAGCTCGTGCGCATACCGGGGATACCGAAACATATCACACTCCTCGCCAGATAAAATATCGGAGACCGGCGCTGAGATCAATGATTTCGATAAGGCAAGAAAAATCAAGGCGAATCACGCCGATTCGCCCAAGCCCCACTTATGCGCATCAACGAACCCTGTGGCAGCCCAGGCTGCGGCCAGGAGCCACTGGCGCATAGTTCAAATACGATAAAAACCACCCGTATGGTGTCGATCCACAACCATTTTCGAACGTTGACATCAGGCGATGATTCCACTAGCGTCACGCCCCAGTAACCGTACGTTAACCTGTTTCGGTGTCGTGGCCGCGTAACGATCTTGAGTCCACCGATACCTCGATTGAAGCGTGGATCGTTTCTCTTGCTGAGGAGTCGCACAGTCGTGAGCCAGCGAATTGCCCATTCGAAGATCACCAAGAAATTTCGGTCCAACAACAAGCAGCTCTTGTTCTCCAAGGGAAAGGGGGGCGAGGTCGAGGCTGTCGATGGAGCGACCTACCTTGACTTCGTCATGGGCTACGGGCCAGTGATTCTCGGCCACGCGACACCAGAATTCACCGAGCGGTTCAGCCGCTACCTGAGCAACGGCGTCATGATGCCCGGGTACTCGCGCTTTCATGAAGAATATCTGGATCGACTGCTCGCGCCACGGCCGGGTGCGCGGGGAGCCTTTTTCAAGACCGCTTCGGAGGCGATAACGGGCGCACTGCGTATCGCCGCGATGGAAACCGGTCGACTCGGTGTCATCCGCAGTGGGTACATAGGCTGGCACGACTCACAGGTCGCGAATTCGCTCAAGTGGCATGAGCCGCTGCATTCACCGTTTCGCCAGAAGCTCCGCTATGTCGACGGGATGCGCGGAGTCACTGGTGACGAGGCCGTGCACAACTGGGTCGACCTGCGACTGGAATCCCTCGCCGAGATCATCGACACTCACCGGGACCGGCTGGGCTGCTTCGTCTTCGATGCCTACCTGGCGTCGTTCACGACTCCCGCTGTGCTTGCCCAGGCACTCGCGATGTGCCACGAAGCGGGACTTCTCACTGTCTTCGACGAGACCAAGACCGGTGGCCGGATATCCCCTCTTGGCTACGCGCACGATCTCGGGCTGGAAACAGACCTCATCGTCATCGGCAAGGCGCTGGCGAACGGAGCGCCGATCAGCGTCCTGATCGGACGGCCCGAACTACTGATCCACGCTGAACGCGCCCGGCTCAGTGGCACCTTCTCCAAGGAGATGCTCGCAGCCTATGCCGCCCTGGCCGCCCGGGACATCCTGGAACAGCCGATCGGCGATTCGCCGGACGGCTGGGCCGAACTGGGACGAATCGGCACCAGAGTAGCGGAGACGTTCTCCCAGGCGGCCAAGTCGGCGGGCGTGGCCGGTTCGGTGTGGGCCCAACCGGTGCTCGGTGGAGGCATGTTCGAGTTGGTCTATTCCGACGACGTTCTCGGGGACAAGACCCGCCGGGAGAACCTGCTCGCCGCATTCGCGGCCAACGGAATCCTGCTGCTGGAGGGGCATCCGTCCTTCGTCTGCCTCGCCCACGGCCAGACCGACTGGGCCGACCTCGAGGACCGAGCCACTCGTGCGCTGCGCCTGTGGTCGACTGATGGCGAGGCAGATGATGAGTGACCCGCTGCGTCTCGCGCTGGTCGGCTGCGGCCGCCAGATGCGCCAGAACCTTCAACCGTTCCTGCATCGCCTGCCCGCCCACCAGACGGTGGCCTGCGTCGACCCCGATCCTGACCTGGTTGCGTCGATGGGCGCCGTCACCCGGGCGACCGTGTTGGCCGGTGCGGTCGAGGAACTCGATCTGAGCACCATCGACGCCGCCCTGATCGCGGTCCCCCCGATACCGTCCTTCCAGATCACCGACTACCTCGTGCGGCGGGGCGTCCACTGCTTCGTTGAGAAGCCGGCGGCTCCGTCGACCCCTGCCCTGAGGCAGCTCGACGAGGTGATCCAAGGTTCCGGTCTGCACGTCCAGGTGGGTTTCAACTTCCGGTATGCCGAAACCCTGCAGCATCTGCACGCGCTCACCGCTGCGGCGCGGCGCGCGCCGGTCGAGACGACCATCGACTTCTACAGTCGGCATCCGTCCGCGCCTCAGTGGGGGTGCGACACGACCCTGGAATCCTGGCTCCGGCAAAACGGGGTGCACGCTTTCGACCTGGCTCGCTGGTTCTCGCCCGCGCAGGTACGGCGGGTGGACGCGCACGCGATCCGCAACGGTGAACATCGCTTCCTCATCAACGTCACCCTGCGACACGAGGACGGTTCGCTGACCACCTTGCGGATGGGCAATCACACCAAGAGTTTCCTCGTGGGGCTCAGTGTGCACACGGTCGACGGCAGCCGGTTCACTGCCGGATCGCTGGAGCAGATCCGGCTCGACGTCGATGCCGGACGTCCTTCCGGAACGTTGCTGCACAGCACACGCAACCTCGACGACGGCTGGGCGCGCAGCGGCTTCGGGCCGGAACTCGCCGCGTTCCTCGACCACTGCCGCGGTAAGGCGCCGACGGACAAGCCCGCGCCGATCATCGGTGACGCGCTCGGTGCTTCGATACTCATCGACCAGGCCCTGGCTCAGCTCGGTTCAGCACCACACCTGACTGCTCCGGCAGGCGGAAACGGAAAGAGCCGCCGAGCCGATCGTGTGGAGGTGCGCTAGCATGGCCGACCGGACCGGCAGGGCTGGCACTCTGGGCTGGCTGTCGGTCCATCTTCGGCCGCAGGGCTGGCTGCTGTTGCTATTCACCGTCGCCACGGTGGCCGCGCACCTGCTCGCCACCCTGATACCGCTGTACGTGGGCCGTGCCTTCGACGAGCTGACTCGTCAAGACCCGGCCCTCACAGTGGTGGTGAACGCTGCGTTGGTGATCGCCGCGCTGGGCGTCGGACGGTTCCTGGCGGACCTGCTCTCCGCCGGATCGATGGAGATCGTCGCGCAGCGGGTCAAGCGGGATGCCCGCGACCAGCTCTTCCGCAGCCTGCTGGACAAGGGTCAGGCATTCCACGACCGGCAGCGGATCGGGGACATCCTGGCCCGCACCATCAACGACGCCCGACTCGTCGATTACCTGATCAGTCCCGGCGTCGCGACCGCCTTCAACGGAGTGATCGCGCTCGCTATCCCGATCATATTCATCGCCACGATGCGCGCGGAGCTGCTGCTGGCACCAGCGCTGCTCGTCACCGTGTTCACCTTCGCGCTTTGGCGGCACGTGCGCCGGTTGCATCCGTTGACCCGCAGGCTGCGGCGCAGGTTCACCGATCTCAACGAACAGTTCTCCGAGACTCTGACCGGTATGGCCACGGTGCAGGCATCCGGCCAGGAGCGGAACGAGCTCGCAAAGTTCGACACCGCAGCCACGGCGTACCGGGACGCCTATGTCCGGCGCGGTCACGCACAGGCCGTGTACCTGCCGGCCTTGGGTTTCGGGCTGGGTATGGCGGCAGGGGCGGTGCACTCGCTGGCACTCTTCTCCGCCGGTGAGCTGGCCCTTGCCCAGGTGATCACCTACCTCGGTTGGCTGGGTCTGTTCGCGGTGCCTATCTCGATGTCGGAGCAGTCCGTCCCGGTGATCCAGGAGGGATACGTGGCCTGCGCCCGGATGCACGAGTTGACCGATGCCGACTCCGACCAGCGTGAACAAACCGGCGGCACCACCGCGATGGTGACCGGAAGCGTGACCTTCGACCGGGTGAGCTTCACCTACCAGGGGCGGGTGATCCTGCGGGACGTGTCCTTCCACCTGCCTGCCGGCCGGACACTCGCCGTGGTCGGCCCGACGGGCAGCGGAAAGACCATGCTCACGAAGCTCGTCAACCGCACCTACGACGTCACCGGCGGGCGGGTTCTCATCGACGGGCGAGACATCTCGGACTGGCAGCCGGGCGCGCTGCGGCGGCAGATCGGAAACGTGCACCAGGACGCGTTCCTGTTCTCCAAGAGTGTGTTCGACAACGTCGCCTTCGGTGTCCACCGACCAGTCAGCTCGGACGAGGTGTCCAAGGTCGCTCAGCTTGCCCGCGCGGACGGATTCATCCGCCAACTGCCGCAGGGCTACGACACCGTACTCAACGAGGGTGGCAGCACCCTTTCCGGTGGCCAGCGGCAACGTCTGGTGATCAGCCGGGCTTTGATCGCCGACCCACCCATCCTCACGCTTGACGACGCGACCAGCGCGATCGACGCGCGGACCGCTCAAGAGATCACCGACGCGATCGACGCCCTGACCACCGGACGGACCACCATCCTCGTGTCGCACCGCCCTGACCAGATCCGGCGGGCCGACCTGATCCTGGTGCTCGACCGGGGAGAGGTGGCCGGCCTTGGCAGCCACGCCGAGCTGATCGATCACTGCGCGTTGTATCAGGAGATATACCGATGAGCGACCTCTTCGCCGGGTTGCATCCTGACGACTACGACCGGGTCTACCGTAACCGCGAGTTGATCGCCCGGATCGGCCACCGGCTGCGCCCGGGTACCCGGCGTATCGCGCTCGCCGTGGTCCTGACAGTGGGCGCTTCGATACTGACTTCAGCGGTTCCGGTGGCCATCGCCCGGATGATCGACCAGGTGCGTGATGGCAGCCATCTCACCTGGACGATCAGCGCGTTCGTCATCGTCGCCGCGGCGGCGGCATGGGCCATGAACTGGGGCCGGCAGCGGCTCATCGCCTGGCTGGTCGGTGACCTCGTGCTGCGATTGCAACGGGAGGTGGCAGAGGCGGCGCTGGCTCGGGACGCCTCTTTCCACGACCGGCATTCAGTGGGCAAGGTGCTGAGCCGGGTGACCGGCGACACCGAGTCCTTCAGCGCGGTCATGACGCTGACGCTGAACTTCTTCAGCCAGATGGTGCTGGTAGTGGTACTCGGGTCGGTGGTGTTCGCCGTCGACCCTCGTCTCGGCCTGATCCTGCTGGTCGTGACGCCCCTCCTGGTAGGCGTCGCGTTGCTGTTCCGCCGAATCGCCCGCGTCGCCGCCCTGCGCACCCGGCAGGTCATGGCCCAGGTCAACTCGACCGTGCACGAGTCGATGGTGGGCATCCTGATAGCCAAGAGCTTCGGCCGGGAGGAGAGCCTCTACCAGGACTTCCGGCGAGTGAACCGACTGTCCTATCTGGTCTACGTCCGGCAGGGCCTGATCTACACGGTCATCCTGCCGGTGCTGACCATGATCTCGGTGCTGGGCACCGCCGCGCTACTCGTCGGCGGCGGCAGCCTTGCCATCGATGGGAGCCTCTCCGCCGGGGACTGGTACTTCGCGCTGCACGCGCTCGGGCTGTTGTGGCTGCCGCTCACCCAGGCCGCCTCGTTCTGGAGCCTGTTCCAGCAGGGGCTGGCCGCCAGCGAACGGGTCTTCGCACTCATCGACAGCGAGGACAGCGTTCGGCAGACCGCCGCCGAGCCAGTCGCCGACCTGCGCGGCGAGATCGAGATCCGTGATCTGCGATTCGGGTACGGTTCCGGGGCGCCCGTCTTCGACCGGCTCAACCTGCGGATAGCCGCAGGCGAGACAGTGGCCGTCGTGGGACGTACCGGCGCGGGCAAGTCGACCCTCTCAAAACTGGTCCTTCGCGGGTACGAGTTTCAGCAGGGCGCGTTGCTCATCGACGGCCGCGACATCCGCCGACTGGACCTGGCCGAATACCGGCACCGGCTTGGCGTGGTGCCACAACTTCCGTTCATCTTCGCCGGCACCCTCGCCGAGAACATCGCCTACGCCCGGCCCGGCGCCGACCGGGCCGACGTGCAACGGGCGGTCGACCAACTCGGTGAAGTCTGGGCCCGCTGCATACCCTTCGCGCTGGACGATCAGATGGCCAGCCTCGGACGGGAACTGTCCACCGGCCAGCGCCAACTCATCGCGCTGGCCCGCATCTTCCTCAAACAACCGGCAATCCTGCTGCTCGACGAGCCGACCGCGAGCATCGATCCGCTCACCGAGGCTGGAATCCAGCAGGCGCTGACGCGGCTCATGGCCGACCGGACGGTCCTGGTGATCGCGCACCGGCTCGCCACCATCCGTCACGTGGACCGGCTACTGGTGCTCGACCACGGGCGGGTGGTCGAGGAGGGTGACTTCGACACGCTACTTGCCGCGGGTGGCCACTTCACCGACTTGTACGCCAGTTACTACGCCCATCAGCAGACCGGACGAGAGGCGGAACAACGCCAGTGGACGCGATCCTGACCAGCCTTGACCAACTGGGCCGAACTGCTGAGCGAGACGGCCTGACCTGTGTCGTCGGCGCGGTCATCCGCGATCCAGACGGGCGGGTGTACCTGCAACGCCGCGCGCCTCACGTCCGTCTCTTTCCGGATTGCTGGGACATCGTCGGCGGCCACGTGGAACCGGGGGAGACGTTACCCGCTGCATTGGCTCGCGAGGTCACCGAGGAGACTGGCTGGCGGCTCGACCGGATCACCGATGTGGTTCACGTATTCGATTGGACCGGTGCTGACGGACAACGCCGCAGGGAAGTCGACGTCCTGGCGACCGCCGATGGCGACCTTGGCCAGCCCCGCCTGGAAGCCGGCAAATTCACCGAGGGACGCTGGTTCGACGAGAAAGGTCTGCAGGAACTGCTGACGAAGGAAGAGGCCAGCGGTGATGCCGCCATGATCAAACTGGCTCTTCGGGCACTGACTTCGCAGCAAACCCGCCCCGGGGGAACGGTCCTGCCCTTGACGTCGCGATGAAGACGGGCCTGCTCGCGGTGCCGATCCGCTGGGAGCGATACCATCGGGGCGACGATCTACACCGTCCGATCGGTACACTCCCGAACAAGGTCCGGGGCCGCGCGCAGCACCCGGCGCTGATCAGAATCGGATGGAGATGCCATTGACCCGCGACGAGGCCGCACCCCCCGGAATCGACCTCACCGTCCCCAGCGTGGCGCGGGTCTACGACTACTTCCTGGGCGGTAAGGACAACTTCGAGGTCGACCGGAAGGTCGCCGAGCACGCCCTGCGGATCACTCCGGACGGGCCGGCCGCCGGCCAGGCAAACCGGGCCTTCCTGCGCCGGGTGATCCGGTTCCTCGTCGCCGAGGCCGGCATCGATCAGTTCCTCGACATCGGTTCGGGGCTGCCCACTCAGGGCAACGTGCACGAGGTCGCCGCCGAACACAACCCGAGCGCCCGGGTGGTGTACGTGGACAACGACCCGATCGTCCTGACGCACGGGCGGGCCCTGCTCGCCGCCGACGGCACGGCGACGGTGATCCAGGCCGACGTCCGGCGACCGCAGGAGATCCTCAACCATCCGGACGTCCGCCAGTTCCTCGACCTCGACCGGCCGATCGGGTTGCTGCTCTTCGCGATCCTGCACCACCTCGGCGACGACGAGGAGCCGCGAGCGGTGTCGGCCGAGTTGATCGAAGCGCTGCCGTCCGGCAGTTACGTGGCGATCTCGCACTTCCGTGATCCGGGCGAGCGGGACCCGGAGGGCTCCCGTAAGGCACGTGAGGTCGAACGGGTCTTCAACGAGTCGCTGGGCACCGGCCGCTGGCGTACCGATGAGGAGATCCTCTCCTTCGCCGACGGGCTGACGCTGCTGGAGCCGGGGCTGGTGCCGCTGGCCGAGTGGCGTCCCGATCCCGGCACGCCCGCGCCGAAACAGACCGACACCTACCACACCTTCGTCGGACTACTCGCCCGCAAGCCGTAGGCGGTGGCGACGGAGCCGCCGATCATCGCCGCCCGCGACGGCGGATGGTCGGTGGTTCCGCGCCTGTCACCGATCGGCGGCAGCAACTGCGACCTCGATTCGGTACGGCCGCTGGGCTGATGGGCATTCGACAGAGCATGCCTGCGATGGCGCATGATGCGAGAAGACGAAGCCTTGATAGGCAAGCGCCGGATTACCTATGGTTGACGGGTGCAGGTGCTCTACCGGGCGCTGGCCGACCTGACGCGGCGGCGGATCATGGACGAGCTCGCTCTCGCCGACGGTCTGAGCCTGTTCGAGATCCATAGCCGCTTGTTCGCGGAACATGGCACCACCTCGACCCGACAGGCGATCTCCCAGCATCTGGCCGTACTGGAAGAGGCCGGCCTGGTCTGGTCCGAACGGGTCGGCCGCACCAAGGTCCATCATCTCGACACCGCACCACTGCGCTCGATCATCGAGCGGTGGCCACTGAGCGAATAGGAGAACGCACGTGAGTACCCCACCGACTCCGGACGAGAAGGACGCGCAGGGCCGCAAGACGGGCCTCTGGACCGACCCGGATCCGCACGGCGGTGTGATGGTCGGCGAGTATGTCGAGGGCGAGCGGCAGGGCACCTGGAAGCACTTCTTCGCCGACGGCAGGTTGCGTGCGGAGGGCGGCTTCGACAACGGGACCGTGCACGGCGAGTGGGTGTGGTATCGCTCGTCCGGCGGGATCATGCAGCGAGGTGGATTCGACCACGGACGCAAGCACGGCACGTGGACGAGGTGGAACGCCGCCGGTGAGCTGATCGACCGGGGTGACTACGCCAGCAACAAGAAGGTCGGCGAGTGGACGACCTTCAACCCCGACGGCACGGTGAAGCGTACGGTGACCCACGCCGCCCGCCGCTGACGGCCGGGCCCGGATCGGGCATCGCGCCGCTGCTGGAGACCCCGGTCGACAACCTCGGCGAAAGTGCGGCCTCCCGCTCCCGGCAAACCGCGCTTTCGCCGAAGTTGCATACCCGTACCGCGCGGGCCGGTGGGCCTGATCATCCCCGGGGCTGGTCCAGGTACCTCTCGATCCGGTCGGCGGCCGCCGGCGGGCCGCCGGCCGTCAGGATCTCGTGTCGCATCCGATCGACCCGCTCGCCCAGCGCCGGGTCGTCGTGGAGCCGTTGCACGGTGGCCCGGATCGTTGCCGGCTCGACCTGCTCCGGCGTCAGTTCGTAGCCGAGCCCCAGCTCGACGACGCGGCGCGCCGACGGTGCGGCCTCGGTCGCGAAGTGCGGCACCAGAACCAGCGGTACGCCGGCTGCCAGGGATTCCAGCACGGCGCCGGTCGTACCGTGGGTGACGCAGGCCTCCGCGTGCGGCAGGACCTCGTGGAACGGGATCCACGGGTGGGCCTCCGCGTTCGGCGGCAGTGGCTCCAGCACGGTGGGGTCGAGGAAGGTGCCGATCGCCAGCACGGTCTGCCACCGGGTACCGGCGAACGCCTCGGCGCAGGTCCGGAAGAACTCGGGATGCTCGTTGAACTGGTTGCCGAGCGACACCAGGATCACCGGAGTGTCCGGAGTGGGCGGCTGCCAGCCGGTGCGTACCGGCCGGTCGGTAAGCGTCGGTCCGACGAAGGCGAAACGGTCGTCGTCGAAGGTTTCCGAGAAGGGCTGGAAGGACTTCGGCAGGAACGTGATGTTGAGGTCCTCGATCTCGTTCCAGAATTGACGGACCGGGGTGCGCAACCCGTAGCGGGCGAGCAGATCGACGATCACGTCGTTGATCTCCGGCACGTCCGCGGGGTGGCGCTGACCGTGGCTCTTCCACAGCTCCTCGAAGAACGAGTAGTGCTCGTTGGCGGTGAAACCGGCGCTGAGGCGGACGGCCGGACGACGCCACCGGGTAGCCAGCAACCGGCCGGCGATGAACGGGAAGACGTCGTAGACCACGAGATCCGGGATGTCGTCGGCGAGCCCGTCCTCGGCGGCGCGCAGGATGGCCTCGTTCTCCCGGACGTACACCAGGTGCAACTGGGTTTCCGCGTCCGCCTTGGTGATGACGTCGGGCACGTGGAAGGTGTCGAACTCGGACTTGTACGGCACCACGGTGGCGCCGGCTGCGGTCACCACGTCGGCGAAGAGCGGGGTGGTGACGTAGCTGATCCGGTGGCCACGCCGAACCAGCTCGCTCACCAGGCCGAGCGAGGGGTAGACGTGTCCGTGTCCCTGGACGTTGGCGAAGAGAATGTGCCGCCGTTGGTGCATCTGCTCACTCCCGCGATCCGGTGAGCTTTCAATGTATATAGCTGCGCTGTCGGGCGGGCTAGCCCTCGGGTCGGTCCCGCGCATAGACGGCAAGCTCAGAGACATGCGGCGACGACGAGCTTCCTAAGGTGTCTGTAGACGGCTTTCGCTGGGGAATGGAGGATCCGTGACACCTGCCGCGAGAACCAGATGGTCCGGCCTGATCTCCTCCCTGAACGGCCGGCACCACCGGCTAGCGCTTGCGATTTATATGGCTGTGGTGGTGGCTCACTGGGCGGAACACCTCGTGCAGGCGTACCAGATCTGGGTTCTCGGTTGGGCACGCCCGGAGGCACGCGGCGTGCTGGGGATGCCGTTCCCCTGGCTGGTCAGCTCCGAGTGGCTGCACTACGGGTACGCCATCGTGATGTTGGTCGGGCTCTTTCTGCTGCTGCCGGGCTTCACCGGCCGCGCGAAGGCGTGGTGGACGGTGGCCCTCGCCCTACAGTTCTGGCACCACATCGAGCACGCGCTGCTGCTGATCCAGGCGCACAGCAGTTTCCGGATCGCCGGCGAGGAAGGTCCGGTCAGCATCCTGCAACTGGTGGTGCCCCGGGTGGAACTGCACCTGTTCTACAACTCGGTCGTCTTCATCCCGATGCTGTTCGCGATGTACCTGCACCTGCGCCCCAACGAGACCGAGCGGGCGGCCATGCGCTGTTCGTGCGCCGGTCGCCTGGTCAACCCGCGTCAGCCGGCCGCAGTCGTCGGACGCTGATCGGGCGGGATGTCCACCACCGGCCGCATCTACGTCGGCTCCGCCATCTGCCTGGCGGCGCTGGTGGCCGTGCTGGCGCTGGTCGGCCGGGCCGGCACCGAATCGGAAGCGGGGCGGGCGGTCGAGGTGCTCTCGATGGAACCGGCCGACGGGGCGGTCCTGCCGGACCTGCCGACCACGGTACGCATCCGGGTCGCTGGTGAGCCTGACCCCGGTCGTTCGCACATCGTGGTCTACGACGCCGATCGGATCCGGTTGAACACCGGGCCGGCCGTGCCCGACGGCGACGACGGTCTGCGGCAGCAGGTCGCCGTGACCCGGCCCGGTCAACTCGCGGTGGCGTACCACGTGGTGACCGTCGACGGGCGTACCGCCTCGGGCATCGCCCGCCTCACCGTCGGCTCTCCGAACGCTGCGGCGCCCGCCGGTCCGGCGGACGCGACCGACGACGGGGCGCACGCCCACGGGGTGGACCCGATGGGCGCCGCCCTGCTGGCGCTGGACGGCCTCGTGCTGCTCGCCGTGGTGATCCTGCTCCTGCGCCGCCCCACGCGTGGCGCCGCCTGACCGTCCGCCGCCCGCCATGCGCCTGGGCAGAGCAGAACCGACGCCGTCAGGCGGCGCGAGCCGGCGCGACTCGTGGCCGTCGCCCCGGTCCAGAATGGGACATTGCGCGAGTTCTGGCTGCTAAAGTCCTCGGGTGCCGCCGGATCGAGTCCGGTGTGAGGGTGCACCCGCAGGAAGGCCACGAGGGCAATGAACAGGATCTTCGACGGGCTCCAGGACACCGACCGCGAGTTGCGGGAACACCCGGACGGCATGAGCATCCTGGTGCTCCGGCGCAGCTACGACGCCTCCCCGGAAGAGGTGTGGGACGCCATCACCGATCCGCAGCGCCTGGTGCGCTGGTTCCTGCCAGTCGCCGGTGAGCTCCGGGCCGGTGGACGCTTCCAGTTGGAGGGCAACGCCAGCGGTGAGATCCGCCGGTGCGAGCGGCCCAGCCTGATCGGCCTGACCTGGGAGTCGGGCGGTGGCAGCAGCGAGGTTCAGCTACGACTCACCCCGGACGGCGAGTCCACAGTCCTGGAACTGGAGCACGCGCCGGTGCCGGCGGACATCGTGCCGAACGCCGGTCCCGGCCTCTGGGGGCTGGGCGCGGGCTGGGAGATGGGCCTGCTGGCGTTGGGTGACTACCTGGCCGGCGACCTGCCCGAGGGGCGGGCGGTCGACTGGATCGCCACCGCCGGGCCGGAGCAGGTGGCGGCGGCCACGGCGACGGCCGACCGGATCGGCGGCGCGTGGGAGAAGCTGATCACCGGACGGCCGTGACCAGGGCCGGTCCGATGCCGGAGTACGCCGCCGGGGTCGCGGCGGAGAACGACCGGGACGCGGACTGGCCAGCTCGACGTCGCGGGGCTCGCCCGACACCCGCTCGGGTCACCAGGCGACCGGTAGGGCGTACAACCCGAAGATGTTGCCGTCCTCCTTGAGCGGAAGGTCGGCAACCTCCGTCGTGAGTCTCAGGCCGGGCAGCCGCCGGAACAGGCGACTGAGCGCGACCTCCAGCTCCAACCGAGCAAGATGCTGACCCGGGCAGACGTGCCGGCCGTAGCCGAAGGCGAGGTGCGCGCGGGCGTCCCGGTCCGGGTCGAACTCGTCGGGGTGCTCGAACACCGCCGGATCACGGTTAGCTGCCTGCCCCAGCGCCACCACCCCCTCGCCCGCCCCGATGGTCACCCCGCCGATCGTGACCTCGGCGGTGGCGGTGCGGGCCGTCGCCGCCTCGACCACGGTGAAGTACCGCAGCAGTTCCTCCACGGCGGCCGGGAACCGCTCGGGCTCGGCGCGTAGCCGGGCCAGCCGTGCCGGATGAGTGAGCAGGGCCAGCACACTCAACGCGATCATGTTGGACGTGGTGACGTGCCCGGCGACCAGCAGCACGAACGCCATGCTCACCACGGCCTCGTGGTCCACGTCACCGGCGCTGCGCTGCTGCTGGAGCAGCCGGCTGAGCACGTCGTCGCCGGGACGGCGCTCCTTGTCGGTGACCACCACGTCGAGAAAGTCGCGGATCTCCCGGGCACAGCGGGCGCGTTCGTCAGCCGGCGCGCTCCGGCGGAACATCAGCGTCGAACGGCGCTCGAAGAACTCGTGCTCGCCGTAGGGCACGCCGAGCACCTCACAGATCACCTGTGACGGCACCGGGTAGGCGAACGTCGACACCAGATCGGCGCCGGGCGCGGCAGCGACCAACGCGTCGAGGTGGGTGTCGACCACCCGTTCGACAAGCGCCCGTAACTGCCGGACCCGGCGTACGGAGAACTCGTCGACGATCTGTCGGCGGACGATGGCGTGCTCGGGCGGGTCCAGCCAGTTCAAGGGTGGGCGGAAGTTCGCGAACGACGCCTGCCGCTGGCTTTCCGTGGTCGGGGCGAACTTCGGGAAACCGGGCCGACGTCGGTCCGCGCTCATCCGGGGGTCGCTGAGCACCTGCCGGACGTCGGCGTGCCGGGAGACCACCCAGGCCGTGTCACCGCCGAGCATCGGCAGCCGGACGACCGGGTGCTCGGCGCGTAGTCGCGCGTACTCGGCAGGGGGGCTGAAGGGGCAGCGCCGAGGCAGCGGAAACGCGTCGATGCCCGGATCGGTCGACCCTGACGGCACCGCAGCGCCGGGCTGGCCGCCGGTCGGCGGGCTCTGGTACCCGGTCATGTCAGCGCCCGCAGACAGAGCAGCAGGCTGCGCGCCTCTATGTTGACCTGGTAGCTGAACGCGGTCATCGCGGTGAGCTGGCGCAGGGTCACCCAGGTGTAGTCCGGTGGGGTCACGGCCGGGAACTCCGGACCCACCTCCACCACCAGGTGCCGCGTCACCGCGTGGTGGAACCGGCCCCCCTCCTCGGACTGGAGGACGTCGTAATGCACCTGGACCCGGTCGGAACAGACCAGATCCAGGTAGGTGGGGCGGTGCGCGCCGGTGAAGTTGTCCGGAGTGCACTGCACGGTCGGGCCAAGCTCCACGATGTCCCGGTAGCCGGGTCGTAGGTCGGCGTGGGCGAGCACGTGCAGAACGCCGCCGAGACGCCGGACGACGAAGGCGACCAGCCCGGTGCCGCAGGGGGCCAGGAGCGGCTGCCGCCACTGGGCCACCTCCCGGTTGCTGGCCCGCACGGCACGTCCGACGATTCGAAAGAACCGGCCGGAGCGGTGCCGGATTTCGGCGTCGCCTCGGTGCCAGTCGCGTACCTGCCGCAGCGGCACCTGGTGAGCCACCAGGGTCCGGCCGGCCTTGTTGGCGGTCAACCAGTTGCGGACCTGGAGCAACGGCTGCCACGCCGCATCGTCGTCAGCCAGCGAGGACCGCGCGACGGCGGCGGCGATGCCCGGGTCGGCGGGGTCGGCCGCGACCGCGTGGCCGGGCAGGCAGGAGAGCACGGTACGGGCGTCCATGTTGACGAGGTTCGGCCGGTGCAGCAGGTCGTGGATCTGGCCGAGGGTGAGCCACACGAAGTCCGGGTGCGGTTCGATGTCGTCGGTCACCTCGACGACGATGTTGCGGTTACGTTTGCCGCGGAACCACGAACCCTGCTCCGACTGGAGCACGTCGACCAGCACTCGTCCACGCCCGGGTTCCAGGAAGTACTCCACGTACCGGGACCGTGCGCCCCGGTGTGTCCGCAGGTAGTTGCTGGGGGTGGACTGCACGGTGGGGGAGAACTGGATGCCGTTGACGTTGCCTGGCTCCATCTTGGCCTGGAGGAGGAAGTGCAGCACACCGTCGATCTCACGGGCCAGGATGCCGAGGATGGCCCGGTCCGGCTGGTGGATGATCGGCTGCCACCACTCGTCGACCGGCCCACCGTCGGTGCGGACGTGCAGGCCCTCGACGCTGAAGAACCGGCCGCTGTCATGCACCAGGTCACCGCTGTGCGGCGCGAACGACCACCCGGTCAGCTCGGCGAACGGCACCTCGGTGATCTCGAAGGGGTTGGCCCGGGCCCGCGCGTCCAGCCACGCCTCCAAATCAGCGACCGGACGCGGGCGGTGTCGTGCCGACCGGGCCAGCCGGGCGGCGAGGTGGTCCCGGTCGGCGTGCCCCGGACGAGGTCGGGCTTCTGTGTGCGGCAGGACCATGGCTACTCCAAAGGTTGACCCTGGTGGGTGGCGGCGACCCGACCGGTCGAAGGGTCACCCACCGGCCAGGGGCGGAACGATGGCCACCGTGCTGTCGGCGGGGGCGGCCACCCGGGATCGGTCGGTGGCCTCGACGAGGTCACCGTCGAGGTAGACGTTGTAGTAGGTCAGGGGCTCACCGTCGTCGTCGAGCAGCCGCCGCCGGTAGTGCGGGTAGGACTCGACGAACTCCCGGATGACGTCGCGGACGGTGCCTTCGTGACACGCGAACGTCTTCTGCCCACGGTGGGCCCAGCCCGCCGACAGCAGCACCGTGACCATTTGCTACCTCCCGTGGTGTTCGGCGCCGGACTCGGGCGCGTCGTCGGCGCAGCGGAAGCCGAGAGCGAAGTTGGACCAGCCGGTGGGGTCTCCGTAGAGCCGCTCCGCGCATCGGACCTGGTAGCGGAAATTCATCCAGGAGCCGCCCCGGATCGCCCGGAACCGGCCCATCACCAGGTGGATGGTGGGGTCGCAGCGGGTCTCGGGCGCGTACAGGTGGGCGGTGGTGGAGGTCCACTCGTACACGTTGCCCGTCATGTCGGCGCAGCCGTCGGGGCTGTCGCCGTGCGGTGAGAACGCGCCCACCGGTGTGGTCTGCGGCACCGGGCCCTGGGCGTTGTGGATCCCCGACCACCACTTCCGCCACTCATCGAGCCCGCGGAGGCTGCCGCCGGTCCACTCGGCGGTGTTGGCCCGGGTCGGGTCCCAGGTGTCGCCCCAGGGCCAGAGCCGGTACGCCCGCCCGGTCGCCGCCCGTTCCCACTCCGACTCGGTCGGTAGCCGTTTGCCCGCCCACGTCGCATATGCCTCGGCGTCCGGGTACGAGATGTGCACGACCGGGTGGTCGCCGCGGTTGCGGACGCCACTGCCGTAGCCGGCCGGACGGTGCCAACACGCGCCCTCGCGGATCTCCCAGTAGTCGCTGTAGACCATGCTGCCGCCGGCCCGCTCCGCCGAGGTCACGTACCCGGTGCGGGCGACGAAGTCGGCGAACTCGGTGACCGTCACCGGGTACCGGTCGATGAGGTAGTCGCGCAGGGTCACCGGTCGCTGCGGCGTCTCGTCGGTGAACCAGTCCCGGGGGAAGGCCTGCCCCTCGGCCTCCAGCCAGTCCAACGTCCGCTCCGGGGAACCTTGGAGGAACGTGCCACCGGGAACGCGGACCATCGTGGCCCGGGCCGGTGGGGCGGTTGGCCCGGTGGTGTGCAGGTCACCCAGGCTGGTCATGGCTGCGTTCCGTCCGTCACCGGCGTCGCCTCGAGTACGCACATCACGCTCGGCGCCGGGCAGGGCGCGACGGAATCCAGCTGGAAACCCGCCGCGCGCAACAGCTCCCGGAACTCGGCCACGGTGCGTTCCCGGCCGCCGTGGCACACCATCATGTTCAGGTCGTTCATGACCACCTGAGCGACGCTCGGGCTGGTGCTGACGGTCGGTGGCATGACGGACTCCACGAGCAGGATCCGGCTGTCCGGGCGGGTCGCTCGGTGGACGGTCCGCAGCACCGCCACGCACTCGTCGTCGTCCCAGTCGTGCAGGACGCTCTTGAGCAGGTAGGCGTCCGCGCCCGACGGCACCGACCGGAAGAAGTCCCCGGACCGGACCTCGCAGCGGTCGGCCACGCCCTGCGCGGTGAGCGTGCGCGCGGTGTCGGCCACGCCGTCGGGGGTGTCGAAGACCGTGCCCCGCAGCCGTGGGTACGCGGCGAGCAGCCCGGCGAGCAGGTCCCCGCTGCCACCGCCCACGTCCACCACGGTTTCCAGGTCGGAGAAGTCGTACGCGGACATCAGCGTCGGCACGAACGCCCGGGAACCCTCCGCCATTGCCGCGTTGAACGCCGCCTGCCGCTGGGGGTTCGCGGCGAGGTAGGCGAAGCAGCTCTGCCCGTGCGCATGCTCCCAGGCCACCTCGCCGGTGCGGACGCCGTGTTCGAGCTGCCCCCAGGCGGCCCAGCTCTCCGGCCCGGAGAGCAGCAGCACCAGTTCCCGCATCGACCCGATGGCGTCCGACCGCAGCAGCTCGCCCTGTTCGGTGAGGACGAAGATCCCGGGCTCCGGCTCCTCCAGTACCTCCAGGAACACCAGCGCGCGCAGGAGCCGCCGCAGTGACGGCGCGTGCGTGTCGGTGGCCTCGGCCAGCGCGGCGACGTCGGCCTTACCGTCGGCGAGCAGGTCCGGTATCCGGAGCCGGGCGGCGACGTGCAGCGTCTGGGCGGTGAAGAAGCCGTAGATCAGGTGTTGCATCCGGTGCCGCAGCCCGGGCTGGGTGATGCTCGTGGTCGGTGCCATGCGGTCCTCCGGTGGGGCGCGTCCGGTGGGTCAGCGGGCGGCCGCTCCGGCCGGCTGCGGCGGGGCGGCGATCAATTCGGTCAGCTCGGCCGCGATCGCCACGACTGTCGGTTGCTGCCAGAACAGCGAGGCCGGCAGCACCTGGCGGTACGTCTTCTCCAGCCGTCGCCGCACGATGACGGTCATCACCGAGTCCAAGCCCTGCTGCACGAGGGGCAGCCGCGGGTCCAGTGACTCGGCGGGGAGCTTCATCTCCGCGGCGATCGCGGCGCGCACCTCGTCGATCAGGCGTTCGCGCAGTTCGTCCGGATCCATTCCGGCCAGCGACCCGCCGGCCGCTCCGGACTGGTCGGCCGGCCCGTCCGGCGCGTCCGGCACCACCGGGTACCGCAAGCCGGCGAACTGCGCGACGATCGTGCCGTCGGGCGCGCTGACCAGGACCGAGGCGGTGTCCTCCCGGGAGGCGTCGCGGATCACGTCGATCACCGCCACCGTCGGCGGCGCGCCGGCCATCTCGACCCACTCGGCGCCGTCGACCAGGCGCAGTCGGGGCGGGCCGGGGAAGACGACAGGTGCGATGGAAACGGCCGCGTCGACGATCGCCGCCCAGCCGCCGGCCGACTCCGGGAAGCGGACCCGTGCCCGCAGGCCGCCTTCGGCGGTGATCAGACGGTCCACCGTCCAGGGGAAGGCGGTGGCCGGCACTCCCACGGCGGTCAGGTGGGCGGCGACCAGACCGACGTCGGCGACCACACCGCCGGCCGGCGGTGTGGCCACCGTGCCGGCGAGCGGGTCGTTCGCCGGCACGGCCCGGGCGGTGGCGTGGGTCAGCCACGGCGCCGGGTCGCCGTTGGCCGGTCGGGAGGCGAGCCGCAGCTGGCCCTCGTCGTCGACCACCTGGATCTCCTGGCGCACGTGGGTGGCGAGCGGGACCCGCATCGACAGCTCCCGCAACGCCACCGGAGCACCGTCGCGGGCAGCGGCGGCGAGGAACGTGGCGACGAGCACCGCCGCCGGCACGAGTTCCGCGCCCTGCACCTGGTGGCTGCCCGGGTACGGGCGGGTGGCGTCGGTGAGCACGGTGTGCCAGAGGCGCAGCTCGCTGCCGGCCACACTGGTCGGCGTGCCGAGCAGCGTGTGCGACCCGATGTCGTGCCCGCCCGCGGTGCCCGGCGGCTCGGGCTCACGCCAGTGCTCGCGGTGCTGCCAGGCGTAGTGGGGCAGCTCGACGAGCCGGCCCTGCGGTGAGTGGCGCGTCCAGTCGAGCTCGACGCCGTGGCAGTACGCTCCGGCGACTGCCGCCACCATGGTGCGGTGGCCGGGGGCGTGCCGCCGCAAGGTCGTTCCGATGTACACGTCGGCGATGTCGGCGTGGTCGGCGGTCTCCCGCAGCGAATGGGCGACCACCGGGTGCGCGGAGATCTCCAGGAAGGCGCGATGTCCGTCGGCCAGGGCGGCCTCGACCGCATGGACCAGGCGTACCGGGCGCCGCAGGTTGGCCGCCCAGTAGTCACCGTCGCAGCTGGGCGTCGCGCGCGGGTCGTCGAGCACCGTCGAGTACATCGGCACCACGGCCGGTGAACGGTCCAGGTCGAGCACCGCGGCGCGCAACTCGTCGACGAGCGGGTCCATGTGCGGGCTGTGGAAGGCCACGTCGGACTGCACCCGGCGAACGGCGATCCGATCGGCCGGCCACTGCTCGATGATCTCGTCCACGGCGGCGATGTCGCCGGAGACCACCGTGGCGGCGGGGGCGGAGGCGATGGCCGCGACCAGGTTGGCGCGGCCGACCAGCCGTTCGGCGACGTCGGCGAAGGGCAGGGTCACCATGGCCATCGCGCCGCGCCCGGCGGCACGGCGTAGCAGGGCGGAGCGGCGGCAGATCAGTCGGGCGCCGTCGACCGGGCTCAGTACGCCGGCGGTGACGGCGGCGGCCACCTCACCGACGGAGTGGCCGATCACCGCCGCCGGTCGCACTCCGTACGCCCGCCACACGGCGGCGAGACCGAGATGCATGGCGAAGGTCAGGATCTGGATCCGGTCGACGCCGCCGAGTTCCGCGGCGCCGAGGGCGGTGCGGAGCGAGAAGCCCGCCTCCTCGGCGACCACCGGCTCGATCTCGTCGATCGCGGCGGCGAACGCCGGCTCGTGACTGAGCAGGTCGCGGCCCATTCCGGCCCAGTGCGACCCGTGCCCGGAGAACACCCACACCGGGCGTACGGAGCGGCCGCCCGGTGCGACCCCGGACACGGTGCCGGCGTCCGCCTGATCGTCGGCGAGTTGGCGCAGCGCGGCGGCCAGTCCGCTGCGGTCGGTGCCGGTGACCACGGCACGGTGGCTCAGGTGGGCGCGTCGGTGTGCCAGGGTGTGTCGGAGGTCGGCCAGGTTGGTCCGGTCGTCGGCGGCGAGCCGGTCGGCGAGTCGGCTGGCCTGCGCGCGAAGGGCGGCGGCGGAGCGGGCGGACAGTGGCACCATGGGTTGGCCTGCGTCGTCGTCCGCGGTGTCGGTGGACGGCAGCGTCGGGGCTTGTTCCAGGATCACGTGGGCGATGGTGCCGCCGTACCCGAAGCCGGAGACGGCGGCCCGGCGGGGCCCGTCGCGACGTGGCCACGGCAGCGGGCTGGTGACCAGTCGCAACCCGGTGCCGTCGCCGTCGACGGCGGGGATCGACCGGCCGCGCAGCGGGGTGCCGGGAATCCGGTCCCGATGCAGCGCGAGGATCGCCTTCATGAGTCCGGCGACGCCGGCCGCGCCTTCCAGGTGGCCGATGTTCGACTTGATGGACCCGATCAGACAGGGCCGCTCCGGCGGTCGGCCGGCGCCGTAGACCGCGGAGAGCGCGCCGGCCTCGACCGGGTCGCCCAGTCGGGTGCCGGTGCCGTGTGCCTCCACGTAGTCGACGCTGTCCGGTGTGACGCCGGCGCGGGCGCAGGCGCGGCGGACGACGTGCTGCTGGGCCTCTCCGGAGGGGGCCATGATGCCGTCGGTGCGTCCGTCCTGGTTGACCGCGCTACCGATGATCACTGCCAGCACCCGGTCGCCGTCCCGGACCGCGTCGTCGAGTCGCTTGAGCACCAGCACACCGCAACCCTCGCCTCGGCCGTAGCCGTCGGCGTCGCGGTCGAAGGACTTGCTGACCCCGTCGGGCGCGAGCGTGCCCGCAGCGTCCAGCGACACGTTCTGCCCGGGCGCGAGCACCAGGTTGACGCCGCCGGCCAGAGCGACGGTGCTCTCGCCGAGCAGCAGGCTCTGGCAGGCCAGGTGGACCGCGACCAGCGACGCCGAACAGGCGGTGTCGACGGCGACACTCGGTCCGCGCAGGTCCAGGGCGTACGAGATGCGGTTGGCCAGTGCGCAGGTGGCCGCGCCGATGCCGGTCCATGCCTCGACGGTGGGCAGGTCCTCCAGCAGCCGGTCGCCGTAGTCGGTGGTACTGACTCCGACGAAGACGCCGGTGTCGCTGCCGGCCAGACCGGTCGGTGGCAGGCCGGCGTGTTCCAGCGCTTCCCAGCCGACCTCCAGCAGGATCCGCTGCTGCGGGTCCATCTCGGCGGCCTCGCGTGGGGTCAGGCCGAAGAACTCGGCGTCGAATCCGGCGATGTCGTCGAGATAGCTGCCGGCGGTCACCGTCTCCCGCAGGACCGCCTCGTACTCCGGGCCTCGCTCGCGGTACGCCCGCCACCGCTGGGTGGGGATCTCCGCGTTGGTCTGTCCCCCCTTGAGCAGTAGTTCCCAGAGGGCGTCGGGGCTGTCGACGTCGCCGGGCAGCCGGCAGCCGACACCGATGACGGCCACCTGGAAGGGGCGGCCGGCTGGGTCATCCCGGGTCATCGTCGTACCTCCGTGGGTCGGTGGCGGCTTCCGGGCCGGTCAGAGGCCGTCGGGGGTGTGCAGGATGCGCAGCACGGCTGCGGTGAACTCGACGCCGGGGCCCATCGCGAGCCAGAGCACGTGGTCACCGGCCGTCAGCTCACCGGTACGCAGCAGGTGGTGCAGGGCGAGCAGGTGGTCGCTGGCGCCGCAGTGGCCGATCATGCGGCCGAAGTCGAAAGTGGATTTCTCCATGCCGAGGCCGAGTGGCGCCATGCAGCGCTGCTCCACCACCTCGCGGGAGTAGTTCATGAAGGAGACCCGGGTCAGGTCGGTGGTGTCGATGCCGGCTTCGGCGAGCGCCTGCTCGGCCACGGTCGTCATGGTCTCCTGTGCCTCGCCCAGCACGGCGAGCACGGGCGTCTGCTCGGTGATGTGGTAGAAGAGCCGCGCGCCGAAGTCGAGATCCTTGCCGAGGGTCGCGCCGGGCGGGAACATCGGCTCGCCGCCGCGGTGGACCTCCTCGGCCTCCGGCACGGTGATCGAGCAGACCGACAGCAGCTCGGCGAAGCCGCTCTCGGTGCTCAGCACCACCGCCGAGGCGGCGTCGCCGAGGATGAACCCGAGGTTGGTCCGCCAGCGGTCCAACAGCGGGGTCCCGTAGTTGTCGGCGGCGACCAGCATCGCGGCCGTGCGTTCCGGCTCGGCCTTGAGGTAGCTCGCGGCCAGTTCCAGCATGGTGAACATGCCGTTGCAGCCCTGCCGGATCTCGCTCGCCCGGGGCACGCCGCCGAGCAGGTAGTGCTGAAGGTACGCGTGGGCGATCCAGCCTTCGGGGCCCTGGTGCCAGGCGGCCGCGTAGAGCAGCAGGTCGATGTCGCCGCGATTCAGCTCGCTGGTTTTCAGGGCGTCCTGTGCGGCGCGGAGGGCCATCTCCGGCGCGGGCAGGTCCCCGGCGACGGCGGCGCCTCCGAGCTCGTGGGTCTCGATGTCCTCCTCGGGATACCAGCCCTGGGCGACGGCGTGTTCGACGGTCACGGTCTCAGGAAGGTAGGCCCCGATCCCACGAATGTACGTTCCGGCGGTGCGCATCGAGTTCACTCCTCGGGGCGAATGATCTTAGGATCTTTACTTTAACAATATATAGCGTCTGATGTGGGGGTCAATGCTCGTCGATTGCGCCGGGGGCAAGGCTCTCGTCCCCGCGGACCAGCCCGGAGAGCAGCGACACGAACGAGAGCTTGGGCGGCAGGCTGCGGTCGGGATCCACGATGGCCTGAGCCCGCAGGTGCAGTTCCTCCTTGCCGTGCGCGCCGTCGTAGAAGAACCGGACCAGCTCCAGCAACTGGCCGAGGAAGTCCCGGTACCTGTCCTCGTAGTCCTTCATCACGTGCCGTTCCTTGTCCGGTGCGGTGAGCGTCTCGTGGACCGCCTTCGCCACGCTGCTCGCTCCGCGCATGGCCAGGGTCACCCCGGAGGAGAGCAGCGGGTCGATGAACGCGGCCGCGTCGCCGACCAGGACCCAGCCCGGGCCGGAGAACTGCTGGCAGGTGTACGACCAGTCGCGCGCCGCGCGATAGATATCAACCCGCTTCGCGCCCGAGGTGAGCCAGGAGACCTCGGACGACTCCGCGATCTGTTTTTCCAGCAGTTGCTCCGGCGACAGCCCGGAGGCCACCAGCCGATCGCTGGTCGTGACGTAGCCGATGCTGGTCAGCTCCGGGCTCAGCGGCGCGTACCAGAGCCAGCCCTGCCGGCAGCTCTCGGTCAGCAGGTCCCCCTCGTGCTCACCCGGGTAGCGCAGGGCGCCCTGCCAGTAGCTCCACACGGCCACGTTGCGCAGGTCGTCGTACCAGTCGACAAGCCCGAACCGGCGACCCAACCAGCGATGCTGGCCCGCGGCGTCGACCACAATCGTCGCCCGCGCCGACACGGAATCCGACTCGCCCTTGAACTGATAGCGCACGCCGGTGACCCGGTCGCCGTCGGTGAGCGCGTCCCGTACGGTCGCCCCCTCGATGACGTGCACACCAAGCTCCCGCGCCCGGTCCAGCAGCATCGCGTCGAACTCGGCGCGCCGGACCTGCCAGGCGTACTCGTAGCGGCCACCCCGGACCTCTCGGAAGCGGAACGACCAAGGCTCCGTCTGGTTCTCGCCCCACAGCAGACTGCCGCCGTACTTGACCTGGAACCGCAGCTCGGCCATGCGGTCGAGCAGTCCCAACGCGGTAAGCGTCGGGACGATGCCGGTGATCAGCGACTCGCCGACGTGGTAGCGGGGAAACTTCTCACGCTCCACCAACAGGATCCGGTGCCCCTCCAGCGCGAGAAGACCGGCGGTGCACGCCCCCGCGGGGCCGCCACCGACGACTATGACGTCGTACTCGGCACCGGGTTGTCTCATGGCACCTGCTCCTCCTGCTCGCGTACGTCGGACCGCCGGCGGGGCTCAGCCGGCCGGCGTGAACGCGACCGGCAGTCTCGTGAGACCGCGGAACATCGTTCGAGGCTGGTAGACCAGTTCGTTCGGGCTGACAGCCAGGCGCAGGTCCGGCAGCGCGGCCATGGCGCCGAGGGCGGTACGCAGCTGAAGCCGGGCGAGGTACGACCCGAGGCAGTAGCGCATGCCCGCTCCGAAGGACATCGACGGCACGGGTTCGCGGCGGACGTCGAACTCGTCGGGTCGGTCGTACCGCCCGGGGTCCCGGTTGGCCGCACCGGCGAGGACCACCACGACGTCGTCGCGGCGCAGCCGCCGGCCGTGCAACTCGACGTCGGCGGTCAGCTGCCGGGTGTTCGACTGCACCGCCGGGTCGAAGCGCAGACATTCCTCGACCGCCCGGGGCACCAGGTCCGGCCGTCGGCGCACCGAATCCAACTGCTCCGGATGGTCCAGCAGGCTGAGCAGGCCGTTGCCGAGCTGGCTGGCCACTGTCTCGTGGCCGGTGAAGATGAAGGTGACCACGGTGCTGACGATCTCGTTGCGGCTCATCCGCCGGCTCCGGTGGGCGGCGAGCATCAGGGCCAGCAGGTCCTCACCGTCGTCGCGCCGCTCGGCCAGCGCCCGCTCCACATAGTCGGCGAACTCGGCGATGGCCGCGTGCCCGCGCCGCATGTCCTCGGCGGTGGCACCCCGGTCCAGCGTCCGGCCCACCGCACGCGACCAGCGGCCGACCGCGTCGGCGTCGCCGGCCGGCAGGCCGAGCAGCCCGAGGACCGCGCGCAGTGCCAGCGGGTAGGCCAGATCGGCCACGACATCCATCGTGCCGACGGCCCGCGCCGGGCGTAGCAGGTCGTCGACGGTGGCCTCGACCATCGGCTCCAGGCGGCGCAACGCCGACGGCGAGAAGGCCGGGCCGACCACCCCACGCAGGCGGCCGTGGTCCGGCTCGTCCTGAAACAGGATGATGTCGCCGACGATCCGGCTGAGCAGGCCGGGCCCGACCAGGTCGGTCCAGAATCGACGGATGCCCGTCCGGGCGAACCGATCGTCGCCGAGCACCGCGCGGACGTCGGCGAAACGCGAGACGTACCAGACCTGGTGGGCGCCGCGGTGCACCGGATCGTGGCGGAGCAGCCAGTGGTACGACGGGTACGGGTCGCGCCGGACGTCGACGGCGGTCGGATCGAACGCGGTCACGGCATCGGCCAACACGAGGTTCTCCCTCCGGTGGCTGGTCACGCTGTCCGCCGGACGGGCCGGCGGACAGCGTGAGCCGGCTCAGTTGGCGATGTGCTCCACGAGGCGTCGTACCGTCTCCGCCGGTGTGGGCAGCGCGCGCATCTCCTCGCGTACCTCCCGCGCCGCCGTGCGCATCGACTCGTCCTCGATCAGCCGCCGCAGCAGGTCGGCGTCGACCTTGTCGGCGGTGCTCACCAGGCCGATGCCACGCCGGCTGACCGCCTCCCGTGCGGTGTGCTGGAACTGGTCGCGGGGGTCGGGTGCGAGCAACTGCGGCAGGCCCGCGTCGATCGCGGTCATCACCGTGCCGCCACCGCCGTGGTGCACCACGGCGGTGCAGGTCCGCAGCAGGGTGTGCAGCGGGGTCCAGCCGACCGCGCGCATGTTCGGCGGCAGCTCGCCCAACGGGGTGATGTCGAGGTCGCCGAGCGCCAGCACGAAGTCTGCGTCCACCTCGGCGGCGGCGGCGATGATGGGCGCCACCGCGCCGATGCCGAACGCCTGGAGTTCGATGGTGCCCATCGTGATGGCCACCTCCGGGCGGGGCGGGGACGCCGGCAGCCGGTCGCCGAGGACCGCCCCGCCGCCGTACGGCACCCAGCGCATGAACCAGCCCTCCGGCTCTGCCTCCAGCAGCAGGCTCGGCGGGAACGACTCGATCGTCACGCTCGGCTTGGGCAGGGTGACCTGGTGCTTCTCCATCAGGTCGGTCAGGAATGAGGCGATGGAGGCGTGCATGCCCCGGGTGCGCCAGGCGCTCTGGTTGCGCTGGATGGCGGGTACCCCGGCGCGTGCGGCGGCGAGCAGCCCGACGGTCGCGCCCTGCTCGTAGACGACCAGGTCCGGCTTGAAGTCGTCGGCGAGGGCGATGGTGCGGTCCACCAGCGGCCGGTTGACGGCGGCGATCTGCACCCCCCACTCCTCCAGGTCGATGGCGGGGCGGGTGGCGACCGTCTCGGCGAACCGCGGGTTGTCCTTGGCCACCTGCTCGAAGACCTTTACCGCGCTGTAGTCCGGGGCCACGTCCACCACCTCCAGGCCGGCGGCGGCGGCCTTCTGGGTGTGTTCGGCCAGCGCGATGACCACGTCGTGGCCGGCGGTGCGGAAACTCCAGGCGAGCTGGACCAGGGGGAAGAGGTGACCGATACCGGGGGAGGAGACGAACAGGACGCGCATGTCGGTGCCCTTCGGGTCGAGGTGACGGCTGGCGTGGTTCACCAGCCGGATCTGATCGTTTCGACGACGTGGGAGCGGTCCTCCGCGGTGAGCCACCAGCCCACCGGGATGTAGACCACCCGGTCGGCCACCGAGTCCAGGCCGGACAGGTGGGCTCGTGACGACGCCATGCAGCTGTGCGCGTCGTTGCGGCGGGAGATGACACTGCTGGCGATGCCGGCCTCGTGCAGCCGGCGCATGAACGCGGCACGGTCGCGCACCTTCAGGGGGTACACCCAGAACGAGGGCTCCCGGTCGTCGGCGCGTTCGGTGTGTTCGACGCCGTCGAGACCGGTCAACTCCTTGTCGTAGTAGGCGGCGTTCTCCCGGTGCCGGCGCAGCAGTTCGTCAACGTGTTCCAGGTTGGACAGGCCGATCGCGCCGCCGATCTCGTTGAGGACGAAACGGTAACCCCATTCGGCCACGTCGTAGTCGCCGGTGATCCGGTCCGAGGCTCGCTCGATGCCCAGCCACCGGCGCAGCCGCAGCCGCTCGTGCAGGTCGTCGTCGGGCAGCACGACCAGTCCGCCGCTGCCGGTGGTGAGGGTCTTGATCGCCCCGGTGCTGAACACGCAGACGTTGCCGTGCGTGCCCAGCGGGGTGCCCCGGTAGGTGGCGCCCCACGCCTGAGCGCAGTCCTCGATGATCAGCGGCCGGTGCCCGTACCGGGCCGCGGCCTGATCCACTATGGCGGAGAGCCGGTTGAGGTCCACCGGGTATCCGAGCCAGTGCACGACCACTATGGCCCGGGTGGCCGGCGAGATCTTGGCCGCCAGATCGTCCAGGTCGACGTTGAGCGTCGCCGGGTCGACATCGACCCAGCGCACCCGCAGCCCGTTGGCGAGGGCCGGCCAGTTGGTGCCCTCGAAGGTCAGCGGGGTGCTCAGCACCTCGCCCGGATCGGCCTGAGCGGCCTGCCCGGGCCCGGGGCGGGCGGCGAGGCTGAGGGCCAGGTGCAGTCCGGCGGTGCCGCAGTTGACCGACACGACGCGGGGGTTGCCGATGCGTTCGCCGACCGCAGCCTCGTACTCGGCCACGGTCGGCCCGTGCTCCAGACGCCCGCTGTGCAGCACGGCGGAGACGCGTCGGCCGACGTCCGGTGACATGGCGACCTTGGACAACGGGATCATCGCGCCCCCCTCGATAGGTGCCACATGATTCTCAAGTGATTAATGAGGGTGGTCAAGGGCGGAAGGGCGCCCAGGGGTGCTAACCGTTCTTCCTGATTGCGGACCTCGTATCGCCCCACGTCGCATGCTTCATAAATCTATATCGTGTAAGGGTGGTTGCCGGATGGTGGATCCGGCCCGGCACAGGGAGGTACGGGTGGCGTCGCTGCATGTCCGGCTCGGCCGGACCGGCCTGCGGGTGAGCCGGGTCGCGATCGGGACCGTCAACTTCGGCGGTCGGGTCGACGAGTCCGACGCCCACCGGCTGCTCGACCACGCGTGGAACCGCGGGGTCAACCTGGTCGACACCGCGGACATCTACGGATGGCGCGTACACCGTGGCTGGACCGAGGAGATGATCGGCCGCTGGCTGGCCAAGGACCCGTCCCGCCGCGACTCGGTGGTGCTGGCCACCAAGGTGGGCAATCCGATGAGTGACAACCCCAACGACCGGGGGCTGTCCGCCCGGCATGTCGTCGCCGCCTGCGAGGCGTCGCTGCGTCGGTTGCAGACCGACACCATCGACCTCTATCAGATGCACCAGGTCGACCGGGAGGTCGGCTGGGACGAGATCTGGCAGGCCATGGAGCAACTGGTGCGCCAGGGCAAGGTCCGCTACGTGGGATCCTCCAACTTCGCCGGCTGGGACCTGGTCAGCGCACAGGAGGCCGCCCGCCGGCACCGGCTGCTCGGTCTCGCCAGCGAGCAGTGCGTCTACAACCTGGTCAGCCGGTACGTCGAGTTGGAGGTGCTACCGGCCGCCGCAGCCGAGGGCATCGGCGTGCTGGTCTGGTCGCCGCTGCACGGTGGCCTGCTCAGCGGTGTGCTGCGCAAGCGGGCGGAGGGCACGGCGGTGAAGTCCGCCCAGGGGCGGGCCGCTGAGGGGCTGGCCCGGCACCGCGCGGCGCTGGAGACGTACGAGCGCTTCTGCGCCGATCTCGGACGGGACCCGGCCGAGGTCGGCATGGCCTGGGTGCTGCACCGGCCGGGAGTGACCGCGGCCGTGGTCGGTCCCCGTACCCCGGAGCACCTCGACGGTGCCCTGCGGGCGTTGGAGCAGCCACTGGCGGCCGACGAACTGGCCCGGTTGGACGAGCTGTTCCCGCCGCCGGGGCGCGGCGGTCCGGCACCGGACGCCTGGATGTCCTGACCTGAACCCGTCCCGCACCGGTGCGGGACGCGACCACGGACGGAGTCGACCGGTGGCCCATCTGCTCTTCGTCAACGTGGCCAGCCACGGCCTGGTCCTGCCCACCCTGGCGGTGGTCACCGAGCTGGTCCGGCGTGGACACCGGGTCAGCTACGTCACGGCAGGCGGGTTCGCCGCGCCGGTCGCGGCGGCCGGCGCGACCGTGGTGCCGTACGCCTCGGAGATCATCGACGCTGACGCCGCCGAGGTTTTCGGCGCCGACGACCTCGGTGTCCGACCGCACCTGATGTATCTGCGGGAGAACGTGTCGGTGCTGCGGGCCACCGCTGCCGCGCTCGACGACGACGTCCCGGACCTGATCCTCTACGACGACTTCCCGTTCATCGCCGGGCAGCTGCTGGCCGCCCGCTGGGATCGGCCGGCCGGCCGGCTCAGCGCCGCCTTCGCCTCCAACGAGCACTACTCCTTCTCCCGGGACATGATCGAGTTGGCCGGCACGATCGACCCGCTGGACCTCCCGGCGTTCCGGGACACCCTGGCGGCGTTGCTCGCCGAGCACGGTCTGACCCGGTCGGTGGTCGCGTGCTGGCAGCACGTCGAGCAGTTCAACCTGGTGTTCGTGCCGAAGGCGTTCCAGATCGCCGGGGAGAGCTTCGACGAGCGGTTCGAGTTCGTGGGGCCCTGTTTCGGGCAACGACGTTTTCTCGGGCGGTGGACACCGCCCGTCGGCGACCTACCGGTCGTGCTGGTGTCGCTCGGCACCACCTTCAACGACCGGCCGGAGTTCTTCCGCGACTGTGCCCGCGCGTTCGCCGACCAGCCCTGGCACGTGGTGATGACCCTCGGCGACCAGGTCGACCCGGCGCAGCTCGGCGAACTGCCGCCGAACGTGGAGGCGCACCCGTGGGTGCCGCATGTGGAGGTGCTGGAACGGGCGAGTGTCTGCGTCACGCACGGTGGCATGGGCACCCTGATGGAGGCGCTGCACTGGGGACGCCCACTGGTTGTCGTACCGCACTCCTTCGACGTGCAGCCGATGGCCCGCCGGGTCGACCAGCTCGGTCTCGGTGTGCTCCTGCCGGGGGAGAAGGCCGACGGGCAGGAGCTGCTCGCCGCGGTCGAGCGGGTGGCCGGCGACCCTGCGCTGGCGCAGCGGGTGGCGGCGATGCGGGAGCAGGTGCGGCAGGCCGGCGGCGCGGTACGCGCCGCCGACGCGACCGAGGCGTATCTGTCCCGGCGCCGCTGACGCCGGCCGGATCAGCTGGCCGTGGGGACCGGAGCGGCCGCCTCCGCGACGATGTCGTCGTGCAGTTGACCGGGCAGCGCCTGCTCCGTCAACAGGGTGCGATACCGCTCGATCAGCGGCACCTCGGCCGGCCGGGCGGCCAACCACGAGCCGACCAGCCGGGCGCCCTCGACGTAGGTGGTGGAGTACGCCCGCCACAACGGATCGACCAGGAAGGTGACGATCTGCTCGGCCCGGTCCCGGGGCAGCAGCAGCCACCGGTGCAGGTAGGCCACCACGTCGTCGGGCGGTACGCCCCGGTCATGCAGCAGGATCGCCGCGTCCTGGCGAGCCGGCATGAGCTGGTTGACCAGTGCGACCAGCCGTTCGACCAGCTCACCTTCGACGGTGACGCCCTGGTCGGTCAGCAGTTCGCTGGTCCACCGGCCCCAACCGGGGCCGAGCAGGGCGGTCGCACCGTGCTCGGCGGTTCCCTCGGCCATCAGGCACTGTGGCGTGTTGACCAGGGCGATCCGGTGCTCGTCCCAGCCCCGCTGCCGGACCAGGCCGGCTTCCTTGAGACAGTGCTCGGCGTGGTGACCGGGGTACGCCTCGTGCGTCGCCATCAACGGCAGCACCGCGATCGTGCGGCCCGCCGTCTCGTTCAGGGTCACCGTGGAGCGGAACCCGCCGTGGTAGCGGTTGAACGCGTTCCATGGCCGGTCGCGGACCACCTCGATCTCCACCTGCTCGGCAGTGGGCAGCCCCAGCAGCGGCCGGGCACGCTCACGCAGCGCGTCGGTGACGGCCCGTACCGCCGGACCCAGTCGATCCGGCGGCACCACGTTGCGGGCGTAGAACTCCTCCACCCGCTCCATCAGCGTGCCGCTGCCGGGCAGCAGCGCGCCGATCGCGTCATGCACCGCCGCGTACCGCTCCGGGTCGCCGAGCCCGATCTCGACGCCGAAATAGGTTCGTACCTCGTCGAGGAAGCCGATCGGCTCACCGGCGGCCCGCCGGGCGGCGCAGTGCACGGCCCGCACCTGGGCGGTGAGGAACCGCCGGCGGTCGGTGTGCAGGTCCGCGTCGGACAGCCGGGTCAGCAGCTCACCGGCCTGCCCGGCCAACGTCGCCGGGGCGGGGACCGGCTCGGCGGCGACCCGGGCGGCAAGCGCCGGATCGCCGAACCAACAGTCGACGTAGCCGTCGACCAATCGACCCATCCGCAGCCCGAGCGTGAGGTAGTCGGCGACGACCTCCTCGGCGGTGCTCACCGCTCGTTCCTCAGGCGGACGTCGCCGAGGTCGGCCAGGCCACCGAGCGAGGGCAGGGCATCGGCGGCGCGCACCCGTGGCCCGCGCGGCGCCGCGCCGGTGGGGCGTCGGAACAGCAGGGGTACGACCGCAGCGTCGGCCAGCAGCCGTCGCTGCACCCGCTGCCAGCACGCCACGGCCTCCCGGGGATCGGCGGCGTCGACCGCCTCCTCGACCATCCGGTCGATCTCCTCGTCGCGGTGGCCGCTGGGCCGTGCGCCATCCACCAGCGGCTGGAGGAACACCCGCGCGTTGCCGTACCCCCACGGCGCCGTCCACGACGTGGTGCTGACGTCCCAGCTTTGCGCCGGTGCGCCTGCGGCGCCGGTGAGCAGCGCCCGGTGCGTCGCCTCGTCCAACGCCACCAGCCGTACCTCGATGCCGGCCGTGGCCAGGTCGGCGGCCCAGGCGCGGGCCAGGGCCAGCTCCTCGGTCCGGTCGGGGCACACAGCGGTCAGGACGAGTCCGTCCGGATGACCGGCGGCGGTGAGCCGCTCGCGGGGGGTGCCGTGCACCGGTGGGGCGGCCGGTGGGTCCGGCGGCAGGTGTCCGTCGTTGCCCGGCGGCACCACGGTGTACGCCTCGCGAATCGCCGACCACGGGTCGTCGGCGCGGGCGATCCGGGCCAGCGCGGACCGGTCGATCGCGTCGGCGATGACCCGCCGCACGGCTGCCGTGGCCACCGCCGGGTTGGCCGGGTCGCGCAGGTTGAACACCAGGAACGGGTCGGCCCGGTACCCGCTCACCTCGCCGACGGGCACCCCCCACGGCAGGTCGGCCACGTCGGCGGCGAGCTGGTCGGCCAGCCGGCGCGGACCGTCGTCGGAGACCCGGAACTCCACCGCGTCGAAACGCTGGTGCCGCACCGGGTCGCTCTCCGGACGCCAGGTGGGGTTCGGTTCCAACCGGATGGTCTCCCCGGGCTGCCATGCGGCGACCCGGTACGGCCCGCTGGCGACGAGATGCGCGTGCAGTTCGGGGCTGCCCGGCAGGTACGCGTCGTACTCGGCGGGGGCCGGGGAGGTGCAGGACAGGGCGAGCATGTCGGGAAAGTCCAACGCCGGGCGGACAAGTTCGATGACGACCGTCTCGTCGTCGAGGGCGAACACGCCGGGCAGATCGTGCGCGTCGGCGAAGCCGGCCAGCAGTGCCGCGGAGACCGGCTGACCGGCGACGGCGGCGGCGTACTCCGCGCAGTACCGGTCCATGCCTCGTATCGTGCTGCGGAAGTAGGGCAGCGCGGGATGGCGGGTCACGGGGTTGGCGAGCCGCTTGAAGCCGCGTACGACGTCGTGAGCGGTGATCCGCCTCGGCTGCGGGGTGTCCCACCACACGTCCGGGCGCAGGTGTGCCACGTACGAGCGGTGACTGGCGCCGAGCCCGGCGTTGTAGGTGGACGGCACGTCGACGGCCAGGTCGCCGACCGGGCCGAGGGCCCGCCAGTCGGTCGGGTCAGCCGCCCCTCGGTAGCTGACCAGTTGCCGCGTGGTCAGCCGCAGCAGTTGGCGCTCGGCCGGGGACCAGGCGGCGGCCGGGTCGGCCTGATGGACGGCGGTGGTACCGAGCAACCGCAGGATGTTCCGCTGCCGGGTGCCGGGTGTGCTGATCGTGGTGCTGCGTGCCTGGGTCACCTCAGGACATCTCCTCGGCAAGGCGGACCATCGTCCGGACGCTGTGGTCGATCTCCGCACGCGTGTTGAACAGATGCGTGGTGATGCGTGCCGCGTAGTGCTGGTGCGGCGATCCGGGGACGTCGAACTCGGTCCAACGGGTCCAGATCCGGTGCTCGGTCTCCAGTCGTTTGACGAAGGTGATGAACTTCTTGATGTTCCAGGCGTCCTCGGGGCGGCGGAACGGATTGAACGCGATCAGCGGTGAGCGCAGCCGGGGATCGACGCCGGGGGAGTACATGGCCTCCTCGCCGAAAGCCTCGATCAGTCGGCCGCGCGCGTACTCGGCGAGCTCCATGACGTACCGCTCGATGCGGTCCCGCCCGATGTCGTCCCACAGTTCGAAGGCGCGGGTCAGCGCGGCGCCGCGCGCCAGGTTGGCGCTGCCGGCGCTTTGTAGATAGTCGCCCATGTTGTAGCTGGCGACCTCGTTTGTGGTACGCGGCGGCGGGCTGCCCATCATCGGGTACCAGGTCGAGATGAGCGGCCAGAAGGTGGGCAACGGCAGCGGGTTGGACTCGGGGATGACCTTGTTGCGGACGTAGATCAGGCCGGTGCCGAGGGGTCCGCACTGGAACTTCGAGCCGGAGCAGGTGATGAAGTCGGCGCCGTAGTCGCGCAGGTTCACGTCGAGCATGCCGGGGATCAGGGCGCCGTCGATGACTGTGGTCAGGCCGTACCGGTGAGCCAGCTCGCACAGCTGCCGGACGGGGAACATGGTGCCGGTGAAGAGGGTGATCGCCGCGAACGACAGCACCCTGGTACGCGGTGTGATCGCCGACTCGACCAGGTCGACGATCTCCTCGGCCCGTACGTCGTGGCCCGACGGCGGGGTGACGGTGCGCATCACGATGCCGTGCCGGTTGCGCAGCAGGTTGAAGTTGGACAACACCGAGTAGCACTCGTGGGTGGTGGTCACCACCTCGTCACCCGCGCGCAGGTCCAGCCCGTGGATGACCCGGGCGACGCCCTCGGTCGCGTTGTGGCAGATGACGATCTCGTCCTCGTCCACTCCGAACGTCTTGCCGATGAAGGCCCGGTACTCGGTGAACATGGCCGGCCGGTAGACGTCCAGAAGTCCACCCGTCCACTGCCGGGTGACCCGGTCGACGGTGTCGAGGACCTCGTACGGCATGGCCCCGACGGTTCCGGTGTTGAGATGCACTGTCGTCGGGTCCAGGGCGAACAGTTCCCGGATGCGGCTCCACGACGCGGTGCGCAACGGGCTCGGTGGCACCGACGTCGGGACGGTGGCCGAGCCGGGGGACTCCACGGTATGGCTCACGGTGATCCCTTCGTAGCCGACGGCGGGTCCGGAGGCCGCAGAGGCGGTCCGGGCCGACGCTCAGAACAATCACTTTCTCAAGTGAAAAGCGGCGAGGCTATCGCGCAAGTTGCGGTGAACAGAGGCTAGCGCTGCCATCCACTTCATTCCGGTATAGCATCCGAGCAAGCGTGTGCGGCAGTAGCGATCGGGCCCGGAGGAAACATGGACAGGTTGCAGTCGGCGCTGGCCCTCTACCAGGAGGCGATGGGCTACACCTACGCGGCGGCGCTGCGGGCGGCCGCGACGGTGAACGTCGCCGACCATCTGGCCGACGGTCCGCGCACCGCCACCGAGTTGGCCGCCGCCACCGGCACCGACGTCGACGGATTGCGCCGGGTGCTGCGACTGCTCGCCGCGCGGGACGTGGTGCACGAGCACGACGGCCGGTTCGCCCTCACCGACAAGGGCGCCGCGCTGCGGTCGGACTCCCCGGTGCCGGCGCGGGCCGGCATCCTCATGTTCACCGACACGATGTTCTGGACGATGAGCCACCGGGTGACCGACGCGATGGGGGCGCGCCGACCCGGGTTCGACGAGATCTTCGGGCGCTCGTTGAACGACTACTTCGACAACGACGCCGAGGTCGAAGCGCTCTACTACGAGGGCATGGAGACGGTCAGCGCCGCCGAGCACCTGATCCTCGCCCGCACCGGCCTCTTTCCCGACACCGGCACGGTCGCCGACGTCGGCGGCGGGCGAGGCGGCTTCCTGCTCACCGTGCTGCGCGAACACCCCGGCCTCCAAGGCATCCTGCTGGACCGCGCCGAGGTGGTCGCCCGCCATCGGCTCGACGAGCCGGACGTCGCCGGGCGCTGGAAGGTCGTGGCCGGCGACTTCCTCGACGAGGCGCCTCACGCCGACGTGCACGTGCTCAAGCGGATCCTGCACAACTGGGACGACGAGCGGAGCGTACGGATCCTGACCAACTGCCGTCGCGCGATGCCGGCGCACGGCCGGGTACTGGTGGTCGACGCGGTCGTCCCGGAGGGCAACGACCCGCACCAGAGCAAGGAGATGGACTTCATGATGCTGGCCGCACGCACCGGACAGGAGCGTACGGCCGCCGAACTCGAACCGTTGTTCACCGCCGCCGGTCTCCGACTGGAGCAGGTGGTGCCCACCCGGTCGGTGATGTCCGTAGCGGTCGGCGTGCCGGCCTGAGCAGGGAGGTCGTCGAACCGTGCCGGATCCCCACCCACGACCCCGCCCCGGCGGCACGTTGCGCTTCTACGGCCCCGGCGGGCTTGACCACCTCGACCCCGCCGCCGCCTACTACGCCTTCTCCCACCAGGTGATCCGGCTGTTCGCCCGGCAGCTGTTCAGCTATCCGACCACGGAGGACGCCCGGGCACTGGTGCCGGTGCCGGATGTCGCCGCCGAACTGCCCACTGTCGCCAACGGAGGACGCAGCGCCGACGGTCGGAGCTACACGCTGCGGTTGCGGGACGGGGTGTACTGGGACACCAGCCCGCAGCGGGCGGTCACCGCCGCCGACTTCGTCCGTGGCTTCAAGCGGATGGCGAATCCGGTGGCCGGCGCGGGGGCCCTCGCCTACTACACCAGCACCATCGCCGGGATGGGGCAGTTCGTCGCGGGCTACCGGGCTCGCTTCGCCGGCCGCACGCCCACCGCTGCGGAGCTTGCCGACTACCAGAACAGCCACGACATCGCCGGCCTGCGGGCGGTCGACGACCGGACGTTGGTCATCGACCTGGTCAGACCGGCAAACGATCTGCTCAACCTGCTGGCGATGCCGTTCGCCTCGGCAGCCCCGCACGAGTACGACCAGCTCGTCCCGGACAGCCCGGAGTTCATCCGCCAGGTCCGCTCCAACGGTCCGTACCGGATCACCTCCTACGTCCCGGGCAGCCACCTCACCATGGCGCACAACCCGGCCTGGCGGCCCGACGCCGACCCGATCCGTCGCCGGTACGTGGACCGGATCGACGTCCGGATGGCCCGGGTGAGCGACGAGCGGGTCCGCGACGAGATCACCAGCGGACGGGCGGACCTGTCCTGGGGCGCCGCCGTGGGGCGGCCACGCCGACGCACCGAAGCGGACCGCAACCTCGGCTGGGCGCTCAACCCCTACCTGGTGTTCAACCTGAACAGTCCGCGTGCGGCGGGTGCGTTGCGGCGGCGGGAGGTCCGGCTGGCCATCGCGTACGCGATCGACAAGGCGCGGCTGGTCCGGTTCTTCGACGACATGGGAATCGGCACGGTGACCCGTCCCGCGCACGGCGTCATCCCGCCTGGCAACGTCGGCCACCGTGACTACGACCCGTACCCGACCCCCGGGGACCAAGGTGACCGTGCGCGGTGTCGCCAACTGCTGGCCGAGGCGGGTTATCCGGACGGGCTCACCCTGACGATGATCTACCGGATCGACGCGGTGCACGGTCAGGTGGCGAAGGCGATCGCCGAGGACCTGGCCGCGGGTGGGATCGATTGTCGACTGGTGGAGATCGACCAGACCGACGAGTACTACCGCATCCTCCAGGATCCGAAACGGGCGGCAGCGGGGGAGTGGGACATCACCCCGGCGGCCTTCATGCCCGACTGGTTCGGCAACAACGGCCGGTCCTACGTCCAGCCGATGTTCCAGAGCAACACAGCCGTCGGCACGGCGAACTACGGCGGCTACCACAATCCGTTGGTCGACGACCTGATCGACCGCGCGCTCTCCGCGCCTACCGAGGATTCGGCGGCGGCGCTGTGGCACCAGGTCGACCGGCAGGTCCTCACCGACGTGGCGATCGTGCCGATCCTGGTCTGCGAACCGACCATCGAGCACCTGACCAGCGCGCGGGTACGCGACGCGATTCCCCTCCCGCACGTCGACCGCTGGTACGACGCGGCCAACCTGTGGCTTGACCCGCCGGATTGATCCGGCGTTATTGTCGTCGCGACTAATAGCAGGCTTGAATGATATAAGTAGCTTCTGTAGCTTGGTCCGGGCAAGATCTCGTGATTCGGCTGCCCGAGTTCGCTGTGACGCGACGGGAGAGAGCATGACAGGCAATCCAGCGCTGGCCATTGAGACCCATGAGCTGGTGAAGGTCTACGGAGAGACGCGCGCCCTGGACGGGCTGGACCTCACCGTGCGCACCGGGACGATCCACGGTGTACTGGGGCCCAACGGCGCCGGTAAGACGACCGCCATGAAGATTCTGGCGACCCTGCTGCGGCCCACCTCCGGCAATGCCCAGGTGCTCGGTCACGACGTGGTGCGCGAGGCGGCGGCGGTACGCCGCCGGATCGGCCTGACCGGGCAGACCATGGCGCTCGACGAGGACATGACCGGCCTGCAGAACCTGATCCTCGCCGGCCGCCTCCAGGGCCTGCGGCACCGCCCGGCCACCGCCCGCGCCGAGCAGCTGCTGGAGGCGTTCGAGCTGACCGAGGTCGGTAATCGGCTGGTGAAGACCTACTCCGGTGGTCAGAAACGGCGCATCGACGTGGCCGCCAGCATGGTGGTGACGCACGAGTTGCTCTTTCTCGACGAGCCGACCACCGGCCTCGACCCGCGCAGTCGCAGCGAGGTCTGGCAGATGATCCGGGTGCTCGTCCAGGATGGCGGCACCGTCCTGCTCACCACCCAGTATCTCGACGAGGCCGACCAGATGGCCGACGACCTGACCCTGATCGACCACGGGCAGGTGGTGGCCCGCGGGACGCCAGCCGAGCTGAAGACCAGCCGCGCCGACGGCGTGCTGGAGGTGCTGCTGACCGACCCGTCCCGCCGCGCCGAGGCGGGCACGCTGCTCGCCCGCGCGATCGGCGCGGGCGTGGACGCCGAGTCCGACCCGTCCCGGCTGCTGGTGAAGATTCCCGACGCCGACCAGGCCGCGCGCGCCCTCGGCGAGTTGGCCCGCGCGGGAATCAGCGTCGAGGACTTCACCCTGGGGCAGCCGTCGCTGGACACGGTGTTCCTCGCGCTCACCGGCCACTCCACGCTGGACGACACCCGAGAAGAGGAAGCGGAGGTTCGGGCATGACATCATCCAGCACCCAGGCTCGGCCGGCGGCCGAGTTCCCCGGTCGGTCGGTGCCCGGCATGCAACGGCCACCCGCTCCGGGCGCCCTCTTCGCCTGCCGTACGTTCGCCTGGCGGACGTTGATCAAGCTGAAGTACGTGCAGGACCACCTCGGTACCGCCGTGGTGTTCCCGGTGATCCTCACCCTGGTCTTCACGTATCTGCTCGGTGGCGCGATCGCCGGTACGCCTGGGGACTATCTGCAGTTCTTCCTGCCCGGTGTGATCGTTCTGTCGCTTGTGGCGTCGAGCATGATGAGTGCCCTGACGCTCAACCGCGACATCGCGACCGGGATGTTCGATCGGGTGCGCTCCACGCCCATCTGGCAGCCGGCGGTCCTGGTCGGCACGATGGGCGGCGACGTCCTGCGGTACGCGCTGACCTCGGTGGTGCCGCTGGCGTTGGGTCTGCTGCTGGGCTTCCGCCCGGACGGCGGCTTCGCCGGTGTGGTGCTCGCGCTGCTCTACCTGCAGCTGTTCACCTTCAGCGTGAGCTGGTTGTGGATGTTCTTCGCGGTGTTGATTCCGCAGCCCACGGCCGCGGCCGGTGTGGTCAACCTGCTTCAGTTCATCCTGCTGTTCGGCAGCAACATCCTGGCCCCCTCCCAGACCATGCCGGGCTGGCTCGAGGCGGTGGTGAAGCTGAACCCGGTCACCCATGCGGCGACCACCACGCGTGGCCTGATGCACGGTGATCTGTCCGGCGGTGACCTCACGGCGGGTCTGCTCGCCTGCGCGGCGCTCATTGTGGTGTTCGCGACGCCGACCGCCCTGCTCTACAACCGCAAGCAGCGCTGACCCCAGACGAAGCCGGCCCCGGTTCCCGCGAGGGAACCGGGGCCGGCTTCGTCTGGCGGTCAGGATTCGGCATTGACCAGGGCGGCCCAGGTCTGGCCGCGTTCCTGGGCGATCCGCATCATCTCGGGACTCGGCTCGAACTCCTCGGCGGCGTCCTCCGGTACGGGGGCGCCGGGCAGGTCGCCGCGCAGGAACATGCTCAGGAAGTCGAGGGCCATCTCCCAGCCCACGGCCACCTCGATGAGCATCAGGTCGGAGACCGTGGCGTGCTCCAGTTCGAGCAGCGTGCCGGAGCCGTCTTCGCTGAGCCGCAGTTCCACCTCGCTGTCGGGCTTGTCGCCGTAGATCCAGCTGAGGGTGAGCAGCCGCGGCGGCTCGCAACGCAGGATGTCTCCGTGAGCGTTGCCCGGCAGGTCGAAGGTGCCGCCCTGGCGGAGCTCCCCCTTCGGCTCGATGAACCAGCGGTTGATCCGGTTCGGGTCGGTGCAGGCGCTCCAGACCTCCTCGACCGGCGCGTCGTATCGCTGCCGGATGATGACGCTGCGGGCGTCGCCGGCGGGGATCGAACGCCGGCCGATGAGTCGCTCGGTCGGCTGGCCGGAGGCCACCGGGTTGTTGAGTTCGCTCACTTCGCCGTCACCTCCTTGATCCTCTTTTCGAAGGAGGCGAGGATCGTGGGCCAGCCCTTGTCCATGCCGTTGCGGACCCGCTTGGCGTGCTTGGTGCCCATCCGGTCGAAGTGCGTGTGCTCGACCTCGACCCGGGTCTTCTTCTGACCGTCCGGCACGAACGTCACCGTGAACTCACTGGCGTTGTCCGGGTCGATGCGGCCGAAACCGTTGAGTCGCCAGCCGACGGCCAGGGTGTCCGGTGCGTCCACCGTGCGGATCAGGCCGAAGGTGTGTTCCTCGCCCTGCTCGTCGATCTCGTAGAGGCGGCCGCCCTTCTTGGGGTCGACGCCCAGGGGCGCGCCGACCTTTGTGGTGCGGAAGTTCTCCGGCCACCACTGCGGGAAGTCCTCCAGGAACACCTTGAAGGCGGTCTTGCGGTCGGCCGCGACCGTGACACTGTGCCGGACGAACGGATCGTAGTTCGGCGGTTTCGGCTTCCGGGCGGTGGTGCTCTTGGTCGCCGTGCGGGTGGCGGACGCGGTCTTCTCCTGTGGCATGTCTCCGTCCTCACTGTCGCTGTGCGGGAGGTGGACGGCTCGCGGCTCGCCCACCTCTCCATAAGTCGACGCAAACGTAAGTCAGAGTTTATACGCACCCCGCGCGGTTGGCTCGATGTGTGGTGGACACGCGGGGTTCAGGAGCCCCACCGCAGGTAGGCGGGGGCCGGTCGGCCGGGGATCAGGCGAAGCGTGGCGTGGTCCAGGCCGAGGGTCTCCCGCATCGCGATGTTCTCCCCTGGCCACTTGGGGTTGTCCAACTCGTCGAAGGCGACGATGCTGCCTTTGGTGAGGTGCGGACGGATGGCCTCGAGCACCGCCTTGGACGGTTCGTACAGGTCGAGGTCGAAGTAGGCCAGCGCGATGACCGTCTGCGGGTTCTCCGCCAGGTAGCGCGGCACCGTCTCGCGTACGTCTCCCTCCACGAGGACGCTGCGCTGGGTCACGTGGCCGAAGAACTCGCTGCACTCGTGGGCGTCGAGGACCTCCCGCAGGTACGCCGGGTAGCCGCCGGGGGTCGCGAACCGGCCTTCGTACGCGGTCGGACCGACCTTGTCGACCTCGTTGACGTCCGGAAACCCGGTGAAGGTGTCGAAGCCGACGATGCGGCGCAGCGGGTTGTAGGGCTCGTAGAGGCCGCGCAACGCGGTGAAGGTGGCGAGGTGGCGGCCGTACCGGACACCGAACTCCATGATCACGCCGGGTACGTCCAGGACCTCGCGGTAGAGGTGGTCCATGGAGAGCAGGTCGGTCAGCTGGTGCCGGCGTAGGAAGAGGGGAAGGTTGTTGACCAGTTCCTCGGTCGGGATGGGGGAGTTGGTCAAGAGCTTCGTCAGGCGCTGAGTCGTGTCCGTCTCCTCGGCCGAGTCGTGCACGAAGGCACGCAGGTCCTGACCGTCACCGCTGCCCATGGAGGCCTCCCAGACGTAGATCACTTTATATTTTCAAGCGTAGAACAGGAGCGTCGGATGGCACAACACGGCAAGGTTGCTCGCAGCGCGAGTTGCGCAAGCCGGGACACTGTTGATCCGTAAGGCTTGTGCTAGATATGAATAAAGTGGATTGTTTCCCTTCGAAAGGCGAGTGATCGACGTGCGTGTGCTGTTCGCCAGTCTCGGAACACACGGCCACACCTACCCGCTACTGCCGTTGGCCGCCGCCGCTCGGGATGCCGGCCACGAGATCACCTTCGCCACCGGTGAGGGATTTGCCGAGGTGTTGCGTGGGCAGGGCTTCGACCCGGTCGCCACCGGGATGCCGGTCTTCGACGGCTTCCTGGCGGCGCTAAGGATCCGCTTCGACACCGACAGCCCCGACGGGCTGACGCCCGAGCAGCTCAGCGAGCTTCCCCAGATCGTGTTCGGGCAGGTGATGCCACAGCGCATCTTCGACCAGCTCCAGCCGGTGCTCGACCGGGTGCGACCCGACCTCGTCGTGCAGGAGATCAGCAACTACGGCGCAGGACTGGCCGCCACCAAGGCCGGCATCCCGACCATCTGCCACGGGGTCGGCCGAGACACCCCGGACGAGCTGACCCGTTCCATTGAGGACGAGGTGGCCCGGCTCGCCGCTCAGCTCGGCATCGACCTGCCGCCCGGGCGCATCGACGCCTTCGGCAACCCGTTCCTCGACATCTATCCGCCGTCGTTGCAGGAGCCCGCGTTCCGGTCCCGCCCCGAGCGCCATGAGCTGCGCCCGGTGCCGTTCACCGAGCGACCGGACGTGCCGGACTGGGTGCTCGCGCGGACCGGGTCCCGGCCCCTGGTGTACCTGACCCTGGGCACCTCCAGTGGCGGCACCGTCGAGGTGCTGCGGGCCGCGATCGACGGCCTGGCTGCCCTGGACGTCGATGTCCTCGTCGCGGGCGGCCCTTCGCTCGATCTCAATCAACTCGGCGAGGTGCCGACCAACGTGCGGCTGGAGTCGTGGGTCTCGCAGGCGGCGCTGCTTCCCCACGTCGACCTCGTGGTCCATCACGGTGGCAGCGGGACCACCATCGGCGCGTTCGACGCCGGTGTGCCGCAGCTCTCCTTCCCGTGGGCTGGTGACTCGTTCGCGAACGCCCAAGCCGTGGCCCAGGCGAAGGCCGGTGAGCACCTGCCGCCCGGCGGTGTCAACGCCGAGGCGGTGGCGGACGCCGCGAAGCGGCTGATCGCGGACGAGAGCTACCGGACGGCGGCGAAGGCGGTCGCCGCCGAGATCGCCGCGATGCCGGCCCCCGACGAGGTCGCCCGCCGGCTGCCCGACTTCGCCGCGGGACGGGCCGCCTGATCGCGCCCGGGCGATGGGCCCGAATCGGGCTGTCCGAACGCCCGTTCGCCGTCGTCCGGCCGTGCCGGCGCAGCTGGGCGGTCACCGGAGCGGAGCGTCCGGAACCGCCCCGGGCGTGTCGCCCGGATCCGGTCGAGCCGAGACGGGACCCAGGCGGCGATTCGGCAAGGCGTTGGTTCGTCCGGATGCCGGTGTGGTATCCGGACGAACCACCGGTGCCGCCGGGCGCCTTCTGGGTCCGTCGCAGGCCGGCGAAGATCCGGAAGACGCGCCCTAGCCGTCCGTGCCGTCGGACCGACGGCGGGTCTGGTGGTCGGCCGGCGACTCGCCACTGCCGGACCGGCGGCGGGACCGACCCCGCGCGATCTCTGTGCTCAGCGCGTCGAGGCGCTGGCTCCAGAAGCTGCGATAGCGCTCCAGCCAGTGGTCCAGCTCCTGAAGCGGTGCCGGATCGACGGCGTACAGGCGGCGGGTGCCCTGCGGACGCACCGTGGTGAAGCCGTTCTCCCGCAACACCCGGAGGTGCTGGGAAACACCGGGCTGGGAGATCCCGAACTCGCGTTGCACGATCGCACCGACCTCGCCAGCCGACATCTCGCCGTCGGCCAGCAGCTCGATGATGCGGCGGCGGACGGGGTCGCCCAGGACGTCGAACGCGTGCACGGCACGACAATATCAGACCGTGGTTATAAAGGCGGTAGGTCGGCGATCGTCGCGGCACCGCCGATCCAGCTTGCCACCTGGTCGACGACCGGTGGTGCCGGGAGGGGTAGGAATGTTCGGGCCACAGCACGCCGCGGTGTACGAGGCGACCTACCGTAGCCGGGGCAAGAGTTGGCAGGCAGAGGCCACCGACGTGGCCGACCGGATACTGGCCGTCCGTCCGACTGCGACCCGGTTGCTCGACGTCGGCTGCGGCACCGGAGCCCACCTGGAATCGTTCGCCGGCCGGTTCGCCCATGTCGAGGGCGTGGAATTCGCGCCGGCCATGCTGGACGTGGCCCGCCGCCGGCTGCCCGGGGTGACGCTGCACGTCGGTGACATGCGCGATTTCCGGCTGGGTGCCACCTTCGACGCGGTGACCTGCCTCTTCACCGCGATCAACTTCCTCGGCACGGTGGCCGAGATGCGGGCCGCCATCGCCACGATGGCCGGGCATCTCGCGCCCGGCGGCGTGCTGGTGGTGGAGCCCTGGTGGTTCCCGGAGCGGTTCATCGACGGTCACCTCGGCGGCGACCTGGTCCGGGAGCCGGACCGGGTGGTGGCTCGGATCTCACGCTCGACCCAGCAGGGGCGGCTCACCCGGATGGAGGAGCGTTGGCTGGTGGGTGACGCCCACGGCATACGCGAGTTCACCCAGGTCGGCCTGCTGGCGATGTTCACTCGTGACGAGTATTTGGACGCGTTCGCCGCCGCTGGCTGCGAAGGGTCATATGTGACCGGCTGGTTAACTGGACGAGGACTTTTCGTGGCCACCCGTACCGGCGAGCCGCCGTCGAACTGAACGGATCTCACGCGGGCCAACCTCGACGGACCAATCCTACGATGTGGGAGCCGGGAAGGTTGTAGTGGTCCGGCGGATGAGTAACCCGGGAAACGGATAGACCGGACCGTCTCCTCGGCGTCGCAACCTCGCTCTACGGATCGACGAACCGTCCAATAGTACGGTGCGTCAGCGCCCGTGCGCGTGTCATCGTCGCATTCACCGCAACCGATCAGCGGGACGACGGACGTTTGTCTGCCAGACGGACTGATCCTATTTCGTCGGCAGATACGACGAAAGATTCAGCCCGAGTGTCGGCACCCGCCGATGGCACCGGTGGACGCGCGGCATCCGACGGCTCAGGGCGTGGCCCGGCCCATCCGAGGAGCGACGTGACACACACCGACGCACGACCACACCGGCTGCCGGCACTCACCGGTTATCGCTTCTTCCTCGCGCTCACCGTGGCGGCGGTGCACCTGCTCTCCACGTCGCAGCTCTTCGCCAACGAGGCGCTGCAACTCGGGATGGGCCTGACCACGCCGTTGGCCTCGGCCGCCCTGGCCACCTTCTTCACTCTCAGCGGTTTCGTGCTGACCTGGTCGGCGCCAGCGATGGACCGGGCCGTCCGGTTCTGGCGTCGCCGGTTCTGGAAGATCGTGCCGCTGCACGTGCTCGCCTGGGGTGTCGCGGTGGCGTTCGTCCTGCTCGCCAGCGCGCCGTCGCCGGTCAGCGGATTCTCCACCGACCTACGGGCCGGCCCGGCGGTGGCGAGCCTGCTGCTGGTGCAGGGTTGGGTGCCGTCCTGGGACTACCTGTCCTACCTGAACGCCCCGGCCTGGTCGATCTCGACCGAGGCCTTCTTCTACCTGTTGTTCCCGTTGTTGCTGCCGTTGGTGCTGCGTATCCCGGCCGAGCGGCTGTGGCGCTGGTGCTTCGCGATCATCGGGGGCATCCTGCTGATCTCGGCACTGAGCCCGCTGCTACCCGGCGTCGCCCAACTGGACTGGTTGCCGTTCAACCTCACCGAGTACTGGTTCGTCTACACCTTCCCTCCGGTCCGGCTGCTGAATTTCCTGCTCGGCATGGTGCTGGCGCGCATCGTGCAGACCGGTCGCTGGCGGCGGGTCGCCCGGTGGAAGCTGGTGGTCTCGACGATCCTGGCGTTCCTGCTGACCCCGATGCTGCCGTTCACCTTCATCTTCAGCGCGGCGCTGTTCCTGCCCCTGTTCGCGTTGGTGGCGAACCTCGCCCACGCGGACCTGGAGGGTCGCGGTCGGGTGCTGCGATCCCGGCCGTTGGTCGCCCTGGGCAACGCGTCGTACGCGCTGTACATCATCCATTTTCCGATCATGCTGATCATGCGGCACCTGGTCGGTGCGGACCAGCGGTTCGGCGCCGGGGTGGGTTTCCTGGTCGCGGGCGCGATGCTGCTGGTGTCGATCGCCGTCGCGCTCGGTCTGCACCGCTGGGTGGAGGAACCGCTCCGTCGCCGGTACGCGCGAGCCCGGGTCACCGGTGACCGGCCGAGCCTCGGCGGGCAGATCCGCCCAGCCACCGTCGTGCCCGGACAGGCCTGACCGCACGTGTTGCCCACCCCCGACGACCCGAGCGGCGCTGTGGTGCTCCGGCTACCGGGCGACCAACCCGTCGTCGGCCTGCGCTGTCCACCAAGGGTTGCGCCGGGCCCACTCGACGGTGTGGCGCAGGCCGGTCGCCAAGGGAGTCTCGGCGCGCCAGCCGAGCAGGCTGGCGGCCTTGCCGCAGTCCGGCACGCGCCGGGGGATGTCCTGGTAACGGGCTCCGAGGCCGGCACCGGTGTCCGCCGTCCGGGCCGACACCGTCACCCCGGCCACCTCGGCGGCCAGCCGGATCGCCTCGGCCACCGGCGTCTCGACGGTGTTGCCGATGTTGAAACACTCGCCGACCGCCCGCGGGTGCGCCGCCGCGAGCAGGGTCGCCTCGGCCGCCTCGGGTACCCAGGTGAAGCAGCGGGTCTGCCGGCCGTCGTCGTACACCACCGGTGGATCACCACGGAGCAGCCGGGCGATCGTGCGGCTGAGCACGTACGCGGGCCGCTGGCGCGGGCCGTAGACGTTGAAGTAGCGCAGCACGACCACCGGTAGTCCCTCCTGCCGGTGGTAGGCGAAGGTGAGGTGCTCGGCGGCGGCCTTGCTCGTCGCGTACGACCACCGGTCGGTCGCGGTGCTGCCGAGCACCCGGTCGTCCTCTTCCCGCCACGGCACCCGGGGATTGCGTCCGTACACCTCGCTGGTGCTGGAGACCAGCACCCGGGCGCCACAGCGCAGGCCGGCCCGCAGGGCGTTGCGGGTGCCATCCACGTTGACCTCGACGACATCCAGCGGCCGGCTGAGATACCTGTCGACACCGACGACAGCGGCGAGGTGGTAGATCTCGTCCACGCCGGTGGCGGCAGCGGTCAGCGCGGTCGCGTCACGGACGTCGCCTCGCACGTGCCGGACGTCGCCGGCTGCCCCGGCCAGGTCCGGCGGCGGGTCGGCGGGATCGTAGACCACCACCTCGTCACCCCGGTCGCGCAGACGTTGCACCACGTGACTGCCGACGAAGCCGAAGCCGCCGGTCACCAAGGACCTCGGCACGATGTCACCTCCCGATACCGCGATAGGCGAAGCCGAGCCGAAGCACCTCGCGGATGCGCGTCGGCGTCAGGTGCATGCGCCCGTCGAAGAACAGGCAGGGGCGGTGCACCTGGGTGACCAGGGTGCTGAGGTCGAGGTCGTGGAACTGGCGGTGTCCGGCGAGGAAGGCGAGACAGCCGGCCCCGGCGACCGCCTCGGTCAGGCTCGCCGCCGGTGCGAAGCCGAACCGGGCCTCGATCTGCGCCGGGTCGGCGAGCGGGTCGAAGATCCGGACCTGGAACCCGGCCTCGCGCAGCGCCGCCACCACGCCCAGCACCGGGGTGTTGCGGACGTCGCCGGTGTCGCTCTTGAAGGCCGCGCCGAGCACGGTGACCGTGGTGTCCGACCGGTCCAGGCCGAGCTTGAGCAGTTCGTCGGCGATCAGCGAGGCGGTGTAGCGGGGCATGTCGTCGTTGACCGCTCGGGCGGTCTCCACCGTGCGTAGCGGGACGCCTCGGCTGCGACCGTCCCGCCAGGCCATCCACGGGTCCTTTGTGAGACACGAGCCACCGACCCCCACCCCGGGCATCAGCAGGTTGACCATGCTGCTGCCCTTGGGCAGGGTGTTCGCCGCGCCAGTCACGTCCAGGACGTCCACGTCGAGCGCCGAGCAGTACCGTGCCAGCTCGTTGGCAACCGCCACGTTCGCATCGATCCACCAGTTGGTGGCCAGCTTGACCACCTCGGCCGCCTCGGCGGACGGCACCTGATGGACCTCGACGCCGAGGCTGGAGCGCCAGAAGCGCTCGGCCGCCGCGGCCGAGCGGGGACCGACCCCGCCCACCACGACCGGCAGGCTGCGCACCTGGGCCAGGGCGGCGCCCTCCGCCAGCCGCTCCGGGCAGAAGGCGAGCCAGAAGTCGCATTCGCGGACCAGCCCACCGCGCTCCAGCAATGGCGCGACGAGGGTGCGGGTGGTGCCGGGGGAGACCGTCGACTTGACGATCACCAACTGCCCGGCGCGCAGGTACCCGGAGAGCTGTTCGCAGGCCGCCACCAACTGGTCGGCGACCATCTCACCCCGCGGGTCGGTAGGCGTGCCGACGGTCACCAGCACCACGTCGACGCCGGCCACCACCTCGTACGAACTGCTCGCGGTGAGCCGTCCGGTGGCGCTCAGGTCGGCCACGGCGGCGGCGAGGCCGGGCTCGGGCAGCCGGCACCGGCCGGCCCGCAGGTCGGCCACCAGGGACTCGTCGCTGTCTATCGCCACCACCTCGGCGCCGCGTTCGGCGAGCGCCACCGCGAGGCAGGTGCCGACGTAACCGGCACCGATGACGGCGGCCTTCAGTGCGGACACGCGTCCGGAAACGGGATCGATTGGCATGGTTGTCCGGAACCGCCTTCCTGTTCACGGCGTCGCGGGCCGGTCACCGTCGGGCGAACCCGCCAGGCCGCAGCCATAACGCGATGGCCGGGGTGGCGGGCGCGTGACGGCCGACCGGCCGGGCCGGTCCTGACCAGCGTCCCGGTGCGACCCGGCCGATGAGCGTCTCGACCAGCCGGCACACCGGCCCGATCGCCAGCGCGGGCGGGTCGGTGGGGCGGGGAGGCTGGATCGCGATGCGGGCACGGGCCCGGCCGTCCTGGGGCAGCAGCAGGTCCGAGGCGCCCACCAGATAGCTGGTCGGCTCCTCGTCCACAAGGGCCTGGGCGACCGTGCTGTGACCTCGGACCAGCACGACCCGGGTGTGGTACGTGCCGGGACGGGCCACCACCGGCACGCCTGTGCCGCCGGCCGAGACCGCCCACGCAGTTGACGCGTCACTGGACTCACCCGCCGTGCGCAGGCCGACCAGGACGAGGTCGTCGGGGGTGCTGTCGGGCAGGTGCAGCGTCAGCCGGGGGCGGACCACCTCGGTGCGCGCCCGGCGCAGCGCCTCGGCAAGGACGTAGCAGGGCCGTCCGGCCAGCAGCCGGGCCAACTGGCGGAAGTGTCCGGGCGAGGTGCCGACGAGACGGGTGAACTGGGTGGTGAACGTGCCGGCACTGGTATAGCCGACGTAGCCGCTGATCGCCGTCACCGTCAGGCCGGTGTGCAGCAGCAGCCGGCGGGCCTCCGCCATGCGCAGCGCGGCGAGGAACCGGGCCGGGGTCATCGAGGTCACGTCCCGGAAGAGCCGATGGAAGTGGAACGGGCTGAAGGGAACCACCCGGGCCAGGTCGGCAAGCTGCAGCGGCTCCGCGAGATGACCACGCATGTATTCGATCGCCCGTGCCGCAGCGGCAGCACGGGAGTGGTCGACCGTGCTCCGCGTCATGCCTGACGTCGTTTTCACGTGCACTCCCTGCGAGTCGATCGGGCACCGTTGTGGATTGTGCGCGGCTGTGCTTGACGTTTTCTTGATTGCTGGCCGGGAGGGCCGGCCGGCAATTGATGGGCCAGCCGAGCAAGTTGAGAGAAGTAACTCCGATGATCGCCGTGAAACATGGTTCGGGTACCGACACGGCGACACTGGTCCCGTATGGGGCTGATTAATCAGCGGGGTCCAATTTGCCGAATCATGTCGGCCTTATTGCGGATGACGCGCGTCAGGAGTAATCCATGCCCGTCAACTGGCGAACCATTCGTCAGAACCTTCTGACCCCGAAAACAACCGAGGCCAGCTTTGCCACTCGTGGGTTTGTCGCCCGCGACGAGGCCAGCCGCGAGCTGCTGGAGTCCGTCGGCGTCCACTTCCTCACCGGCTTCCGGTACGCGGTGGGTGAGCGGGGCCCGGTCGAGGCCGCGGCGCGGCTGGAAACGGTCGAGCCCGACCTGCGGGGCTTCGCGTACGAGGGTGCCGCGATGGGTTTCGCCGTGCTGGACGGGTTGACTGGTGGCCGCCGGCTGGCCCGTTTCCTCGCCGGTCCCGCCGATCGGCACGTCTACATGGTCCATGTCGGGCTGGGGTGGGCGATGGCCCGGCTGCCCCGCTGGCGCTGGCGGGCCGTCCAACCGACCGACCGCCTGCTGGGCTGGCTGGCCCTCGACGGGTACGGCTTCCACCAGGCGTACTTCCACACTCAGCGCTACGTGCGGGAACGCCACCGGGACCGGATCGGCTCGTGGCCGGGGGATCCCGCCGGGCGGTGGACCGGTCAGGTCATCGACCAGGGCGTCGGGCGGGCGTTGTGGTTCGTGGCGGGCGCCGACCCCGACCGGGTCGCCGACACGATCGAACAGTTCCCCGTCGAGCGGCGCGAGGACCTGTACAGCGGGACCGCGCTCGCCGCCACCTACGCCGGCGGTGCCCGCCGAGAACTGCTGCTCCGGCTGGCTGAACGGGGCGCGGCGTACGCACCGGCCATGGCGCAGGGCAGCGCGTTCGCCGCGCAGGCCCGTCGCCGTGCCGGCCTGACCAGCGAACACACCGGCGTCGCCACCGAGGTGTTCTGCGGTACGCCCGCAGCGCAGGCCGCCGAGGTCACCGAGCACGCGTTGGACGGCCTCGACCACGACGGGCCGGTGCCGGCGTTCCTGGTCTGGCGGCAGCGGATCGCCCAGCAGTTCGTGACCTTGGGGAGGTGCTGACCCGTGTTGGCAATCAGAAGGATGCTCCGCCGGCAACTGGCCGGGGTGGTGGCGCTGGTGCTGCTCGTCGGCACCTTTGTGGCCGTCCGGTTGCCGGAGGCGAGCGCCGACGAGCGGCGGGTGATGGCGCAGTCCTACCGCTTCACGCCCCTGTCGCTGACCATGCCCGGTGGGCTGCCGCAGCAGTCGATCCGCCAGGTGAACGGCGCGTACCGGCATATCGCGGCCTGGATCTCCTCGGTCGGGGCGGGCATCGCGGTGAACGACCTGGACGGCGACGGGCTTGCCAATGACCTCTGCGTCACCGACCCGCGCATCGACCGGGTCGTGGTGTCGCCGGCACCGACGCCCGGCGCGGACCGCTACCAGCCCTTCGTGCTGGACCTGGCGCCGCTGCCCACCAACCCGCACATCGCACCGATGGGCTGCCTGCCCGGCGACCTCAACGGAGACGGCCGTACCGACCTGCTGGTCTACTACTGGGGTCGCACGCCTGTGGCGTTCCTGGCGCGGGCCGACGCGACAGCCCTGTCCCGCGACGCCTATGTGGCGGTCGAGTTGCTGCCCGACCGGGTGCCGGCCGGTGGCACCTACACCGGTCCGCAGTGGAACACCAACGCCGCGACGCTGGCCGACTTCGACGGTGACGGCAACCTCGACGTCTACATCGGCAACTACTTCCCCGACAGCCCGGTACTCGACCCCGGCCAGCACGGCGGGGTGGCGATGAACCGGTCGATGTCCAACGCGCTCAACGGTGGCGACGACCACGTGCTGCGGTTCACCGGCGGCAGCGCCGGCCCGGAGCCCGACGTCTCGTACGCCGAGGTGCCGGACGTCTTCGCCACCGACGTGTCGCGGGGCTGGACGCTGGCGGTCGCCGCCAACGACGTCGACGGCGACCTGCTGCCGGAGCTGTACATCGCCAACGACTTCGGCCCCGACCGGTTGCTGCACAACCGGTCGGAGCCGGGCCGCATCGCCTTCGCCCTGGTGGAGAGCAGCGGGCTTCCCGGGTTGACGCCCAAGTCGAAGCGGGTCGGCCACGACTCGTTCAAGGGCATGGGCGTCGACTTCGGCGACTTCGACGGCGACGGCATGTTCGACCTGTACGTCGGCAACATCACCACGTCGTTCGGTATCCAGGAGAGCAACTTCGCCTTCGTCAACACCGCCGCCGACACCGACGAGCTGCGCGCCACGCTGCGCGAGGGCAAGGCGCCGTGGCAGGACCGCAGCGCCGAGCTGGGCCTGGCCTGGAGCGGCTGGAGCTGGGACGTGAAGCTCGCCGACTTCACCAACCGGGGCCGGCCGGACATCGTGCAGACGGCGGGCTTCGTCAAGGGAGAGGTCAACCGCTGGGCGCAGTTGCAGGAGTTGGCCACGGCCAACGACGAGCTGCTGGCCGATCCGCGCTGGTGGCCCCGGGTCGAGCAGGGCGACGACATCGCCGGCGGCCAGCACCTGGTCTTCCACGTGGCCGGCGACGACGGCCGGTACGAGGACCTGAGTGTCGAACTCGGGTTGGCCGAGCGGGTGCCCACTCGGGGTGTCGCTGTCGGTGACATGGACGGCGACGGCCGGCTCGACTTCGCCGTGGCCCGGCAGTGGGACGCCCCCGTCGTGTACCACAACGACAGCCCGACGACCGGGGCCAACCTGACGCTGCGGCTGCTGCACGACCAGCCGCAGGCCGCCGGCCCGCTCGCTGGCGCCGGCTCACCGGTGATCGGCGCGCAGGTCCGGGTGACCACCCCGGACGGGCGGGTGCTGATCGACCGCGTCGACGGTGGTAGCGGCCATTCCGGCCGGCGCAGCAACGAAGTTTCGGTCGGCCTCGGTGAGGTGGCTGGTCCGGTCACCGTGCAGCTGAGTTGGCGCGACCGTGAGGGCATCCCCCGGGAGCAGGAACTGCGGCTCACCCCCGGGCGGCACACCCTCGCCCTCGGTACCCAGGCACGGGAGGCTTCGCGATGAGTCAGCAGCGTACCCAACACAAGGACCCGCGGATCGTCACCGCGCTGCGCAGGTTCGCCATCTCCATCACGGCCCTGAACATCTTCGGGTACACCGTGCTCGGGTTCGAGCAGGCCTGGGCGTGGCCACTGCTCGCACTGGCGGTGGGGTACAGCGTCGAGATCCTGCTGGAGACGATCGGCGCGTGGGCCGAGGAGCGCCGCGCGCGTTACCTCGGCGGCGGCGTACGCGGATTCGTCGAGTTCCTCTACCCGGCGCACATCACCAGCCTCGCCGTGAACATGCTGCTGTACGTCAACGACCAGGTGCCGGTCATGCTCTTCGCGGTGATGGTCGCGATCAGCGGCAAGTGGCTGTTCCGAGCGCCGGTCAACGGCCGGCTCCGGCACTACATGAACCCGTCGAACTTCGGCATCGCGATCGCGCTGCTGCTGTTTCCGTGGATCTCCATCGCACCGCCGTACCAGTTCACCGAGCACCTCACCGGCGTCGGCGACTGGATCGTCCCGGCGGTGATCGTGATCTTCGGGACGCTGCTCAACGCCAAGCTCACCGGCCGAATGTGGCTGATCGCCGGCTGGCTGGGGGTGTTCGTCCTCCAGTCGGTGTTCCGTGGCCTGGTGCTCGACACCTCCATCGTCGGCGCGCTGGCCACCATGACCGGCGTGGCGTTCGTGCTGTTCACCAACTACATGATCACCGATCCGGGGACGACACCGTCGAAGCCCTCGTCACAGTTCGCCTTCGGTGGCGGTGTCGCGCTGGTCTACGGCGTGCTCACCGGCGCATCCGTCGTGTACGGGCTGTTCTTCGCCACCGCGATCGTCTGCCTGATCCGTGGCGGCTTCCTCTGGTCGCTGCACGCGGTCCGCCTCGCCGCGCGGCCGGGGCCCACCGACGCCGGCGCTCTGGACGGCAAGGTGTCGGCCAGCGTGACACGCGAGATGGTGCGGGCATGAGTCGGATCGCCGTGGTCGGCCTGGCCTGCCGGTTTCCTGACGCCGCCGGACCTGGTCAACTCTGGGAGAACGTCCTCGCCGGGCGGCGGGCGTTCCGCCGGCTGCCCGACGAGCGGATGCGCGCCGAGGACTACTGGTCGGCGGACCCGACCGCGGCTGACCGCTACTACGCGGCCAACGCCGCGGTGATCGAGGGGTACGAGTTCGACCGGGTCGGCTTCAAGGTCAGCGGCAGCACCTACCGCTCCACCGACCTGACCCACTGGCTGGCACTGGACATGGCCGCGCAGGCGCTGGCCGATGCCGGGTTCGCCGAGGGCGACGGCCTGCCCCGCGAGCGTACGGCCGTCGTCGTCGGCAACACGCTGACCGGCGAATTCACCCGGGCGGGGACGATGCGGCTGCGCTGGCCGTACGTGCGGCGGGTGGTGGGCGCCGCGCTGGGCGCGCAGGGCTGGGACGACGAGCGGGTGGCGGACTTCCTCGCCGGCCTGGAGTCCTCCTACAAGTCGCCGTTCCCGGAGGTGACCGAGGACAGCCTCGCCGGTGGCCTGTCCAACACCATCGCCGGTCGCATCTGCAACTACTTCGACCTGCACGGCGGCGGCTACACCGTGGACGGCGCCTGCGCCTCCTCGCTGTTGTCCGTGCTCACCGCCTGTCGCAACCTGTCCGATCAGGACGTCGACGTGGCGATCGCCGGTGGGGTGGACCTGTCGATCGATCCGTTCGAGATGGTCGGTTTCGCCCGCACCGGCGCCCTGGCCCGGGAGGAGATGTACGTCTACGACCGTCGGTCCAACGGATTCTGGCCTGGTGAGGGCTGCGGCATGGTCGTGCTGATGCGGGAGCGGGACGCGCTCGCGCAGGGCCGCCGCATCTACGCCACGGTTGCCGGCTGGGGCGTCTCCTCCGACGGGCGTGGCGGCATGACCCGACCCGAGGCCGACGGCTACCGGTTGGCGCTGCGCCGCGCGTACCAACGGGCCGGCTTCGGCGTGGAGAGCGTGCCGCTGTTCGAGGGACACGGCACCGGGACCGCGGTGGGCGACGCCACCGAACTGAGGGCACTCGGCGCGGAACGGCGGTCGGCGGATCCGCAGGTCGCACCGGCGGCGATCGGTTCCATCAAGGGCATGATCGGTCACACCAAGGCGGCGGCCGGCGTGGCCGGGCTGATCAAGGCCGTACTCGCGGTGCACCATCAGGTCATCCCGCCGACCGTGGGTTGCACCGATCCGCACGCCGAACTCGTCGGTGACCGGCCGGCGCTGCGAGTGGTCCGCCAGGCTGAGCCGTGGCCGGACGACGCCCCACAGCGGGCCGGGATCACCGCGATGGGGTTCGGCGGCATCAACACCCACCTGGTGATCGACGGGCCGGTCCGTCCGCGTCGCCGGCAGTTGGACCGGCGTACCCGGCAGCTGGCCCGGTCGGCGCAGGACGCCGAGTTGCTCCTGGTGGACGCCGACGGCCCGGACGCGCTGCGGGAACGGCTGGAGCAGCTACGGCCGACGGTGGCCGGGCTCGCCTTCGCCGACCTGGCCGACCTGGCGGCGACGCTGCACCGGCAGCAACGAGGGCGGGCCTACCGGGCCGCCGTCGTGGCCCGTACCCCCCGGGAGGCCGAGCGGGCGGTGGAGGCGGCAGCTGCCGCGCTGGCGCCCGGGGCCCCGGGCAGGCTGGTCGACCCGGGGCTGGGTGTCTTCGTCGGACGGGTCACCCGTCCGGTCCGCGTCGGCTTCCTCTTTCCCGGCCAGGGCTCCGGTCAGGGTTGGGGTGGCGGCGCACTGCGCCGGCGATTCACCGAGGTGGACGAGGTCTGGCGGACCGCCGGCGACGTCCCCGGCGGTGACCGTGCCGAAAGCGTCGGGACCGCCGCCGCCCAACCCCGCATCGTCACCGGGTCGATCGGCGCGTTGCGGGTGCTCGACGCGCTCGACATCGACGCCACCGTCGCTGTCGGGCACAGCCTCGGCGAGCTGACCGCTCTGCACTGGGCGGGCTGCCTGGACGAGGGTGAGCTGCGGGATCTGGTCGCGGCGCGGGGGCACCTCATGGCGAGCCTGGCCCGGCCGGGTGCGATGGCCGGCGTCATCGGCGACCCGGCGGAGACCGCCGCCCTGCTCGACGGCACGGGCGCGGTGGTGGCCGGCTACAACGGCCCCCGACAGACGGTGGTGGCCGGCACTGACGACGCCGTCGGCGAGGTGGCCCGGCGGGCGTCGCTGGCCGGTCTGGCCTGCACCCGACTGAATGTCTCGCACGCCTTCCACTCGCCGCTGATGGCGCCTGCGGCCGAAGCCTTCGGCGAACGGCTGCGGTCATGCCGGTTCGGCCCACCGTTGCGGCGGGTGGCCTCGACGGTGACCGGGATCGTACTGCCACCGGACACCGATCTGGTCGAGCTGCTGCACCGGCAGATCCAGGCGCCGGTGCGCTTCACCGTGGCGCTGGCCCGTGCCGCGGTCGAGGTCGACCTGTTCGTCGAGGTGGGTCCGGGGCAGGTGCTCAGTCGGCTGGCCCGGGACCAGATGCCGGACCTTCCGGCGCTGGCGCTGGACACCGACGCCGAGTCTCTCGTCGGCCTGCTCACCGCCGTCGGTGCGGTGTACGTGCTGGGTGGTCCGGCCAGCTATCCGGCGTTGTTCGAGGACCGGTTCACCCGGCCGTTGGACCTGGACCGGCCGAGCACCTTCTTCGCCAACCCCTGCGAGTCGGCTCCCCAGGTGGCGGTGCCGGCCACCGCCGCGTCGCCAGCGCCGACCGCCGAGGTCGCGCTTCCCGCCGGCGACGGGGCGTTGGAGCTGGTCCGCCAGTTGGTGGCGCAGCGGGCGGAGTTGCCGGTGGAGGTGCTCCACGAGGACAGTCGCCTCCTCGACGACCTGCACATGAGCTCGATCACCGTTGGGCAGATCGTCAACGAGGCGGCGCGGGCGATGGGGCTTTCGGCGGTGTCCGTGCCGACCAACTTCGCCACCGCCACCGTGCGGGAGATGGCCGAGGCGCTGCATGCCCGGGGGCGTGAGGACACCGCTGGACCAGCCGATGTCGTCGCCGGGGTCGCGCCCTGGGTACGAACCTTCGTCGTCGACCTGGTTGACGAGCCGGCGCCGGCGGGCGAGCCGGCGGGCACCGGGGGCCGGTGGGACGTCTACGCCAGTCCCGGCCATCGGCTCGCCGAACCGCTGCGGCGCGCGCTGGAGGAGGCCGGGCTCGGCTCTGGCGTCCTGGTCTGCCTGCCGGACGACCCCGACGAGGCGTACCTGGAGGCCGCGGTACGCGGTGCCCAGGCCGCGCTGCGGCAACCCCCCGGTGGCCGGCTGGTGCTGGTGCAACCGGCGGCACGGGGCGGGGCGCTGGCGAAGACCGCCCGACTGGAGGGTGACCGGCTGCGGACGACGGTGGTGACGACTCCGCTCGGACCGGACACCGTGGACCGGGTGGTGACCGAGGTGGCCGGCACCGTCGACTTCACCGAGGTGACGTACGACGCGGTGGGCATCCGCCGGGTGCCGGTGCTGCGGCCTACTCCGGTCGATCCCCGGCCGGGTGCGCTGCCCCTGGGACCGGCGGACGTGCTGCTGGTGACCGGTGGCGGCAAGGGCATCACCGCCGAGGCGGCCGCGCTGCTGGCCCGGGAGAGCGGTGGCCGGCTGGCGGTGGTCGGTCGTTCCGACCCGGCCACCGACGAGGTGCTGTCCGCGAACCTGTCCCGGCTGCGTGACTCCGCCAGCGACCTGCGTTACCTGCGGGTGGACGTCACCGACCCCGCCGCCGTCGCCGCCGCCGTCGCCGACCTCACCGCCGACTGGGGCCCGGTGACTGCCGTGCTGCACGGCGCCGGGCTGAACACCCCCACCGCGCTCGGCGACCTCGACGAGGCCGCGGTCCGCCAGGTGTTCGCGCCGAAGGTGGGCGGCCTGCGCGCGGTGCTCGCCGCGATCGACCCTGCGCAGCTGCGGCTGCTCGTGACGTTCGGCAGCATCATCGGGCGGGCCGGGCTGCATGGTGAGGCGCACTACGCCGCCGCCAACGAGGCACTCGCGGAGCTGACCCGGGATGTCGCGGCGACCTACCCGACGTGCCGCGCTGTCTGTCTGGAGTGGTCGGTGTGGTCCGGCGTCGGCATGGGGGAACGGCTGTCGGTGGTCGAGGCGCTCAGCGGCCGTGGCGTCACCCCGATCGGCCCGGAGGACGGGCTGCGGGTGCTGCGCGAGGTGCTCTCCGACGACACGTTGCCGCCGGTGGTGGTGGTCACCGGGCGTACCGGTGGGCTGGAGACCCTGCGGTACCACCGGCCGGAGCTGCCACTGTTGCGGTTCACCGAACGACCTCTCATCCGCTACGACGGCGTGGAACTCGTCTGCGAGGTGGATCTCGCGCCCACCACCGACCCGTACCTGGCCGATCACCAGCTAGACGGTGACCTGATCTTCCCCGCGGTGCTCGGGCTGGAGGCCATGGCCCAGGTCGCCACCGCGCTGGCCCGCCACCCGGGAGTGCCGGTCATCGAGGACGTCCGGTTCGATCGGCCGGTGGTGGTCGACCCGCAGAGCGGTGTCACGATCCGGGTGGCCGCGCTGGTCCGGTCGGGACAGGTGATCGACGTCGTGATCCGCAGCGCCGAGACCGGCTTCGCGGCGGACCACTTCCGGGCCCGCATGCGGTTCGCGCCGGACGGGCCGTACCCGGAGGACACCGCCGCGCCGGAGCAGACGGAGCTGCCGGCCCTTCCCCTGGAACCGGCCCGGGACCTCTACGGTGACCTGCTGTTCCAGGCCGGTCGGTTCCAGCGGCTGAACAGCTACCGGCAGGTGGCGGCGCGGCTCGTCGAGGCGGAGGTGACCACCAGCGACGCGGGGGAATGGTTCAGCCGCTTCCTACCGGGCCGTCTCGTGCTGGGCGACCCCGGTGCCCGGGACGCGTTCATGCATGGCATCCAGGTTTGCGTGCCGGATGCGACGCTGCTGCCGGAGGGCATCGACCGGATCTGGTCCGCCGGTCCGAAGCTCTCCGCGGCCGAGACGGTGACCATCACCGCCTGGGAACGCGAACAGCACGGCACGGGCTACGTCTACGACGCGGTGGTCCGTGACGCGACCGGCACGGTGATCGAGAGCTGGACAGGGCTTCGACTGCGCGCGGTGCGTCCACACGCACCGGCCTCGGGTTGGCCGGCGGTGCTGCTCGGGCCGCTGTTGCAGCGGCGTCTGGCGGAGGTGTTCACCGGGGACGTCGCGGTGGCTGCCGCGCCGGGCGGTGGGCCGCGCGACGCCGAGACACTGCTGTCCCGGGCGGCTGGCCGGCCGGTGGTGGTACGCCACCGACCGGACGGGCGACCCGAGGCCGACGGCCTGGGTGAGGTGTCGGTGGCGTACTCCGCGCCACTGCGCCTCGCGGTGGTCGGTGGCGCCCCGCTGGCCTGCGACGTGGAGCCGGTGACCGTCCGGTCGGCGGACGCCCGGCGCGACCTGATCGGTCGGCACGGGCCGCTGGCGGCGCTGCTCGTCGCCGAGGTCGGTGACACGCCGGACCTCGCGGCGACCCGGGTGTGGTGCGCGACCGAGTGCCTGCAGAAGGCGGGGCGCACCGGCGGTCCGTTGACCCTGGTGTCCGGCGCCGCCCCGGACGGGTGGGTGGTGCTGGACTCCGGTGGCGTGCGGATCGCCACCCGGGTGTGCACGGTGGCGGGCGCCGCGGAGCAGGTCGTGGTGGCGGTCCTCAACGGGACGGAGGGGTGACAGTGTCGCGCTACTACGAGTACCACCACACCATCGGTTTCGAGGAGACCAACCTCGTCGGCAACGTCTACTACGTCAACTACCTGCGGTGGCAGGGTCGGTGCCGGGAGATGTTCCTGCACGAGCACGCGCCCGAGGTGCTCGACGAGCTGCGAGGCGACCTGAAACTGTTCACCCTGAAGGTCGACTGCGAGTTCTTCGCCGAGCTGGCTCCGTTCGATCGGCTGGCGGTACGCATGCGGCTGGCCGAGTTGACCCAGACGCAGATGGAGCTGGCCTTCGACTACCTGCGGATCGCCGAGGACGACCTGCTGGTGGCCCGGGGGCGGCAGCGGATCGCCTGCATGCGTGGGCCGAACGGACGTACCGAACCGGCCCGCGTACCGGCCGGCCTGGTCCGGGCACTGTCACCGTTCCGCGGTGCCGGCGTCGGGGTGGGGTGACCAATGCGGTTCGACACGCGCCTGGTGCACGGGGGTCGTCGGGCAACGCCGGGCACCGGAGACGTGGTGCCGCCGATCCACCTCTCGACGACGTACGAGCGGCGGGCGCAGGACGACCTCCGCTACTTCTACGGGCGGGGTGAGAACCCGACCCGGGAGCAACTGGAGGAGTGTCTTGCCGATCTGGAGGGGGCACGGTTCGCCACCGTCCTGTCCTCCGGGCAGGCCGCCGCGGCGACCGTGCTCGCCCAGCTGCGCCCGGGACAGTGCGTGGTGAGCACCGACGACGTGTACTCCGGCACCGACGCGTTGTTCGAGCTGGCAGCCCGGCAGGGTGTCCGGGTGCGCTACGCCGACCTGACCACCCCGGAGGGGATCGACAGCGCGCTGGACGTCCCCGGCGTCGCGCTGGTCTGGGTCGAGACGCCCACCAATCCGTTGCTGAGCGTGGTGGACATCGCCGAGGTCGCTGGCCGGGCGCACGAGCGCGGTGCCCGGCTGGTGGTGGACAACACCTTCGCCAGTCCGGCGCTCCAGCGCCCACTGGACCTCGGCGCGGACGTCTCCCTCTACAGCACGACCAAGTCGATCGCCGGGCACGCCGACGTGCTGGGTGGCGCTCTGGTCTACCGGGACGAGGAACTGCACGCGGCGTACCGGTCGTACCGAACGGCGGCCGGCAACGTGCCGGGCGCGCTTGACTGCTTTCTGGTCCGGCGGGGTCTGCACACGCTGTCGCTGCGGGTGAGTCGGCAGGTGGCGAACGCGTGGGCGCTGGTCGAGCGGCTCCGGGCCAGCCCGGTCGTCGGACGCGTCCACTACCCGGGGCTTGCCGAGCATCCGCAGCACGCGGTGGCCAAGGCCCAGATGACCGAGCCCGGCTCGATGGTGTCCTTCGAGTATCTGGGGGGCCCGGCTGCGCGGCTGCTGGACCGGTTCGCGTTGTTCTCCTGCGGCGTCAGCCTCGGAGGCGTGCACTCCCTCGTGGAGTGTCCGGCGCTGATGACGCACCGGCCGGTGCCCGCCGAGGTCCGCGCCCGCCGGGGCATCGGTGACGCACTCATCCGTCTCTCGGCCGGTATCGAGGACGGCCGCGACCTGGTCGAGGACGTGTCCCGGGCGCTTGCCGATGGCATCTGACCGGTTCACCGCTTCCACCGAGACGAGAAGGGGTACCCGATGACCATTCCCGGTGTCGACACGACGTTGCCCATTGCCCGGGAGCTGCCAGCCCCCGGCAGTTACCTCTGTGGCCTCACCCATGACGGTGAGTTCTTCTGGCACTCCGATCAGGCGGCCGGAGAGATCTACGCGCTCGACCCGGCCACGGGCGCGGTGGTACGGACGCTGTCCTGCCGCCGGGTCCGGGCGGACCTGACGGTGGGTGGCGGGGCGTTGTGCCAGGTCGGTGGACGTCCGAAGCGCATCCTGCTGATCGACCCGACCAGCGGGGAGGTCCTCGACGAGCGGGAGGTCCGGCCACCGAGTGGCCGGCTCTGTGGTGTCGAGACCAGCGGCGTGATGATGTGGATGGGTCTGCGCGGCCCGTCGGTGGTGCAACTGCGCGATGTCGAGACGATGACCGTGTGCCGGGAGTTTCCGGTGCCGGGTACGCCCTCCGGCCTGACCGTGGCGGGCGACGTGGTGATCTACGCCGACTTCGAGGCCGCGCTGCTGCGGGCGGTGGACGGCCGGGACGGCAGGCTGCTCGGGGAGGCGCTCGTCGACGGTCGGCCGGTCGGCCTGACCTGGGACGGCGCGTTGGTCTGGTACGCCGACTTCGCGGGTCGCCGGCTGGCGGCGGTACGGCTGCCGGATCTGCTGGCCACCGAGGCGTTCCTGGGCGAGCGGGTCGGTCAGCGCGGCGCGGATCGGCCCGCGCCGGGCTCGGCGACGTAGTCGTTGCCGGCGTACCAGTCGCCGCGTCCGGTGGGCAACAGGTCCAGCACGTTCCAGACCGGGCTGAGCAGGTCGATGCCGCGCTCGCCGCCGTCCGGGAAGCTCGCCGGGGCGGAGTAGAGATGGCGTACCCGCTCGCCCTCGGCCCGCAGCACGCTGACCATCGGGCGTTGCGTGCCGTCCGGGTACTCGGCCCGGACGTCGGCGTTGAACGAGGTGCCGTGGCTGGAGACGATCCGCAGGCCGGCCCAACCACGACTGCGGGCCCACGCCCGCAGCTTGGGCAGCGGCGCCTTCGCCACCACCGCGACAGCGGTGTGCCGCAGCAGATGCGGCAGGACGCCGTGGAAGCCGTCGACCCACATCGAGCACATCGGGCAGGCCTCGGCGGCGTCCGGAGCGAACATCAGGTGGTAGAGGAAGAGTGTCGGGTGCCCGTCGAACAGCTCACGCAGCCGCACCTCGCGGATCGGCTCGGCGCGGTCCAGGTCGGTGGGGCCCTCGGCAAACCGGTAGTCGTCCAGCAGCGGGCCGGGCGGCAGGGCACGGCGGGCGGCGGCCACCCGTTCGACCTGGTCGCGCAGCTCCTGCTCGGCGTCGGCGAGTCCGCGCCGCGCCGCCGCGTACGCCTCGTCGGCACCGACCGGCCAGCTCGGTGGTGCGGTGGCTGGGTCGGCCTGGCTCATGTCGGCTCCCCTTCGGACGTTCCGGCGCTTCGGCGAAGGCTACCCGTGGGAGCGCGAGGGTGGACACCGCGCCGAGGCGCGAGACGCTTGAAGAAGACGTTGTCGTTGGCGAGCCTTCAGCCCGCAAGAGCCGACGTTGCCCAAGATACTTGCGAATCATATAGTTGGCGGAGGCCGATTTTCGCCGGCGAGGAGACAGCATGACGGTCGTACAGTTCGACCCGGCAGGTTTCAAGGCCGAGCAACGCGACACCTGGAACGCGGTCAGCGGCGGGTGGGAGTTCTGGCGGGACCGGTACGAACGCGCCGCCGCGCCGGTGACCGACTGGCTGCTGCGCGCGGCCGGAGTGCGCCCCGGCCACCGGGTGCTCGACGTCGGCTGCGGCACGGGCGAGCCGGCGATCAGCGCCGGACGCCTGGTCGGCACGACCGGCCGGGTGCTCGGCATCGACCTCGCTCCGGAGATGGTACGCCGCGCCCGGATGGCCGCCGCAGGTCTCGACCATCCGATCGACTTTGTCGAGTCCGACGTGGAGTCACTGGACCTGCCGCCGCGCTCGATGGACGTGGTGCTCAGCCGCTGGGGCCTGATGTTCGCCGTCGACCGGCACCGCATGCTCTCCAGCCTGTGTCGCCTGCTGGTTCCCGGCGGCGTGCTGGCCGCGGCGGTCTGGGACACCCCGGCGGCCAATCCGATGACCTCGCTGGCCTTCCGCGCCCTCGGTGCCGAACTGCCCGGCCCGCCACCGCCGCGACCCGGTCCGTTCAGCATGTGCGACGTCGCGCGTACCCACGAGGAACTGGCGGCCGCCGGCTTCGTCGAGATCACCATCGAGTCCGTGCCGGTCTCGATGCGGTTCGCCTCGGTCGCCGAGTACCTCCAGTACGCCCGGGACGTGACACCGCCCGGCCTGCTGCGTGCGGTGCGGCAGCACCTCGGCGGCGACGGCGAACGCGCCGGATGGGACCGACTCGCCGAGGCGGCGGCCGGGTACGCCGGTGGCGAGGGCATCGTGTGCCTGCCCGGCTCGGCGCTGTGCCTGCGGGCGCGCGCCGCACCCGACGGGGCGACGCCGGGGAGGACCGGATGACGACCAGAGCCGGTAGCCCGGCCGACCGGGTCCGACCGTCGGCACGACACGACCGCCTGCTGACGGTCGCCCAGGCGTACGTGGACGCCGCAGCCGCACGGAACGAACTACCCCACCGGGACCTGTCCCGGCTGTCCCGCACCCGGGTCCGCGTCGATCCGGAGTTCTGCCGCGAGGTGGCCCGGCACTTCGACCGCGCGCCCCGGCGGGCCCTCGACGCCGACCTCGTCGCCCGGTACAACCGCTTCACCGAGGAGACCCGGCGCCACTTCGCGTTGCTCGAACCGGCCGGGCTGCGGGTCGTGCCGTGGCAGGGACCTGGGCAGCCGTACCATGGCGCGGCCGAGCTGATCGATGCCGTGGACCGCACGGGCGTACTGTACGTCTACCTCACCAGCGCAGGACACGGCCCCCACGGACCGGCACCGGACCATCCGCTCTGTGCGCCGTCGGGCGTCACAGTCAACGGCGTCGAGCTGCTGCACAACGACATCTTCCGGGTCGTGCACGACGTGTTCGGGCACATACTGCACGGCGCGACGATGGGGGTGGCCGGTGAGTTCCGGGCCGCCTACGGCCACCTGGCGATGTACTCGCCACTGGTGCACCCGGTCGTCTTCACCGAGCAGGTCAGCCAGATCTGCTGGTTCTTCCACGGGCCGCACCTGGCGGACCGGACCGGTAGGTGGCCCCGCCGCGGCGCGCCCGGCTGGATTCCGCCGGCGGAGCGGCCCTACCCGGAGCAGAAGTTGTTTCCCTGCCCACCGGGTTTCCTCGACCGCTTCATCGCGAGCTTCACGGAGGAGTCAGGATGACCGACACGGCTGCCCATCCCCTGGAATCGGTACGGGCCGAGTTCCCGTTCCTCGACCACGCCGACAAGCGCCCGCAGCTGGCATACCTGGACAACGCGGCCACCACGCAGAAGCCCCGATGTGTGCTCGACTCGCTGGTCGACCAGTACGTCACCGCCAACAGCAACGTCGGCCGCGGCTTCTACGAGTTGAGCCGCCGGGCCACCGGCCACTACGAGCAGGCCCGGGCGACGGTGCGCCGCATTCTCAACGCCGCCCATGACGAGGAGATCGTCTTCACCCGGGGCACCACGGACGCGACGAACCTGCTCGCCGAGACCTTCGCCGCGCGGATCGTCGGTCCGGGAGACGACGTCGTGGTCAGCGGCATGGAACACAACTCGAACCTGCTGCCCTGGCGGCGGCTGTGCGAGCGGCAGGGCGCCACCCTCCGGGTGGTGCCGACGGCCGCCGGCCGGCCCGTCCAGCCGGACGCCCTGGCGGCCGAACTGAGTCCCCGGACCCGCCTCGTCGCGGTCACCCACGTCTCCAACGTGCTCGGCACCGTCAACCCGGTGCGGGATCTCGTCCGCGTCGCCCACGAGCGCGGCGTGCCGGTCGTCGTCGACGGCGCGCAGGCGGTGCCACACCTGCCCGTCGACGTACGGGAGATCGGGGCCGACTTCTACTGCTTCTCCGGTCACAAGGTGTACGGCCCGATGGGCTCGGGCGTGCTCTACGGCCGCCGCGACCTGCTCGTTGACCTGCCGCCGTACCAGGTCGGTGGCGGGACGGTGAAGGGCGTCTCCCACGATGCCCCGGTGTCGTACGTGCCGGTACCGGCCCGACTGGAGGCAGGTACCCCGGACATCCCCGCGGCGGTGGCGCTGGCCACGGCGTTGACCTGGCTGGAGGGCCTCGGCCGGGAGGCGGTACGGGCGCACGACGCGCATCTGGTCCGGTACGCCGTGCAGGCGCTGGGCGAGATCGACCGGGTGCGGGTCATCGGCGACCCGGCGACCGACCCCGCGGGCATCGTCTCGATCGCCGTGGACGGCCTGCATCCCTACGATGTCGGCGGTCACCTGGACCAGCACGGCATCGCCGTCCGTTCCGGCGTGCACTGTGCCAGCACCTTCCTCGACGACCTGGGGTTGGTCGGAACCGTACGGATCTCCTTCGCGGTCTACAGCACGGTCGCCGAGATCGACCGGGTGGTGGCCGCGTTGCGCACCGTGCGGGCAGGGGAGTGGACGACGCACCACCCTGGCGTCCGGTTCCGGTGACCACTCCTGCCCCGGCCGTCGAGCCGGGATTCGACACGCTGCCGGTCGACGACCTGGCCGACGCGGCGCTGCGGCAGGCTCACCGTGCTGGCGCGACGTACGCCGACGTCCGGCTGCGGCGGGTCCGTGCCCTGCGCGAGCGGGTCCGCGACGGCCGTCCGGAGAGTAGCCAGGAGAGCGTGGAGACCGGCGTCGGGGTGCGGGTGCTGGTGGACGGCACCTGGGGTTTCGCCGCCGGGGTCGAGCTGTCCCCGCGCGGGGTCGGCGCGCTGGCGGCCCGCGCCTGCGCGCTGGCCCGTACGGTGCGACCGTTGCGCGGCGAGCCGGTGCGTCTCACCGCCGAGCCGGTGCCCGCACCTGTGGACTGGCAGTCGCCGTTCGAGGTGGATCCGTTCGAGGTTCCGACCGCCGAACGCACCGCGTTGCTGGCCGGCTGGTGTGGGCTGCTCCGCGACGGCGGCGCGCACCTGGCCGAGGCGTACCTACAGGTCTTCCGTGAGTCGACGGTGTACCACGACAGCGAGGGCCGGCGGATCCGGCAACGACGTACCTGGCTGCATCCGATGGTGTTCGGCTTCCGGATCGACGCCGGTGACGGGACGTTCGAGGCGATGCGGACGCTCGGCCCGCCGGCCGCCCGGGGGTGGGAGTACCTGACCGGCACCGGCTGGGACTGGGCCGGCGAACTGGCCCGGATGCCCGAACTGCTGGCCGAGAAGGCCGCCGCCCCGAGGATCGAGCCGGGACGGTACGACCTGGTGATCGACCCGACCAACCTGTGGCTGACGATCCACGAAACGGTCGGTCACGCCACCGAACTGGACCGGATGCGCGGTCGGGAGGCGGCGTTCGCGGGCAGCTCCTTCGTCCGGCCACAGGACGTCGGTGTCCTGCGCTACGGCTCACCGCAGATGACGGTGGTGGCCGACCGGACGACCCCGCACGCGCTGGCCACCGTCGGCTACGACGACGACGGGGTGGCCGCCGGCTCCTGGCCGCTGGTCACCGAGGGCCTGCTGGTGGGGGTGCAGCACGACAGGCAGACCGCGGGTGCCGCCGGGCTGGACCGCTCCACCGGCTGCGCGTACGCCGAGTCCTACCGGCATCTGCCGGTGCCCCGGATGCCGAACGTCTCGCTGTGCCCGGCGCCGGACGGCCCGGACACCGACGAGCTGATCGGTCGGGTCCGCGACGGCCTCTACGTCGTCGGTGACAACAGCTTCTCCATCGACATGGCCCGGGTGAACTTCCAGTTCACCGCCCAGCGGTTCCACCGGATCCGCAACGGGCGACTGGTCGGCCAGGTGCGCGACATCGCGTACACGGGCACCACGCTCGACTTCTGGCGGTCGCTGGAGGCGGTCGGCGGCCCGCAGACCTGGCTGCTGTCCGGTGCCGGCCAGTGCGGCAAGGCCCAGCCGCTCCAGATCGCCGCGGCGGGGCACGGCTGCCCGTCGGCGCTGTTCCGGGCGGTGCCTGTCACGGACACGCGGACGGGGGCGACGGGATGAACACACCGGGGCCTCAGGAGACCATCGAACTGGCCCTCACCGCCGCCCGCGGCGACGCCACAGTGGTGATTGTGGAGTCCGGCGTCGACCGCTACCTGCGGTGGGCCGACAGCACGCTGGTGGCGGCCGGCGACGCGGACGAGTATCGGCTGTCGGTGGTCTCGGTCGTCGGCGGACGGGTAGGCGCGGTGTCCGTGTCCGGCCGGGTGGGCCGGGCCGAGATCGTCGATGCGGTGGACGGCGCGGAGGCGGTGGCCCGACAGGCGCCGCCGGCACCGGACGCCCGACCGTTGCCGGAGCCTGGTGCGGCGTCGCCGTGCTGGGACGACCCGGTGCGACCGCCCGCGCCCGGCGTGCTCGCCGGCCTGGTCGAGCAGCTCTCGACCGGGTTCGCGCGGGCCGCTCGGCACGGCCAGGTGCTGCACGGGTACGCCGAACACGGGTCCCGGACGACGTTTCTCGGCACCTCCGCCGGCGCGCGGCTGCGGCACGACGGATCCGCCGGACACCTGGAGTTGACCGCGCGTGACGGGCGCGGTGCTCCGGTGTGGACCAGCGCCGTCACCGACGACTTCACTGACGTGTCGGTAGCCGGGCTTCAGGACGATCTCGACCGGCGGCTGCGGTGGGAGCGACGACGGGTCGACCTGCCACCCGGCCGGTACGAGTGCCTCGTGCCGCCGAGCGCGGTCGCCGACATGATGAACTACGCGTACACCACGGCGGGTGCCGCGGCGGCGGCGCAGGGCCGGACGGCCTACAGCCGGGCCGGCGGCCGTACCCGGATCGGAGAGACGATCGCCGGGATACCGCTGACCCTGCGCAGCGATCCGACGGCCGAGGGGTTGCGGTGTGCGCCGTTCCTGGTGGCGACCGCGTCGAGCGGGGCCCGGTCGGTCTTCGACAATGGCCTGGCGCTGGGCCCGACCCGCTGGTGGGAACAGGGACGCTTGCGCTCGCTGGTGCACACCCGGCACAGCGCCGAGGAACTGGGCATGCCGCTGACCCCGCTGGTGGAGAACCTGATCCTCGAAGGGCCGCCGGGCGGCGGTGCCGAGGCGGACCTGGTCGCCCGTACCCGCCGTGGCCTGCTGCTGACCAGCCTGTGGTACATCCGCGAGGTGGACCTGGCGACGATGGCGCTGACCGGGGTGACCCGGGACGGCGTCTATCTGGTCGAGGACGGCGAGGTCGTCGGTGCGGTGCACAACTTCCGCTTCAACGACAGCCCGCTGGCGATGGTCATGCGGGCCACCGAGGTCGGACGGACCGTGCCGACCCGCGCGCGGGACTGGGGCGATGCGGTGGCACACGTGGCCATGCCGATGCTGCGGGTGCCGGACTTCCCGCTGACCGCCGCGACGGGCGCGGTCTGACCGGTTCGCCGGATCGGACTGTCCGATAGGGAAACCGGTAGCACTCCTGCCTTCCTCTTGTGTGGACCCGTTTGCCCTCTGTGACGCACGCAGGCTTCAACCATGCGCGAATTGGGACATTATTTCGCTAAGGATCAATCGAGGCCGATTGACGAGCACTTTAAAAATCGATAGCGTCCCGAGTAGTGGTCCTCCGGTGGAGAGGCGTCACAGAGGCGTCACCGCATCCGGGGCATACAGGGAGGTGGAGCCGTGACTGACACGGCGAGAGAGACCTACGAGTCACTCAACATCGAGCCGAAGCCGCTGCGGCCGCACATCCTGGCGGCGGCGACGGTCGTCTTCGGCGACGACTACTACGGTGGTCGCCGGGAGACGATCAACCTGTCCGGGTTCGTGCAGATGAACAAGTGGCCGATGCAGGGGTTCAAGCACACCGTCGACGAGGACGGCACGGCGAGCTTCGACCTGGAGCTCATCAGCGCTCCCGAGGTCGGCATCAAGGGGTTCAGCTACACGCTCAACGACCGGATCCAGATCCTGTCGAACCCCTACCTGCCGAACACCGGTCACATCAAGCAGATCGTGCCCGGCAAGAACTTCCCCGCGGAGTTCTACATCCGTCGGTTCGGCATCCTGGAGACCAGCACCATGCGGCTGGCCCACCGGGGTGTCATCGACGTCAAGGGGATCGTTGACGGCCTGCCGCCGTACAAGACCCCGCTCACCTCGCCGTTCCTCGGTCGCCCCTACGGTGACCAGGGCGAGGTCATGCCGGCGCACAACGTGGTCCGGGGCACCAACCTGCCGGCCGCGTGGTACCCGTCGAACGACGAGAACGAGGCCGTCGGCAACACGCCGAGCGCCTTCTTCGCGTCGAGCATCGGCCCGTGCGTCTCGATGCTGGTCGACCCGTCGATCATCATCCAGGCGTCGACCGAGGCGAAGATCAAGGTCGAGGTCAACGGCCGTACCGAGGAGATCGAACTCTCCGGCGACTACCCCTTGGCCGCCGGCGCCGAGATCCTCCTCTTCGGCCCGGAGAAGCACGACCAGGGTTCCGGCGTGTTGGCCCAGCTTGCGCGGGTGGCGCTGGTGGGCAACAGCCCGGCTCTGGGTGGCAAGGTCATGCTGCGGGCCAGCTTCTTCACCGTCTCGGGCGGCCAGCTCGGTGAGGGTACGGAGGACAGCCTGAGCACCCTGCGCTACCCGGGTGAGCTGCACTTCGACGCTCACTTCGAGCTGGTCACCCCGTCGGCGACGCTGTACGCGGCGGCGCCGGTGCACCTGGCTGGGCGGCTGAAGGACCTCGAGCCGACCGGCACGGTGCTGACGGCCGACCACGCGGACGCCGCGCTGCGCACTTCCGGCGGCGACGTCCGGGCGCGCCTGACCGGCGTGCAGATGAAGCTGGCCGACGCACTGGTGGGCTCCGAGGCCTACGTCAGCGCGTGACGGCTGGTTTAGTCCGGTAGCAGACGTCGTCCCGGGTGCCCTTGCGTCACCCGGGGCGACGTCACTCTTCAAGGGTGGCGGTT
>NZ_BOPD01000025.1:0-120453 GCF_016863575.1 Micromonospora sediminimaris
ACCCACGAAGCCAGGCACAGTCGTCCCCCAGCCCAAAACCGCAACCACTAGAGGCTCAGGTCAGCCCAGCCGACCCCAGTACCTCGACCACGTCACCGACCACGACCACAGCCGGTGGACGCAGCCCGGCGGCGGTCACCGCGTCAGTCACCTCGCCGAGCGTCGAGCGGACTATCCGCTGACCACCGGTGGTGGCCTCCTGGATGACCGCAGCCGGCGTCCCCGGTGCCCGCCCGTGGGCCAGCAGCGTGCTGGCGATCGAGGGGAGGTTCTTCAGGCCCATCAGGATCACCAGGGTGCCGCGCAGACCGGCCAGCGCCTCCCAGCGGACAAGTGAGTCCGGTGATTCGGGAGCGACGTGCCCGGAGACGACGGTGAACTCGTGCGCCACCGATCGGTGGGTGACCGGGATGCCCGCCGCGGCCGGCGCGGCGATCGAGCTTGTCACCCCCGGCACCACCGTGACCGGCACTCCCGCCGCCGCGCAGGCGAGCAGTTCCTCTCCGCCCCGCCCGAAGACGTACGGGTCGCCACCCTTGAGCCGGACCACGAAGGCTCCCGCCAACGCCCGATCCACCAGGATCCGGTTGATCTCTTCCTGCGTCCTGGACGGACCGTAGGGGATCTTGGAGGCGTCCACCAGTTCCACGCCGGTGCGCAACTCGTCCAGGAGTAGTCCGGGGACGAGCCGGTCGGCGACCACCACGTCGGCCTCGCTGAGCAGCCGCCAGCCCCGGAGGGTGATCAGTTCCGGGTCACCGGGTCCGGCACCCACCAGGGCGACTCGGCCGCGACGGTCACCCCCGCCGGCAGGGGCGTCGAGCGGTTCCCCGGGCCCGGCGGAGTCCGACACCAGCAGGGCACGGATGGCGTCGCGGACGCTCACCGCGCGGCGTGGGTCGCCACCGCCGAGCACCGCCACGGTGACCGGACCGTACCGGGTCACCGCTGGCGTCCAGGCTGTCGCCGCGTTCCGGTCGTCGGCGCGTACGCAGAAGATCCGACGTTCCGCGGCGGCGGCGCTGACCGTCGCCGCGGCGGTCGGGTCGTCGATGGCGACCTGCACCAGCCAGGCACCATCGAGATCGTCGGCAGCGAACCGGCGCGACACCCAGTGCAGCCGCCCGGCGTCGACGTGTGCGCGCAGCGCCGGGGTGAGGTCCGGTGCCACAAGCAGTACGTCCGCACCCGCGTCGAGCAGCGCCGGGACCCGCCGCGTCGCGACCGCTCCCCCACCGACGACTACCACGCGGAGCCCGGCCAGCCGCAGCCCGAGGGGGTACGCGTTGGCGCTCAGCCCGCCCGAGCCGCCGGCTGCCGCGCCTGATGGTTCACTCGCAAACTCGCTCATACCGCCTCGCTCCGCGCACCGGCGACGCCCGGCACCTGACGGCGAATCCGAAGGGTGCGCTGGCTCACTTCTCGGCCACCCCGGCGGAGTCGAAGGTGGCCACCTCGTGCAGCACCCGGACCGCGCCGGTGACCACCGGCAGGGCCAGCAGCGCGCCGGTGCCCTCACCGAGTCGCAGGCCGAGGTCGATCAGGGGGGTGAGGCCGAGCCGGCGCAGCGCGACAGTCGCGCCGGGCTCGGCGGAGCGGTGACCGGCGACCATGGCCGCCACGGAGTCCGGGGCGAAGGCCGCCGCGGCGAGCGCGGCGGAGACCGCGATCACCCCGTCCAGCAGCACCGGTACTCGACGCGCCGCCGCACCGAGCACGAATCCGGTCAGCGCGGCGTGTTCCAGCCCACCGACGGCGGCCAGCACACCGAGCGGATCCGCCGGGTCGGGGGTGTGGCGGCGCAGCGCGGCGCGTACCACCTCGATCTTGTGCTGGTAGGTCGGGTCGTCGACGCCGGTGCCCCGGCCGGTCGCTTCGGCGGCGTCGACTCCGGTGAAGGCGGCGATCAGGGCGGCGGCCGGGGTGGTGTTGGCGATCCCCATGTCACCGGTGAGCAGAATCCCGGCGCCGGCGTCGACCAGTTTCCCGGCGTTGGCGATACCGACCTCGACCGCCGTCCGCGCCTCCTGCCGGGTCATCGCGGCGGTGACGGTCATGTCCCGGGTACCGGCCCGGATCGGTGTGCTGACCAGTCGGGGCACCGCCGGTTCCGGTGCGCCGTGCAGGGTGCCGGCACCGTCCGGGCCAGCGACGTCGGCCACCGGCAGCGGGGCCGCCACCCCGACGTCGATCACGGTCACCGAGGCACCAGCCTGCCGGGCGAAGGCGTTCACCACCGCCCCACCGGCCAGGAAGTTCGCGACCATCTGCCCGGTGACCTCCTGCGGCCAGGGGCTGACCCGTTGGGCGTGTACGCCGTGATCACCGGCGAAGATCGCCACCGCCGCCCGGTCGGGCACCGGCGGCGGGCAACTGCCCGCCAGGCCGGCGAGGCGTACGGACAGCTCCTCCAGAGCGCCGAGCGAGCCGGCGGGCTTGGTCAGGCGCGCCTGCAACTGCCTCGCCGCGGTCATCGCCGACTCGTCGAGCGGGCCGATGGCCGCGATGGTGTTCTCCAGCATCATGCCTCCATGATGTCGGCCAGCACGTCGATGAACGCGTCGGTGGTCACCCGATCCCGCACTGCGATCCGTAGCCAGTCGGAGCCGAGTCCCGGAAACGTGTCGCCCCGGCGTACCGCCCAGCCCCGGGCCCGCAGCCGGTCCCGGATCCGGTCGGCCCCGGAGATCCGCACCAGCACGAAGGCGCTGGCCGGGCGGCCGGCCACGCGTACGCCGGGCAGCGCCGCAAGCCGCGCGACCAGGTGTTCGCGGTCGGTCGCGAGCTGTGCGGCGATGACCCGTTCGGCGTGGGCCGCCGCAGGGCTCGCGCAGGCTTCGGCGGCGGCCAGCGCTGGGGTGGAGACCGCCCAGAGCGGCTGTACGACGGCCAGCCGGCGCAGCAGCGCGGCCTCGCCGAGCAGGTAGCCGATCCGCAGCCCGGCCAGCCCCCACGTCTTGGTGAGGCTGCGTACGACCAGCAGGCCCGGCAGGTCCCGGCGGGCAGCCAGCGATTCGGGTTCACCGGGTACCCCGGGCGTGGCGGCGGTGTCCGCGAACGCCTCGTCGACCACGAGTACGCGACCGGGGCGGGCCAGTGCGGCGAGGTCGGCGGCGGGGTGCAACACGGAGGTGGGATTCGTCGGGTTGCCGACGACGACCAGGTCGGCGTCGGTGGGTATCCGCTCCGGGTGGAGCCGGAAACCGTCCGCCGGGTCGAGCAGCACCCGCCGCACGGTGTGCCCGGCGGCCCGAAGCGCGGCCTCCGGCTCGGTGAACTGCGGGTGCACCACCACCGGACGACGGATTCCGCGCAGTGCCTGAGCGAGCAGCACGAAGCCCTCGGCGGCACCGGCGGTTAGCAGCACCTCCTCCGGTGGCCGGCGGTGCCGGGCGGCGACGGCGGCGCGGGCCGGACGGGGGTCCGGGTACGCGGCGAGGTCGGCCATCGACGCGGTGATCGGCTCGGCCAGCCAGGGCGGCAGTGGGGCGCGTCGCACGTTGACGGCGAGGTCGACCAGGCCCGCGGCGACCTCGACGTCACCGTGGTGGGCGAGATCCGGCTCGGTCACTGAGGCTCTGGATCTCGTGGTCAGCTGCCCATGCATGACCGCGATCCTGCCGGGAAGGCGCCGCGGGGGACAGCGACCCGGCGGGTGGGCCACATCACCACCGATCACTTCATGAGTATTTCTCATAGACGAATCGGAAATGTCATAACTTGGCGGTGTGAGCTACCGACCCCTTGCTGCCGCTGGTCGTCTCGTTCCGCTACTCCGTGCCGGGCTGATCGCCGGCGTCGTCGTCGCCGCTGCCGCGTACCCGGTCGTCGCGGTGACCGGCATCGGCGCCAAGGCCACCGCGCACGCCGTGGAGAGCAAGACCCGGCTGCTGACCACGGCCCTGCCCGCCGAGACCTCCTACCTGTACGCGCCCGACGGCAAGACCGTGCTGACCATGTTCTTCGAGGAGTACCGGCAGTACACCAAGCTGTCCGACATCTCGCCCAACATGCAGCAGGCCATCGTGGCCGCCGAGGACAACCGCTTCTACCAGCACCACGGCGTCGACCCGAAGGGGGTCGCCCGCGCCTTCGTGGCCAACGCCCGTTCCAGCGGGGTCTCCCAGGGAGCTTCCACCCTCACCATGCAGTACGTCCGGATGGCGCTGCGTGACAGCGCCACCAACCCGAGGGAGGTGCAGGAAGCCACGGCGCAGACCCCGACTCGCAAGATCAAGGAGATGCGCATGGCGGTCGACCTGGAGAAGGAGTTGAGCAAGGAGGAGATCCTGGAGCGGTACCTCAACTCGGCATACTTCGGGCACCGCGCGTACGGCATCTACGCCGCCAGCGAGATCTTCTTCTCGAAGACCCCCAAGGAGCTGACTGCGGTCGAGGCGGCCACCCTCGCCGGGCTGGTCAAGTCGCCATCCCAGTACGACCCGGCCAGTTCCGACCAGAAGGAGGCCACCGCCCGGCGCAACTACGTCCTCGACAACATGGCCCGGCTCGGTTACCTCTCGCCGGACTCGGCCCAGGCGGCGAAGGGCGAGCCGATCCGACTCCGGCTGACCTACCCGCCAAACGACTGCGCCGCCGTTCCCGACAAGTGGAACAGCTGGGGCTTCCTCTGCGACTACCTGAAGAACTGGTGGAGCGCCCAGCCGGCGTTCGGTGAGAACCGGCTCCAGCGGTTGGACAAGCTACGCCGGGGCGGATACCGGATCGTGCTCAGCATGGACCCGAAGATCCAGGCGGCGGCGGAGAAGAACGTCGGCACCGAGTCGAACACCGGCAGCCCGTTCGCAAACGGCATCGTGGTCTCCGAGCCGGGCACCGGACGGGTCAAGGCGATGGCGGTGAACCGCAGGTACTCGCTTGAGGTCGACGAGAATCCGCTCAGCTCCAACCCGGAGGCGGGCCCAGAGGTGCGGGCCAACTACCCGAACACGGTGGCACCCCTGATGGGCGGCGGTGGCCTGCCCGGCTATCAGGCGGGGTCGACGTTCAAGATGTTCCCCATGCTGGCCGCCCTCGACGCCGGGATGCCGCTCAACACCACCTTCAACGCGCCACACAGCTACCGCTCGGAGGTCTACGACGGTTGGCAACCCTCGAACGCCAGTGGCGCGATGAGCGGCATGCAGACCATGTGGTCCGGTTTCGGCAAGTCGGTGAACACCTACTTCGTCTGGCTGGAGGAGCAGGTCGGGGCGGAACGGGCCGTCCGGCTCGCCGAGCAGCTGGGACTGCGCTGGCGTACCGACGTGGACCGGGAGCACGCCTCCCCTGCGAAGGCCAACAAGTGGGGTGCCTTCACCCTGGGCGTCTCCGACGCCACTCCCCTGGAGATGGCCAACGCCTACGCCGCGGTCGCCGCCGACGGGCGCTACTGCGAGGCGCTGCCGGTAAATGCCATCTACAACCGGGACGGCACCCCGGCCACCTACACCACACCGGGTGGCATCGAACGTGAGGTCGCCAAGCCGCGCTGCCGCCAGGTGGTCAGCGCCGACGCGGCGCGCGCCGCCACCGACGCCGCCCGCTGTCCCACCGGCGACACCCCGGCCAAGGGCAGTTGCGGCGGATGGTCCACGGCGGACAGCGTGCGCGGAACGGTGGGCCGCCCGGTGGCCGGCAAGACCGGCACCACGGACAGCACCCGATCCGCCTGGTTCGTCGGCTACACGCCGGAACTGGCGGCGGCCAGCTTCATCTCCGACCCCGACAATCCCTTCAACGCGGTGGGCGACGGGCAGTCGCAGATCCCGATCGTCGCGGTGTCGAACACCCTCCGCGACGCGCTGAAGGGCAAACCCGTTCGGGACTTCGTCCCACCGTCGGACCGGATCGTCGGTTGACGATCAGGCTGGCGGGCCCGCGGCCGGCCCGGACGCCACCGCACCGGCCGGGTCGCCCGGCGCGACACCCGCCGGCCCGGCCGGGGCACCGCCGCCGACCCCGACCGGGACCGTGGCCGGCTCGGCCGCAGCGGCGGCCACCAGCCGGGTCGCGATCCTCGGGTACGCGGCCCAGTGCGGAACGAGCTGGGAGGCGTGTACGCCCCGCCAGATGAACCCCTCCGGCGCGCCGCCCGGCCAGCTCCACGCCGGACGCTGCCCACCCCGGGGATTGAGCACGGCCCGGTGTTCCTTGTGCCCGGTCACCACCTCGCCCCGGCCGGCGACCACACTGTCGCCCTGAGCGGTCGCCTCCCGGTAGCCGACCACCAGCCCGTCCCGCAGACTGCCGATCGCGTCGAGCACCCCGCACATCGGCAGCCCGTCGAGTTCCCGAGCCAGCCAGAGCAGGCCGGCCCCCTCGGCGACCACCGGACGCCCGGTGCGAGCCAGCTCGGCGACTGCGATGCAGAGCCGCCGGTTCGCGGAAAGCTGCTCCGCGTACGACTCGGGCAGCGCCCCGCCGACCACAAGTGCCCGGGTGCCGGCCGGCAGCACCTCGTCGGCGAACGGGTCGAGCGTCATCACCTCCGCCCCGGCGGCCCGCAGCAACTCGGCCGTCTCGGCGTGGCTGAAGCTGCCACCCGGTCCACCGAGCAGCGCCACCACCGGAGGCGCGGCACCGCCGGGCAGGGCCGGGGCGGCCTCGTCGGTGCTCTGCGGTGACCATGGCTGCGCACCCAACGCCGGTGCCGAGCGGGCCAGCCCGAGCAGCCGCTCCAGATCGACGGTGGCGGTCACCGCCTCACCCAGCCGCCGGACCGCCCGGGCGGCCTCGCCGGCGCCTTCAAGGACCGGCACCACGCCGTGCCGACGGGGCGGCAGCACCGAGGGCAGGTCCTGGCGGCGCAGCGCGCCGTAGACCGGGATACCGATGTCGTCGAGCGCCTCCCGCAGCAGCGCCTCGTGTCGGGCGGAGGCCACCCGGTTGAGGATCACCCCACCGATCCACAACTGTTCGTCGTACGCCCGGAAGCCGTGCACCAGGGCGGCCACCGACTGACCCATCGCGGCGACGTCGACCACCAGCACCACCGGGCTGCGCAGCACGGTGGCGACGGCGGCGGTCGACTCGGTCTCGCTCCGGCCGGTCAGGCTGTCGTACAGGCCCATGCTGCCCTGCACCACGGCGAGGTCCGTGCCGGCCGCGCCGTGCAGCAGCAGCGGGGCGATGCGTTCGGCGCCCACCAGCCGCGGATCCAGGGTGCGCCCCGGCCGGCCGCTGGCCAGCCCGAGGTACGCCGCGTCGACCTGGTCCGGCCCGATCTTGAAGCCGGCCACGTCGAGGCCCCGATCGGCGAACGCGGCGAGCAGGCCGATCGCCAGCGCGTTCTTGCCGTGTCCGGAGGAAGGGGCACTGAGCACCAGACGCGGCACGACGGTCATCATCGACTCCTCGCGAGCGGTCGGCGTGCCGACCGTCGGCGCGCTCCGCCCGCGTGACGATAGCTGAAGCGGACGCCGTACACGCACCCTCCGCCGCCCTGTCCCCGGCAGGTCAGGCAGTCGGTGGCGGACCGCCCCGACGCCGGTACGCTCCGCCACGATGAGGTTGCCTGCGCCGTCTCCGGCCGGCGCCACTGCCTGCGGCAGGGCAGGGCGACGACCGCACGCTCGCGCCGGGACGGCTCGGCGCAGTGGCTGCGGTCACACGGGTAATCTCGTGGCGTGTACCGGTTCCTGCTGACGCCGCGCTGGCTGGGCCTCCTCGTGCTGGCCCTGACCGCCGCCACGGTGATGGTGCTGCTCGGCAACTGGCAGTTGGACCGCTACCACGGCCGGACCGCGATCAACGAGCGCATCGACGCCGGCCTTCGAATGGACCCGGTGCCGCTGCGCGAGGCGCTGCCCGCGCCGACCGGTGGCCCCGGCACGGTCGGTGCGCCACCGGCTGCGGAGCGGACCTTCACCCGGGTCACCGTGACCGGCCGGTACGACACCGACAACATCGTCCTGGTGCGGGGCCGCACGGTCGACAGTCGGGTCGGCTTCGAGGTGGTCACCCCGCTGGTGCTGGCCGACGGCACCGCCGTCCTGGTGGACCGGGGTTGGATCCCACCCGCCCCGGGTGGGGCGGTGGCACAGCCCGACGTGCCACCCGCGCCGACTGGCGAGGTGACCGTCGAGGGGCGGGTGCACGCCAGCGAGAGCGGCGACGCCAAGGTGTCCCGCCGCGAGGGCCGGTTGGAGAGCCGCCGGGTCTCCGTGCCCCAACTCGCCGGTGAGCTGCCGTACCCGGTGCACGGCGCGTACCTGCTCCTCGACGAGCAGACGCCGGCCGCCGACCCGGTGTTCCGGGCGGTGCCGGTGGGCCACGCCAACAACTGGCAGAACCTCGGCTACGTCGTCCAATGGTGGATCTTCGCGGCGATGACAGTGGTCGGCTACGGCTGGATCGCCCGCCGCGAGGCCCGCCGGATCGCCGGGGTGGTCGACGAGCGCCCCCGCGACCGGGCCGCCGACGCCGACACGCCGGCGACCACCTGACGCTCAGCCGGCCGGGCGGCCCGCGTGGATCGCCCGGACGGCGTCGATGGTGTCGGCCTCGGCTGCCGTCTTGTCGTCCCGGTAGCGGACCACCCGGGCGAATCGCAGGGCGACCCCACCGGGATAGCGGGAACTGCTCTGCACGCCGTCGAAAGCGATCTCCACGACCTGCTCGGGCCGGACCCGGACGACCCAGTCACCGCGATCCACCGCGAGGCCGAGGAAACGCTCGGTCTGCCAGCGCAGCAGCTCGTCGGTGAGCCCCTTGAAGGTCTTGCCGAGCATCACGAACCCGCCGGTGCCCGGGTCGCGAGCGCCCAGGTGCAGGTTCGACAACCACCCGGTGCGTCGGCCGCTGCCCCACTCCACGGCGAGCACGACCAGGTCGAGGGTGTGCCGGGGCTTCACCTTGACCCAGGCGGCGCCGCGCCGCCCAGCGTCGTAGGGCGCGTCGGGCGCCTTTACCACCACGCCTTCCTGGCCGGCGTCGAGCGCGGCGGCGAAGGCCGCGCCGGCCCGCTCCGGGTCGTCCACCTCCATCCGCCCGACCAGCAGCGACGCATCGGCGGTGCCGCGCAGCGCCGCCCACCGCTCCCGGCCCGGCGCATCGATCAGATCCACCCCGTCGAGGTGCAGCAGGTCGAAGAAGTACGGCGTGAGCACGGTCTCGCCGGTGCGCTCGGCGGCGGCGCGTACCGCCGGTGCGACCGGCGCCCCGGGACCGGCGGCCCCGGCCCGGCGGGCGGCGGCGCTGGACGTCTGCTGGAACGGCAGGGGCCGACCGGTGGCGTCCAGCCCGATGGCCTCCCCGTCGAGGACGATCTCCCGCGCGGGCAGGGCTCGCACGGCGGCGACCACCTCGGGCACCCGGGCAGTGATCTCGTCGAGGCTGCGGGAGAACACGGCGATGTCGGAACCGCTGCGGTGCACCTGGATGCGGATGCCGTCGAGCTTCACGTCGACCACCGCGGGGACCCCGGTGGCGGCGAGCGCCTCGTCGACGGTGGACGCGCTCTGCGCCAGCATCGGCGCCAGGGGCCGGCCGACCCGCAGGCCGAACTCGGCCAACGCGGCGGCTCCGCCGCCGAGGGCGGCCACCGCCACCGCCCGCAGGTCACCGGCGAGCAGCAGCGCCCGGCGTACTGCGGCGACGGGAACCCCGGCGGCTCGGGCGATCGCGTCGGCGAGCAGCCCGGCCTGCGCGCCGTGCCGCAGCTCGCCGAGGAACAAACCGGTCAGCAGGCGCTGCTCGTCGGCGGTGGCGGCCGCGTAGAGCGCCTGCACCAGGGCCCGACGGCGAGTCTGCGAGCCGGTGCCGTGCACGGCCGCGATCTCGTCGATCGCCGCGTCGACCGCCGACACCGTCAGCGTCGGCTGGGCCGCTGGCGGAGGCAGGTCACGCAGGCTGGCCCAGCCGACGCCGGTCTGCCGCTGACGCAGCTCACCGGCGAGCCAGCCGGAGCCCGCCGCCACCTCGGGCGGGTCGAGCCGCCGCAGGGCATCGGCGAGCAGCTCCACCTTGGCCCGACGACCGCTGGTGGCGCCGACGGCCGCGGAGGTGGCAGCCAGGTCGAGGAACCGCACGACCTCATCCTGCCAGCCACCACCGACAACCGGCGCGACCTGCGTGCGGACCCGCCAGCAACGCCACCAGGACGGCGGCCGCCGACGTCACCCGCGCCCACCGACGTCGGCGCGCTGTCAAGCCGGGACCGGCTCCTCGATGCGCAGCCCGCGGGCACGGACACCGTCGGCGATGCGCGACAGCGACGCATCCAGGGCGACCAGGGCGGCGGACAGCTCGCCGAGCTGTTCCTTGAGCGTGTCCTCGGGCCACGCGGAGACGTCGACGTCCCCCAGAGCGATGACGGCGGCCTCCAGGCGGGCCAGAACCTCATTCGTACGCATGTTCGAGAGGCTACAACAGCCCCGCGCCCGACACACCGGAAACGGCCACTGTCGGCAGGAAGTTACGGGTTCACGCGCGACCCGCCTCAGCCACTCTGGCCAGCAACAACGCCTCGGCGAGGCAGACCCGGGCGAACTCGCCCAGGTGCAGGCTCTCGTTGGGCCCATGGGCCCGGGCGTGCGGGTCCTCCACCCCGGTCACCAGGATCGCCGCCTGCGGGAACATCTCCTGGAAGGTGGCGATGAACGGAATGGAGCCGCCGACCCCGATCTCCACCGCGTCGGTGCCGTCCCAGGCGGTACGGAAGGCCGATCGAGCCGCGTCGAACATCGGGCCGGTGGCGTCGATGACGCAGGGGGCGCCGTCGTGCTCGAAACTCACCTCGACCTGTGCGCCCCACGGTGCGCACTGCTCCAGGTGGGCGCGCAGCGCCGCGTACGCCCGCTTCGGTTCGTCGCCCGGCGCCAGCCGTACGCTGATCTTGGCCTTGGCCGCCGGAACCAACGCGTTCGGCGCCTCGCCGGTGGCCGGGGCGTCGATGCCGAGCACGGCGAGCGCCGGCTTGGTCCACAGCCGGTCGGTGATCCGGCCGGTGCCGAACAACCGCACTCCCTCAACCAGCCCGGCCTCGGCCCGGAACCGGTCCTCCGGGTAGTCGACGCGGGCCGCCTCCCGGCCGACCAGGCCGGGTACCGCCACGTTCCCGGCGTCGTCGTGCAGCGTGGCGAGCAGCCGGACCAGTGTGGTGAGCGCGTCCGGGACGGCGCCGCCGAACATGCCGCTGTGCACGGCGTGGTCCAGCGTGCGCACCTCGACGAAGCAGTTGACGATGCCGCGCAACGACGTGGTCAGCGCCGGCACGCCAACATCCCAGTTGGCCGAGTCGGCGATCACGATGGCGTCGGCGGCGAGCTTGTCCCGGTGCTCGGCGAGCAGGCGCTCCAGGGAGTCGGAGCCATACTCCTCCTCCCCCTCGACGAACACGACCACGCCGACCGGCAGCCGGTCACCGTACGCGCGCAGCGCCGCGACGTGCGCCATGATGCCGGCCTTGTCGTCGGCGGCCCCCCGGCCGTACAACCGGCCGTCCCGCTCCACCGGCTCGAACGGGTCGGACTCCCACAGACTCGCGTCGCCGACCGGCTGGACGTCGTGGTGGGCGTAGAGCATCACCGTCGGCGCACCGGGTGGTGCCGCCTTCCGGCCGATCACCGCGGGCTGACCACCGGCCCGCACCACCTCCACGTCAAGGCCACAGCCGCGCAGCAACTCGGCCACCGCCTCGGCGGACCGCTCCACGTGCGCGTGATCGAAGCCTTCGAAGGCGATGCCGGGAATGCGGACGAGACGCTCCAGGTCGGCGCGTACGCCAGGCAACTCCCGCGCGACGGCCTCCCGCAGATCGGACTCGGTCATGATCGGTGTGGTCATGACCGGCATCGTATGCCGGCCTTACCGCGCGGCGCGGCCCGCGGGGGGATTGCGGGCCACCACCGCAGCCCGGACGGCAGGCCGCACCGGGGCGGCGCGGCCTGCCGCCCGCAGCACGGTCGGTGTGGTCGGCGTGCTCAGCCGCATCGGCAGTAGTAGCGCGTCGGGTCGTGCGGCAGGGTGGGTGCGCCGTCGACGATCAGGTCGGCGCGGGCCTCGGTGCCGTCGGCGGCGAAGTGAGCGCTTTCGGTGACGTGCCAGCGTCGCAGCTCCGGCAGGATCGTCGGACCGTCGCGGGCCACCGCCCGATTCAGCCGCAGTGGTTGCGGGGCGGTGACGAAGACCGCCAGGGTCAGGTCCGCCACGGCGGTCGTCCGGGCCGCGCTGACTCCCTCCACGATCAGCACCGGCGTCACCGGGACCGGCACCGGCGCGGGCAGGAAACGCCGCCGCACCCAGCTGTACCGCCGGTAGGCGCCGGCCTGCCCGACCCGGACCGGCGCGAGCACCTGCTCCTCCAACCGCTCCCAGAAGGTCAGCTGGTCATCCCACCCGTCGAGCAGGTCGTCGGTGTGCACCACCGGCGGCCGGGCCGCATCGGGCGTCACACCGGCGAGGGCGTCGGCGAGGCGCGCGGCGAAGACGGTCTTGCCGGCGCCACTGGGCCCGTCGATGGCCACCAGCCGGGTACGCCCCAACCGGGCCGGCCCCGCCAGCACCCGTCGAGCCAGTCCGGCGTACGCCTCGAAGACCACCACCACGGACACCGACGTTACCGATCGGGTTGTCCCGGGCCACTTCGGATCGCGCAGCCGCGCACCGGACGGCATGCTCGTGGCGTGTCCCATTCCGTGATGAGTCCCGGTGTCGAGGCGTTGCTGGAGCAGGCCCGCGCGGGCATGACCCGGTTGACCCCGCAGGAGACGGTGCAGGCCGCGAGCCGGGGTGCGCTCCTGATCGACACCCGCACCGACGCGCAGCGACGGGAACAGGGCGACCTACCCGGCGTCATCGTGATCGACCGGACGGTGTTGGAGTGGCGACTCGACCCGGCCAGTGACTGGCGGATACCCGAAGCCACCGGGTACGACCTGGAGATCGTCGTGATGTGCCGGCAGGGGTACAGCTCCAGCCTCGCCGCCGCGAGCCTGCGCGCCCTGGGCCTGCACCGGGCGACCGACATGATCGGCGGGGTGGAGGCGTGGACGTCGGCCGGCCTGCCCTTCTCCGACCAGCCCGCCGACGTCCGCAACTGATTCGGTCGGCCGTCAGGTATCCAGGGTCTGGGGTCGTGCCACAGTGGACTCTTCCGCCGATGTTCGCCGGCTCAGCACCCTAACCTCCGGTCGGAGCACCGGGAGGGACGAACGGCAGGTCGGTCGGAGGGCCGTCTTCGATGAGCCGCCACAGGGCGTCCGTGTCCAGGTGCTCCTCGACCAGGTCACCGAGCAGGTCGAGACTGCGTTCCCGGGCGGCGGCGAAGGAGGTGTCCGGCGCGATCCGGAAGCCGGTACGCCCGGCTAGTCGGGCCGCCCGGGTGAGGAACCAGCGACGGAACTCGTCGGACTCGAACGCGCCGTGCCAGTGGGTGCCGTGCACGACGCCGTGCATGGCGCCCTCGCCGGCACCACCGGTGTCCCGCAGCAGCGGGGTCAGCTGCGGGTCGGCGGTCGAGACGTACCCGTGGTGGATCTCGTAGCCGTGGACCGGAAGGTCGGCTGCGGCGCTGCCCCGCGCCGGCCGGACGATCTTCGTGTGGTCGAAAGTGATCTCGATGGGCAGCAGGCCGAGGCCGGGCACGGTGCCCTGCCGGCTCTCCACCGGGTCGTGGATGGCGCGGGCCAGCATCTGGTAGCCACCGCAGATGCCGAGCACCGGACGGCCCGCCGCCACGTGCGCGGTGACGGCGTCGGCAAGACCCGTCTCGCGCAGCCAGGCCAGGTCGGCCACGGTCGACTTCGAGCCGGGTAGCACCACCAGGTCGGCGGCGGCCAGTTCGGCCGGCTCGACGGTCAGCCGCACGCGCACTCCCGGCTCGGTCGCCAGCGCCTCGACGTCAGTGGCGTTGCTGATCCGGGGCAGCCGCAGCACGGCCACGTCGAGCCACTCGGTGCCGCGCGGGGCGGGCGGGCGACCCAGGACCCGGCCGTAGGCGAGTGAGTCCTCCGCGTCGAGCCACAGGTCCAGTGCCCAGGGCAGCACCCCGTACGTCGGGCGACCGGTGAGCTGGCGCAGCATCTCCAGCCCGGGAGCGAGCAGGCCGAGGTCACCCCGGAACTTGTTGACCACGAAGCCGGCGAGCAGGGCCTGGTCGGCGGGGTCGAGCAGGGCGAGGGTGCCGAACATGGCGGCGAACACGCCACCCCGGTCGATGTCACCGATGATGATGGTGGGCAGCCGCGCGTGCCGGGCCAGCCCCATGTTCACGTAGTCGCCGTCGCGCAGGTTGATCTCCGCCGGGCTGCCCGCGCCCTCGCAGATGACCACGTCGTACTCCGACCGCAACTCGGCCAGGGCCGCGTAGGCGGTGTCGGCGAGCCGGGGACGCAGGGTCCGGAAGGTGCCGGCGGTGATCGTGTCGACGGCCTGGCCGAGCAGCACCACCTGACTGGCCAGGTCGCTGCCGGGCTTGAGCAGCACCGGGTTGAACCGCAGGTCCGGCGCGAGCCCGCAGGCCGCCGCCTGCATCGCCTGGGCCCGCCCGATCTCGCCGCCCCGGCCGTCCGGCCCGAGCACGACGGCGGAGTTGTTAGACATGTTCTGCGCCTTGAAGGGCGCGACCTTCACACCTCGCCGGTGCAGCCACCGGCAGATGCCGGCGGTGAGCACACTCTTGCCGGCGTCCGAGGTCGTCCCGGCCACCAGCAGCCCACCGGTCACCGACCGCTCCGCAGCGGCAGGGGTCGAGGCGCCCGCAGCGGTCGGACCGTCCGGAAGGATCGAAGCGTCCGGCGGGAAGCGACGCCGATCAGTCGGCCCGCGGTCAACGGGTACGCCACCGCGATACCGAGCGCCGCCAGGCCGACCGCCCGGGAGATCCGGGCGGCCCGGGTCAGGTGCCGAGCCCCGGGACGGGGACCGTCACCGAGAAACGGACGTACCTCCGTACGGCCGAAGTACACGTTGCGTCCGCCCAGGCGTACGCCCAACGCCCCGGCCATCGCCGCCTCGCACTGCCCCGCGTTGGGGCTGGGATGGTCGTCGCGGTCCCGCCGCCATACCCGCCAGGCTCGTTCCCGGTCTCCCTTGCCGGCCGGCGCCAGCGCCACGGTCAGCAGCCCGGTCAGCCGCGCGGGCACCAGGTTGAGCAGGTCGTCCAGGCGCGCGGCGGGCGTACCGAAACGCGCGTAGCGCACGTTACGGTGGCCCACCATCGCGTCGAGAGTGTTCGCCGCGCGGTAGCCGAGCAGGCCGGGAAGCCCGGCGACCGCACCCCAGACCAGTGGGGCGACCACCGCGTCGGAGGTGTTCTCCGCCACCGATTCCACCGTCGCACGTGCGAGTTCGGGCTCGTCGAGCGTCGTCGGGTCCCGCCCGCAGAGATGCCCGAGCCGCTGTCGCGCAACCGGCAGGTCACCACCGCGCAGTGACCGGCCCATCGCCTTCGCCTCGTGGCTCAGGCTACGCCCGCCCAGCACCGCCCAGGTGCCAGCGGCCACCAGCACCACCCGGGCCACCGGCCGATGCCGGGTGCCGACGGTGGCGGCCACACCCATCACGACCGGCGCACCGACGCAGAGCGCGACGAAGACTCCGCCAGCCAGCCGGTCAGGGCGGTAGAGGCGACGTTCCAGGGCGGCGGCGGCCCGGCCGAACCCGGCCACCGGGTGACCACGACGAGGGTCGCCGAACAGGGCGTCCAGCGCGTAGCCCGCGACAAGGCCAGTCGCGTTCGCCACCGCACCCGCGTGTCGCACGGCATGTCACCCCCGGACGGCCAGCCTAGCCGAGTTGGGCACCCGGGATCCGCCCGCCGTAGCCACCCCGAGCACCGCTGTCCTGGGGTGGCAGGCGACCGGGCACGTCACCGGCCCGGTCACCTGATCACCACTGGCGAGGCGCACACCGGCAGGCGCATGCCGGCCGCCTTTCGCGCGTGGTCAGACGGGCTGTGGCAGCCGTCCGCGCCCTCGACGACCGCGCCCGGTCGCGGCATCGCCCGCCCCCGATTCCTCCGGGCGCACCGCCAACTCGACCTCGACCTCGGTGGCTTCGGCGGGCACCGGGGCAAGCTCGTCGGAGACGCCAGCGCCGGCGAAATCGTCCAACTCCCCCGCCGGCAGCCGGCCGCCGCCCGACGACTCGGACCCGCCCGAACCCGGGTCGAATCCGCCGAGCCGCCCTGGGTCGAGATTGCCGTCGAGACCGGCGGCGTAGCCCGACATGTCGGGCAGCTCGAAGTCGTCGTCGACCGGGCGGTCGTCGGGTCGGGCCGGTGCCTCGTCGTCCGGCACCGGCTCGGTCGGCTCCCCGTGCACCCGCCGCTCCGCGTCGGCGTCGGAGACCGCGCTGGTGGTCAGGCTGGGCCGGTTGCGCAGGAAACGCCCACGCCCCCGGGACAGGTCGTGGCCGACTGCGACGGCCTCCAACTCGTACAGCGTGCGGTGGTTGCCGGCGTCGTCGACCCAGTCACGGGTGTAGAGGCGGCCGCAGACCACGACCGGGTCACCGACCATCACCGAGGCGGCAACTCCCTCGGCGAGCTTGCGCCAGCAGTTTACGCGCACCCGCAGGCTGTTGCCGTCGACCCAGCGCCCGCTGTCGCGGTCGAGGCGTCGGGCGGTCGAGGCGACCTTGAAGTTGGCCACCAGGGTGTTGCTCTGGGCGGTTCGGCGCCACTCCGGCGCGGTGAGCACATTTCCGACAATCGTCATGTAGGTATCGAACATCGTCCCTCCTTCAGAGGTCCGGGGCGTGGCTTCGGCGAGTCGACTCGCCACTGAGCCTGCCGCCCGTTGCCCTTCGCAGACAGCCCAGGAGGCGGCACCTGTGGACGACCGGACCACCTGTGGACAAACGCCTGATCAAGGTCCCCTTGTGGTAGGCCGAACGTCCCTGGCCCGCCGGCAGCCACCCGGCGATGATCAAGAGGCAGCGGAAATGGTCACGTTCCGGACGGAGCCGACCTGGGTAGGGATCCCTGCAAGCGCACCCGTGAGCACGACGTCGAACGAAAGGTCAGCGATCATGATGATGACCAGTACCCGTTCCACCCGCCTTACGGGGCAGGTGCGGCGATGAGCGCCGTGCAGGACCCCGCCACCGTGGCCAAGTGCCTCCGGCTGGGCGCGGGCTTCTCCGACCGGGAGCGAAACCGCATCGTCGAGCAGTTCACGACGCTCGACGCCCGCCTGGCCGGCTTCCACGCCGACGCCACCGACATGGAGCTGTCGGTGAAGGATCGGGAGGCCAAGGGTCAGAAGGTCACCCTGGAGTGCTGGATCGCCGGTCGGCAACGGGTGGTCGCCACCTCGACCGAGGAGGACCTGCACGCCGCGCTCAACGACGTCCGCGACGACCTGCGTCGTCAGCTGAACGACGCGAAGACCCGGCAGGAACCCCGCAACAACAAGCACCTGCGGGTCAACGAACCGCCCGGCCCGGTCGCGCCGACCGACGAATTGGCCGGGGCCGGGACGACCGACGAGAGGTGAGCGCATAGCCGGCCGATGGACCTGAGCGGCCGGCGCGCCCACCGTGGAGGTGAACGACATGCCCAACGTGCAGCAACCCGAGATGCGCCGGAGCGGCGAAACCCGGCTGGTCCAGGACAGCGACGGCCCGGTCGAGGGCGGTTCGTCCTCGGCCCGGCGGGAGCACCGCTCGGTGCCGGTCGACCAGGTGTCGCCGTACGGTCCGGATCGTGGCCGGGCCTCGACCTCGCACGAGCCGTCCGGGCGCGAGGCCGTGGGCGATTGACCAGGAGGTAGCCCCTGTCCGCCGGGTGCGGGCGGGCGGGGGCTACCGCCCGGTAGCCAGCCGCAGTACCGTCGGTGGGTGGAACCGGACGTGCTTGGGCCGCCCTACGAGCGGCAGATCATCGACCTGGGCAGGGATGACGAGGGTCCGGTGGTGGCGACGCTGGTCCGCCGCCGGGCGGAGCAGCCCACCGGACGCGCCGTGCTCTACGTGCACGGCTTCGTCGACTATTTCTTCCAGACCCACGTGGCTGACTTCTTCGCCGCGCGCGGCTGGGACTTCTACGCGCTCGACCTGCGCAAATACGGCCGTAGCCTGCTGCCGCACCAGACCCCGAACTTCTGTCGCGACCTCGGCGACTACTTCCCCGAGCTGGACGCTGCCGCACGGATCATCCGGGACGAGGACGGGCACGACACCCTGCTGGCCATGGGCCACTCCACCGGCGGCCTGATCATCTCGCTGTGGGCCGACGCCCGCCGCGACGCCGGACTGGTCGACGGGATCTTCCTCAACAGCCCCTTCTTCGACCTCAACGCTCCCTGGTTCGTGCGGCGACCCCTCGCGGCCGCCGTCGCGCGCCTGGGCCGCAGGGCGCCGCACCGCATCCTCCCGTTCGGGATCGGCACCGTGTACGGCGAGAGCCTGCACGCCGACCATCGCGGCGAGTGGACGTACGACCTGGCCTGGAAGCCGCTCGCCGGTTTCCCCGTGCGGGCCGGTTGGCTGGACGCCATCCGCACCGGTCAGCGGCGACTGCGTGCCGGGTTGGACATCCCCGTGCCGGTGCTGCTCGCCTGCTCCACCCGATCGTTCCGAGGCACGAAGTGGCAGGATGCGGCGACCCTGGCCGACGCCGTCCTCGACGTCGAGCACATGGTCCGCTGGGCTCCCCGGCTCGGCCAGCACGTCACCGTGTCCCGCTTCGACGGCGGCCTGCACGATCTCACGCTCTCCGGCCCCGCCGTACGCGAGAAGGTCTTCGCCGAGGTCGGTCGGTGGGCCGAAGCCTTCCTCTGCGCCGGACCGACGGCCACCCGCCCGACCCCGCCGCAGCCCCGGCCCTCGGCCGAGGACGGACACCCCGCACGCCACTCCGCCGCGGACGCCTGAGCCTCGCCGACACCCGGCCGCTACGACCCGGCCTGACCACCCGTTTCACCGGGCGGAGGGCGGACGGCGGTACCCTTCTCGCGCGATACCACGTTGCGCCCGTAGCTCAGCGGATAGAGCAGGGGACTTCTAATCCCAAGGCCGCAGGTTCGAATCCTGCCGGGCGCGCAGACGATACAGCGGTGGCGGAGTCGTCGAGCGGCTCGTTGCCACCGCCGGGTTCGACTGCGCCCTTCACCGGCGCCGCGAACCGGGGTAGCCACCGCCGCACCATCGGGCTGGCCGAAGGTTGGCTCACCCGGCCAACCCGTGACCCGCCTCCACAACCAGGATCAACGTCGACCTGGCACTCCCTCGGTTGAAGTCGGTACGTCCACGGCCCTTGATCTTTTGGCCCGCTTGCTGAAAGGGTTGCGCCGGCGGTGGACCGCGAAGTCGTCCACAAGGGAGCGTTGCCGAGTCCGCGGATCTCGGCGCGCCCGAAAGTGATGGTCTTCGATTCAGTGGGCGTGCCGGCGCGAATGCTGCACCGCCAGAGCTACCGACGAAGGCCGAAGTCGGAACCGGCCGACCGGCAAAGGGGGAAACAACGTGCGAGCAAGCAATAACGGGACGGGAAGCAGGGTCGGCACCGCCAAACGGGTAGCGGTCACCCTGACCCTTGCGCTCACTTCGACCCTCGGTGTTGTCGCGGTCACCGCCTCACCAGCACAGGCGCTGCCGACGAACTGCAACGGCACCCCCGGGACCGCCACCTACGGGGTCATGTGTCGGGGTGGCACCGGCTTCTACCGTGCCTGGACCGAGTGCAAGCACGTGAGCACAGGCAACAAGAAGCACGCTTACGGCAACGGTGTGGGTATCGGGGGATACTCCAAGGCGAACTGCGGGTCCAACTACCGCATCACCAAGAACCGCGGGGTTACGAAGAGCAACTACCTGCCACCGAACTGGTAGTCACTACCGCACAGATACACCACGACCGACGATCTCCAGCGAGATGCCGGTCGTAACGCTGGATGCTGCCGGTGGCTCGGCCCGAGGATGACCACGGCGGGCGGAGCCACCGGCACGCTAGGGCAGGTCGTCCTCGGGCGAGGAGCCGCCTCGGCTCAGGAGCGCGAGTAGGCCGTGGCCGTCCTCGGTGTGGGCGTCCGGCCGCAGGTCGGGGCGGGACGGCTCGCGGTCGGTGCGAGGTGAGCGCATCAGGATCGCGGCACCTGCACCAGCCCGACGAGCACAGGCCACGTCGCGGTGCACGCTGTCGCCGACGAACCAGCAGTCGCCGATCGGCACGCCGACGGCGTCGGCCGCCAGCCAGGCCAGACGGGGGTTGGGCTTACGGAGCCCGGCCTCGTCGCTGTAGAACTCGGCCACGAACAGGTCGGACAGCCCGGCAGCGGCGAGGAAGTCCCGATGCGCCGCCCCGCAGAGCGCGTTGCTGACCACCGCCATCGGCAGACCTGCCCCGGCCGCGGCTCGCAGCGCCTCCGGGATGCCGGGACGGACCTGCCACTCCGGTCGCCACGCCCACGCGTACGCCAGTGGGGTCGCCGCCTCCTGGACCGCCGTGCGGGCAGCTTCGGGCCAGGTAACGGTGACGAAGTCTGCCCACACCTGCGCGTGTGGCAGCTCGATCGGATCGTCGGAGTTGCCGACGTCGTCGCGCCACCGCGCGTAGGCCCGGCCGCCCTCGGTCAGGTCGGCGGCGATCTGCTCGGCCGACACGGCACCGCCCATCAGGTCGAACAGCCGGCGCACCAGTGCCGGTGGTGCCGGTGGCTGTCGTGGAGCGTCGGCCAGGACACCGCCGAAGTCCAACAGGAGCGCGCGAGGTGGTCGCAGCATCCCCCCATCCTGACGCACCTCCCGCCTACAAACCCGTCCGGGAGGATCACCCGTCCCGCCTGCGTCGCTGTCAATCTTGGAAAGTTCCCGTTCGCGGAGAACGGGAACTTTCCAAGATTGGCTCGATCTGGCACCAGGCGCGGCCTCGGATGGGGAGGTCAGCTGGTTTGGCAGGGGGTGCCGTTGAGCTGGAAGTCGGTGGGGCGGTCGTTGGTGCCGGAGTAGGTGGCCTGGAAGCCGAAGCTCACCGTGCCGTTTGTCGGCAGGCTGCCGTTCCAGGCCGCGTTGCGCGCGGTCACGTTCCTGCCGGCCTGGGTGACCTGCGCGTTCCACGCGTTGGTGACCTGCTGGTTGCCGCCGAAGGACCAGGTCACGGTCCAGCCGGTCAGGGCGGCACCCCGGTTGGTGACCCGGACGTCCGCGGTGAAGCCGCTGTTCCACTGGTTGACCGTCCAGCTCACCACACAGGTGGCGGGTCCGGTGGTCGGCGGCGGTGTCGTGGGCGGGGGCGGCGTGGTGGGAGGCGGAGTTGTCGGCGGCGGCGTGGTCGGCGGCGGGGTGGTGGGAGGGGGTGTGGTGGCGTCGCGGGGCGGGAAGCGCAGGATCCGGTCGTCGGTGGCTGCCGGCGTGCCCCGGCCGTCCCGGTTGCTGGTGGTGACCCAGAGCCACCCGTCCGGGCCGTACTCGACGGTGCGCAGCCGCCCGTAGCTGCCCGCCAGTTCGGCGGTGGGGGTGCCGACGCCGCCGGACCCGTTTAGCGGCACGTTCCACAGGCGGTTTCCGCGCAGGCTGGCCACGAAGAGCCGGTTCCCGGCGATCGCCGCACCGCTCGGTGACGCCTCCGCCGGGGTCCAGGTCAGCAGCGGGTCACGGAAGCGGGGGTCGTTGGCCCTTCCCTCCACCGTGGGCCATCCGTAGTTGCTACCGGCGACGATCAGGTTGATCTCGTCCCAGGTGTTCTGACCGAACTCGGTGGCGTACAGCCTGCCCTGGGCGTCCCAGGCCAGTCCCTGCACGTGACGGTGGCCGAGGCTGTAGACCGGCGATCCGGCGATCGGGTTGTCCGACGGGACGGTGCCGTCGGGCCGGATGCGAAGGATCTTTCCGTTGCGGCTCTGCGGGTCCTGTGCTGAGGCGGTCTGTCCGGCGTCGCCGACGCCGACGTAGAGCATCCCGTCCGGTCCGAACGCGATCCGACCCCCGTTGTGAATGGCCGCGCGGTTCAGCCCGGTGAGGATCGGCTGCTGGGTCTGCGGTGCGGTGAGCCGGAACCGGGCTATCCGGTTGTCGCTCGCGGTGGTGAAGTAGACGTAGATCCAGCCGTCCTGAGCGTAGGTCGGCGACACGGCCAGGCCGAGCAGGCCGCCCTCGCTGACCGGAGTCACACCGGAGATGGTGACCACGGGTTCCGTCGGCTGACCGGGCCGGACCCGCACCACCTGCCCGGTGGGTCGCTGGGCGACCAGGGCGCTGCCGTCGGGCAGGAAGTCCATCCCCCACGGCACCTGGAGACCGGTGGCGACCGTCTCGGGCCGGGAGAAATCGAAGTCACCGACGGCGAGCAGCGCGGGTGGCGCGTCGTTGCGGGCACCGGACGGACGTTCGGCGCTCGGGACCGCGCCGGCCAGGCCGGCGAGGCCGACACTGCCGACGACCAGACCGGCGGTGAGTACGGCCCCGACCGCGAGTCGGATCTTCATGCCACCCCCTATGCATCGATGTAAGTGAATCTAGCACGATGCCACGTCGTCGCCGGAAATCGCTGGCCCGGATCAATCGCCGACCGTACGGTCACCGGCATGCGACTGCGGGAAGAACTGGCGGCCGATCACGATGCCGTCCACGAACTGCACCGGCTGGCCTTCGGTGACCATGGGGAGGTGGTGGCGGCGCTGGTGCGGGCGCTGCGGAACGACGACCCGGAAGCCCTCAGCCTGGTCGCCGAGGAGGACGACGAGGTCGTGGGGCACGTGATGTTCACCCGCAGCCTGCTCGACGCTCCGCGTCAACTCGTACCGGTGCAGGTGCTCAGCCCGGTCGCGGTCACGCCCGGCCGGCAGCGGCGCGGCATCGGTGGCGCTCTGATCAGACACGGGCTGCGCCTGCTCGACGAGCGGGGCGTGCCGGCGGTCTTCCTGGAGGGCGATCCCGGGTACTACGCCCGCCTCGGCTTCGCCGCCGCCGGCGAGCTGGGCTTCCGTCGGCCGTCGCTGCGCATTCCGGCACCCGCCTTCCAGGTGGTCAGGCTATCCGGGTACGAGCCGTGGATGACCGGGACGTTCGTCTACTCGGCCACGTTCTGGCAGCAGGACTGCGTCGGGCTACGCGAGGGGGTCAGCGGCTGAGCGTGACGGATAGGCGACCAAGGGTCGACCTCGACGTAACCCACGGTCATCGGCTCCACTGCCGTGTGTTATTCTCCGGCGTCGATCTCCGCAGCGCGGACCCGGATCGGGTCGTTTGTCGCAAAGGACGCCTTCCCGATGTCGGCCCTGCCCAACCCGATCACGTCACCTGCCACGGTGGACCGTCCGGCCGCCAGCGCGTTCGCGTTCATCTTCACCCGACTGCCGGCGCTGCTGCGGCTCTCCTGCGGCCTGTTCTGCCTCGTGGTGGCGCTCGCCGTGCGTACCCCGCCGGTACGTCCGGAGCTGCTGCTACCCGCCGTGGCGGCGCTGACCGGCTGGTCGCTCTGGTACGCGCTGCACGCCTGGCGGGACGGCGTCGGCACGCCACTCGTCGCCGTCGACGTGGCGCTCACCAGCGCCGCGTGCCTGGCGATCCCGGTCCTGGTCGCACCCGAGGTGCTGCCTGGTGAGGCCAGTTGGATCGCGGTACTGGCCAGCACCACCGTGATCAACGCTCAGGCGACCGCCCCGGCCCGCCTGTCGATTCCGGCCGGGCTGCTGGTCACCGCGGCGTACGCGACGGGTGCGCACACGGCCGGGAATTCGACCGAGGCCAGGGCGCACGCGGCCACCCTGCTCGCCCAGACCGCCTGTACGGCGATGATGACCGCGGTGATGCGCCGCCGCATCACCCGGGCGGACACCGCCTTCGTGGCCGCTCAGCGGGCCGCCCGGGACGCCATGGTCGCCCGGATCGCCCGCGAGGCGGAACGACGGCAGAACCGCGACCTGCATGACACCGTGCTGGCGACGCTCAACATGGTGGGGCAGGGCGCGGTGGACAGGTCCTCCACCGCGCTGCGCGAGCGGTGTGCCGCCGACCTGCGTACCCTCGCCGCTCTGGCGGAGGCGCGCGCGGTGCCGCACGACGTGACCGCCCGACTGGACGAGCGTCTCCGGGCCGCGATCGCCCGGCTGCCCGGCCTCCCGGTCGCCACCGACCTGCCACCGTGCACGGTGGCCGCATCTGTCGCGGAGGCCGTCGCGGAGAGCGCGTACGCCGCGCTGGCCAATGTGGTGAACCATGCCCCCGGCGCACGGGCGACCCTGCGACTGCGGCGGTACGCCGGCACCGTCACGGTCGAGGTGATCGACGACGGTCCCGGTTTCGACCCGGCCACCGTGCCGGCGCACCGGTACGGTCTGCGCGAGTCGGTACACGGCCGGATGGCGACGATCGGCGGGCGTGCCGACGTCGACTCCGCGCCCGGTCGGGGCACCCGGATCCGGCTGGAGTGGTCCGATGTCGGCTGAGCGGCTGTCGACGGACCCGGGGGCGAGCGCGACGGGGTTCCGAGCCGGCACGACCACGTACGCCGAAGGCACCGCCGCCCGTACGGCGTCCCTGCCGCAGCAGCCCCGGCCAGGCCCGGTGCCGAAGCCCGTGGCCGGGCCGGCGTCCGACGAGGTCGGTGCGGTGCGGGCCGCCGCCGCGGTGGCCCGCACCTCCGACCGGGGCGCCCGGATCGTCGCGGTCACCATCGCGCTGGTCTGGCACCTGGCCATCGGGCTGCCCGCGGTGCTCGCCGCCCGGTCGACGCTGGCCGTGCCCGGGGTGGTGCTGGGGGGCTGGTTACTCGTCGCGGCGCTCGGCGTGATCGCCGGGATCCGGCTGCTACACGACACCCCGCTGCCGGCGACGCCGCTGGCCGGCCTGCTGCTGGCAGTCGACGTGGCGGTCTTCGCCACGGTGGGCCGGGCACATCTGTTCAGCCCGGCGAACTGGGTGTGGGGCACCCTTGCCTGGTTCTTCCTGGTGGTGCTCTGGGGGCGGCCGGTGCGCCGGCTGCTGGTACTGCTGGCCGCGCACGCGGCCACCGCGCTGACCGCCGTCGTGCTGCACGGTGCGACGGGCGCCGCCGACCTGGCCCGGGCCACGATGGCCCTCTACGGCACATCGTCGCTGCCGGTGGCGGTCTTCGCCGGTGCGGCGGTGCTTGCCGCGCTGTCCCGGCAGCGCGCCGCCACGGCGGCGACCACGAACGCGATGGTGGCCGAGCGGGAAGCCGCCGAACGGGCCCGGCACGAGCGGGGCGAGCGGCTGAATCTGGTCGGTCGCGCCGCCAGCGAGGTGCTTACCGAGTTGGCCGAGGGACGGGTCGATCCGGCCGACCCGGAGGTGCAGCGCCGCTGCGTACGGGCCGCCGCCCAGTTGCGTCGCCTGATCGCCGAGTCCGACGACGTGCCCCACCCCCTGCTGCACGAGTTGCGGGCCGCTGCCGATCTGGCCGAGCGCAACGGCCTCCCGATCGACCTGGTCACAATTGGTACACCGCCACCGTTGCCGGTGCGGATTCGCCGCAGCCTGGCGGATCCGCTCACCGCCGGTCTCGCGGACGCACAGGACTGGGCCCGGTTGACCGTGGTCTCCGGCCCCGACGAGGTGGTGGTCAGTCTCGTCACACCCGACCGGGAGGGCCCGGACACCACCGGGCATCCGCCGGAGGACGACGACGGGCAGGTGGAGCACCTCTACGAACGGGACGGGAAGATCAGATGGACGCAGACGCGCTGGCACCGGTGACGCCGGGGCGGCCTGTCGGTGTGGCTATCGTGGACGACCACCCGGTAGTCATCGACGGGGTGCGCGCCTGGTTGGCCACCGAGCCCCGGCTGACCGTACTGGCCACCGGCGACGATCCGGACGAGGTTCTGCGAGCGGCACCGCAGGCCGACGTGGTCCTCCTCGACCTGCGGTTGCACGGCCGGCTGGTGCTCGACAAGCTGGCCGAGCTCAGCTCCGCCGGACGACGCGTGGTGGTCTACTCCGAGCACTCCGACCCCGCCACAATGCTCGCCGCGTTGGACGCCGGGGCGGTGGCTTTCCTGGCCAAGCACGAGGGGCGGGAGCACTGTGTGACGACGGTGCTCGATGCGGCGAGCGACCGACCGTACGTCGGGCCGGCGCTGGCCGGCGCGATGGTCGGCGATCCGCGGCCGGACCGCCCGGTGCTGTCCGACAAGGAACGTGAGGCGCTGCTGCTGTGGTTCCAGTCGATGTCGAAGGCTTCGGTGGCCCGGCGGATGCGAATCAGCGAGCACACCGTGAAGCAGTACGTCGACCGGGCGAGGATCAAGTACACGCGGGCGGGCCGACCGGCCGCCACGAAGGCGGCGCTGCTCGCCCGGGCGATTGAGGACGGACTCGTCCGACCAGAGGAAATTGGTATCTACCGGTCGCGTGCGTCGACCGATCAGCCGACCCCCTAACGGGCGTCATGACAGCGGCGGACGCCTGGGCGAGGCTCGTGGGTAGATGCCGTCCGCACCGGAGGTCGCGACGATGCACGATGACGTCTCCCCGTTCTTCATCGCACCGCACCGGTTCGACGCGGTGGACGACGGCACGGGCCCGGTGCTGGACCGGCGGCACGAGTTGGTGCCGGATTTCGGCGAGCACGTGCTCGACCGCCATCGGGTGGACGTGGCCGGATACCTTCTCGGACCCAGCGACGCCCACCGGGCCTGGGCGCTGCCCGCCCCGGTCGCCCTCACCGTCACCGATCACCGGCTGACGTACGTCGGCGCCGGCACTCAGCTCGCCCTCGTGGGCCCCGGACAGCGCGGGGCGGCCCGGCCGCCCGGGCTGGTCAGTGGGCAGATCCGCTGGCAGTGGCCGTCCCGGCTGGAATTGCTGCCTGCTGCCGGCGGCGACCCGGCGACCTTGCTGGTGGTCTGCGACGCGTTGCGTACGATCCGGCAGCCGGCACTCGCCCTGGTCGGTCCCGATGACCGGATCGACGCGCTCGCCCGACAGCTGCGCCACGCAATCGCCACGTTCCGGCTGGTCCGGCCGGAGCTGGTGGACCTGTCCCCGCCCGAGCGGGACGCGCTCGCCCGCCTGACCCGGACCGCGTCGTTGAGCGGCGCGGGGCGGGTGCTGCTGCCCGGCGCCCTGCCGGTGGAGTTCCACTCCCGGGACGACTACTACCGGCCGAGGCAGGCCGACGCGCCGCCGTACGACGCGGCGTCCGGCCAGCGGTAGGCCCCTGCAACGGTCGGACCGGTGGTCAGCGGGTCGTGGAGCGCCGGGCGTCGGCGTCGAGCGCGGCGGCCTCCTGTGGGGTAGGCGCGCTGCCACCGAGATGCGCCGGCAGCCACCACCCGTCCGCTGGCGTGGCGGGCTGGTCCGGGTACTCCCGCTGAGCCCGGTCGACAAGCGCGGTCAGTCGGATACGCAGTTCCTCGGTCATCGCGGCGGGGTCCGGGTACGCGGCCGGATCCATCGGCTCGCCGACCAGGATGGTGATCGGGGTGTGCCGGCGGGTGAGCGTACGCGGACGCCCCTTCGTCCACAGCCGCTGGGTGCCCCAGAGCGCGACCGGCAGCACCGGCACCTGCGCCTCGTGGGCCATCCGGGTGGCCCCGCTCTTGAGTTCCTTGACGGTGAAGGAGCGGCTGATCGTCGCCTCGGGGAACACACCGACCACCTCCCCAGAGCGCAGCGCCGCCACGGCGGCGGCGTACGAGTCGGCGCCGGCACGCCGGTCCACCGGGATGTGTCGCATGCCTCGCATCAAGGGCCCGGACACCCGGTGCCGGAACACCGAGTCCTTGGCCATGAAGCGGACGAGACGTCGGGACTCCAGGGCGCCCAGGCCGCAGAAGATGAAGTCGAGGTAACTCACGTGGTTGCTGGCCAGCACCGCTCCCCCGGCACGGGGAACGTGATGATCGCCCTCGACGGTGAGCTTCAGGTCGAGGACCCGGAACATCGTCTTGGCTGCGGCGATGACGGGCGGATACACGAGTTCCGGCATCCCGGAACTTTACCTTGGGTAGGTTACGCACCGGTAGGGACGGTGGTTGCCACGACCTGCCGGGGCGTGGCCGGGTCGCCCGTCGCCCGATTGGGCAACCCGGCCACGCCTGTCACCCGGCCAGCGAGTGCAGGTCGACCCGGCCACGGGCGAAGGCGTCCACCCGGCCCCAGCGGCCGGGGATGTCCAGCACCTCGATCCGGCCCATGCCGACGGGCAGTCGCGGCTCGACCGCCAGGTGCCCCTCGTGTGGCTCCAGGCCGAGCATCGTACGCAGCAACAGCAGCGGAGCCCCCGTCGACCATGCCTGCGGACTGCACGCCGTCGGGTACTCAACCGGGAACTTCGTCTGCTCACGCGGATAACCGCCGAACGCCTCCGGCAACCGGCCGTCGAAGTACCGGGCGGCGTCCAGGATGCCGTTGGCGATCATTGCGGCCTCCTCGGCGAAGCCGTACCGGCGCAGACCCCAGGCACAGAACGAGGTGTCGAAGGGCCAGACGGTGCCGTTGTGGTAGCCGATGGGGTTGTAGCGCACCTCGCCCTCGGCCAGGGTCCGCACCCCCCAGCCGGTGAACAGCCGCGGCCCGACCAGGTGGTTGGCGATCTGCTCGGCCCGGTCGTCGTCGACGATGCCGCTCCAGAGCAGGTGGCCGATGTTGGAGCTGAGCACGTCGCACTGTCGCCCGTCCGGATCGAGCGCGAGCGCGTAGTAGCCGCCGTCCTCGACCCACCAGTCCCGGTTGAACCGTTCCTTCAGGGCTGCGGCCTCCCGCTCCAGTTGGTCGGCGTACGCCGGGTCGTCCCAGAACTCACGGGCCAGCCGCGCGCCGCGCATCTTCGCGTCGTACGCGTACCCCTGCACCTCGCAGGTGGCCCGGGGAAACGGCGGCAGGGTGCCGTCGCGGTAGGAGATGGAGTCCCAGGAGTCCTTCCAGCACTGGTTCTCCAGGCCGGTGTCGGTGTTGCGCCGCTCGTACCAGATGTAGCCGTTGCCGACCAGGTCGGCGTAGTCGTCGATCCACTTGAAGGCCCGGCGGCACTCCTGCTCCAACTCCTTGACCAGCGCGCCGTCGCCGCTCCACTGCTCGTACTCGTCGAGCAGCACCACGAACAGCGGCGTGGAGTCGACCGCTCCGTAGTACGGCGAGTGCGGTTGCTCCTCGAACGCGGCGCTCTCGCCGTACCGCATCTCGTGCAGGATCCGGCCGGGGTCCTCCTCCCGGAAGTCGTCGAACCGGGTGCCCTGCAGGGCCGCGAGGATCCGTAGCGTGGTCGCGCTCAGCTGCGGTGTGAACGGCAGCGTCTGCAGACAGGTCAGGATGCTGTCCCGGCCGAACATGGTCATGAACCAGGGCAGACCGGCGGCCGGCAGGGTCTGACCGCCAAGCGACAGCGGTGAGAAGCGCAACGCCGCCAGGTCGACGATGCACTTGCGGTACGTCGCGGACAAACTGTCGTGCTCGCTGTTCACCGTCGGCGCCTTGGCGATCCACTCCTCCAGGTCGTGTTGCAGGGCGAGCCGTTCGGTGCCGTGCGTCTGCAATCCGAGACGCAGGTCCCGACCGCCCGGGCCGAGTGCCAGGGTCTGCACGTCGATGCGGGTGTCCCACTGCTCGTTCGGTTCCAGGTGGATGGAGTACGCGAAGCCGTTGCGGTCGTACCGGGCCGGCGCGGAGGACGAGATGATCGTTTCGCGCTTGAAGTTGCCGCGCCGGTAGCCCAGGCGCAGCCGGTCCGGCTCGGCCTCACAGTAGATTTCACCCTTTTTGTTGAGGATCTCGTCCTTGACCTCGAACAGGTCGGCGAAGTCGCAGCCGGCATCCATCCGGATCTCCAGGTCGACTGCCTTCTCGTCGTGGTTGAGGATGGTGATGTCCTCCCGGAAGCTCCCACCGACCGCCCGTTCCCGGATGATCGACAGTTTCGCGTCGACGTAGTGCGTGGCCAGCCCGGGCACCAGGAAGAAGCGCGACTCGTAGTACTGGAGGTCGTCGTAGGAGAGGGCGTTCAGCCGCTCACCGTTGACCGTGAGCACCCACTTGGAGAGAAAGCGGGTGTCGATGGAGAACAGCCCGGTCGGTTCGGTAGGTGTCGCCTCGATGTCCCCGGTGGCCTCGCTGACGACGAAGTTGTTGCCGTCGAGGATCCGTACGGTGTGGCTGGGTGCCATCACTTCACCCCCTTCCGGTAGCGCTGCGGTCCCCTGGCGTGCGGCGAGCTGGGGAAGATCCGTTCGACCTGCACCACCAGGCGGGCGTCACCGGTGACCGTCATGTCCCCCCGGAGCAGCGCCGCCAGCCCGTTCTCCCGGCCGGTGACCAGCTCCTCGAAGAGGGCGGGGCTGGTGCCGACCACCGTGTCGGCCTCCATGTCCTGCCGGCTGACCTGGATGTTTCCCCGGTCGATCCGCATCAGCCAGTGGGTGGTCTGCGGTCCCTCGTGCAGGTCGAAGCGCAGGGCTCCGGAAATCTTCGCCAGCAGAGGTTCGTACCCCTGCTGGTCGAGGTCCTCGAAAAACCGCGTGGTCGCGTCCGCCATCGGGCCCCTCCTCCCGGTCGCTCATGTCCCGCAGGAGGGGTCCCCGACGCCCGGTGGCTCAACCTCACCCGCTTGGGGTGAGACCGCGCGGCCCGGTGGACCCGGTAAGCGGCCACGGCGAATTGCCGGATGCGGGGGCGGACGCGCGGCACCGAACCGCGCGAAGCCGGCTCCCGATGGCTCGGGAACCGGCTTCGGTTGGTGGAGGCGATCAGTTGTTGGGATCGTCCGCGCTGATGTCGGCCAGCACCGACTGAGGCTCCCGCTCGACCGCCAGATCGCCCATGGACACCAGTCCGATCAGCCGGCCGTCCTCCACCACGGGCAGCCGCCGCACGGCGTACGTCCGCATCAGGTCGGCGGCGGCGACGGCGTCGTCGTACTGACTCACCGTAACCACGTCCTTGGTGGTGATCTGGTTCAGCCGGGTGGTGTCCGGGTCCATGCTCTCGGCCACGCCTCGGACCGTGATGTCCCGGTCCGTGACGATGCCGACCACGTTGTCTCCGTCGGTCACCACCACGTCACCGATCGCGGAGTCGCGCATCTCCTGGGCCGCCGCGACGAGCGTGGCGTTGCCGTCCATGGTCACCAACCGGGTCGTCATGAACTCTCCGACCGTTGTCATGGCGCCTCCCTCTGGGTGTCGGGCAGCCAGGGGTCTACCCGACGGCCGCAGCCAGTAACGTGGCCGGTCACCGCGCGGGTGCCGCACGCTCAGCCGCAGCTCGGTCGGCTGCCACGACCGGCGAAGGCCGGGCCCGGTGTCGGTGTGGTTCAGCCCTCGGCGGCAACCAGCTCGGCAAGCTGCACGGCGTTGAGTGCCGCGCCCTTGCGCAGGTTGTCGTTGGAGCAGAACAACGCCAGGCCGTGCTCGACGGTCTCGTCGGCGCGGATCCGGCCGACGAACGTCGGATCCTGCCCGGCCGCCCGCAACGGGGTCGGCACGTCGGAGAGCGCGACGCCGGGCGCGTCGGTGAGCAGCTCGGACGCCCGCTGCGGGCTGATCGGCCGGGCGAACCGGGCGTTGATCTGAAGCGAGTGACCGGTGAAGACCGGAACCCGTACGCAGGTGCCGGAGACCTTCAAGTCGGGGATCTCCAGGATCTTGCGGCTCTCGTTGCGAAGCTTCTGCTCCTCGTCGGTCTCCGCCGACCCGTCGTCGACGATCGAGCCGGCCAGCGGCAACACGTTGAAGGCGATCGGCTGAGCGAACGAACGGGGGGCGGGAAAGTCCACCGCGCCGCCGTCGAAGGTGAGCCCGGTGGCGGTCTCGGCCACCTTGCGGACCTGCTCGTCCAGCTCGGCGACGCCGGCCAGGCCGGCACCGGAGACCGCCTGGTAGGTGGCGACGACCAGGGCGACCAGTTCCGCCTCGGCGTGCAGCGGACGCAGCACCGGCATGGCGGCCATGGTGGTGCAGTTCGGGTTGGCGATGATGCCCTTGGGCCGGTCGGCGGCGGCGTGCGGGTTGACCTCGGCGACGACCAACGGCACCTGCGGGTCCATCCGGAACGCCGAGGAGTTGTCGATGACGACCGCACCCGCGGCGGCGACCCGAGGCGCCAACTCCTTTGCGGAACCCTTGCCGGCTGAGAAGAGCACGATGTCCAGCCCGGAGTAGTCCGCGGTGGCGGCGTCCTCGACGGTGATCTCCTCGCCGCGCCACGGCAGCGTACGCCCGGCCGAGCGCGCCGAGGCGAACAGCCTTACCTGCTCCGCCGGGAAGTTCCGCTCCGCCAGCACCTGCCGCATCACGCCACCGACCTGGCCGGTGGCTCCCACAATGCCGATCCTCATGCCCGCGAGGCTACCCAGCCCGGTGCCCGGACCGGGAATGCTTTCCCACCGCCGGGGATCCCGCCGGCCGGGCCGAGCCCGTTCGGTCCGGGACAGTCACCACCCGCCGGCCGGTTCCGCCGGAAGAACACCGCCGCACCACCGTTGCCGACCGCAGCATCTCAGCCCGGACCGCCGACGCCGCGACCGACGTCACAATCCCGGCCGATGGGCTCGTCGATCAACCCGCCGGCGGGTGGTCGATCAGCTCACCGAGACCGGTGGCCACCAGCTCATCCCTGATCACCGCGGCATCGCCCTCCACCACCAGGGTCAGCGACTCCGGACGCAGGTGCGTGGCGGCAGCCGCCGAGACCTGGGCCACCTGGGCACCGAGCAGTTCCTCCCGCAGCCGGGCGTGGTAGTCGTCCGGCAGGTCGTGCACCACAAGCGTGCTCAGCGCCCCGGCGATGGCCCGTGGGCTCTGCAACTCGACCGAGAGCTGGCCCGCCCGCCAGGACCGGGCCACCGCGAGCTCGTCCTCGGTCACCCCACCGGCCTGGGTACGCGCGATCTCCCCGACCGCCTCGACCAACGCCGGTGCGGTGACGGCCGTCTGCACTCCCGAGCTGACCGCGAACCGGCCGAACCGGCGGGACGAGGCGAAGTCGCCCCGGATGCCGTACGTGTAACCGCGCACTTCCCGGATGAGGTGGTTCAGCCGGGAGGTGAACGCTCCGCCGAGCACGGTGCCGGCAAGCGCGATCGGCACATGGTCCGGGTGCGCCCGGTGTGGTCCGGGATGGCCGAGCCGCAGCGTGGACTGCACTGATCCGGGCCGGTCGACGAGGATGATCCGCCGCTCGGCACGCACCGGCACGTCGATCGGTACGCCCCGGTCAACCGGCCCGCCGCCGGTGCCGGTGAACGCCGTGGCCGCGAGGGCGTCCAGGTCGAGCCGGTCCAGATCGCCGGCGACGACGAGAGTGCCCGGACGGATGAACCACTCCGAGTGGAAGACGGTGACGTCCTCCACGTCCAGACCGGCCACCGAGTCGGGGTCGCCGTACATCGGGCGGCCCCAACGGTTGCCGGCGCCGAACAGGTCGGCGCGCAACGCCGCGTCGGCCCGAGGTCCCGGATTCGCCCAGTCCATCCGTAGCGCGGTCACCTCGTCGTCGCGGACCCGCCGGACGTCGTCCGGGTCCAGCCTCGGGGTGCGCACCGCCTCGGCGAGCAGTTCCACCGCCGCGCCCAGCCGGCCCACCGGCACCTGCACGCTCGCCTGGAAGGTGTCCCAGTCCAGCCCGGTCACCAACTCGGTGCCGAGCGCCTCTATGGCCAGCGCGTACGCGGTGGCGTCGCGCTGGGTGGTGCCCTCCTCCAGTGCCTTGGCCAACACCCCGCCGAGTCCCTCGCGACCCACCGGTTCACGGCCGGCGCCCGCGTCCAGCAGCAGCATCGCCACGGCGAGGTTCTGGCCGGGCAGGTGCGCGGCGACGACGTCGCCACCGGCGACGGTGCGGCGGACCACCTGGGGGAAACGGTACGGGCGGGCCGCGCCCGGGCCGGGCCGGTCAGCGATCAGGGTCACTGAGGGCCGCTCACTGCTCGCGCTCACAGCTTCTCCTCGGGAAGGTAGGTCAGGGTCGCCCGGTCGTCGGCGGCGAGCGTGTCGGCCGCCACCTCGGCGATCTCCTCGGCGGTCACCGCGAGCCAGGCCGGTAACCGCTCGGACACCGTGGCCGGGTCACCGAACTGGGTGGCGTACCGGCTCAGCGCGTCCGCCCGACCGTCCACCGTGGACATCTGCCGCCACCATGCGGTGGTCAGCAATGCCTTGGCGCGGTCCAGTTCGGCGGCGGTGACCGGCACGGTCACCAGTTCGTCGACCACCTCGGCGAGCCCGGCGGCCAGCCGCTCACCGCTGACCCCCGGGCGGGCGGTCGCGGTGGCGATCAGCGGTGCCGGGGCGTGCGCCAGGTCCACCCCGTACGCCCCGACCAGATCGGGCTGGGCGATCCGTTCACCGTCGGCGAGCCGCTGGTAGAGCCGACTGCCCCGACCGCTGCCGAGCACGGTGGCCAGCACCGTCACCACGTCGTACCCGGGGCTGCCGAACGGGTGGGTGCGATGCGCGACGTACACGCGGGGCGCCGGCACCTCGGTGACCACCGTCTCCTCGGCGGGCACTCCGGTGGCCGGCACGACCCGGCCGTCGGGAGCCGGGGGGATGTCCGGCCGGGGCGGGATCCCGCCGAAGTACCGCTCGGCCAGGCTGACGACCTCGTCGACTGTGGTGTCACCGACCACGGTGAGCACGGCGTTGTTCGGCGCGTAGTACGTCCGGTGGAACGCCTGGAAGGTGGCCAGGTCGGCGGCGTTCAGATCGGCCATCGACCCGATGGTGGCGTGATGATACGGGTGACCCGGCGGATAGAGCAGCGGCAGCAGCCGCAGCCAGGCGTCCCCGTACGGCACGTTCTCGTAGCGCTGCCGCCGCTCGTTCTTGACCACGTCCCGCTGGTTGTCCAGCGTCTCCTGGGTCAGCGCCGGCACCAGCCCGCCCATCCGGTCGGCCTCCAACCAGAGCGCCAACTCAAGGTGCTCCGCCGGGACCGTCTCGAAGTAGTTGGTGCGGTCCGGGTTGGTGGTGGCGTTGAGCGAGCCGCCGGCCCCCTGGACCAGCTTCATGTGCTCGGTCTTCGCAACGTGCGTGGAGCCCTCGAACATCAGGTGCTCGAAGAGATGGGCGAAGCCGGTCTGACCGGCCGGCTCGTGCCGGGAACCCACGTCGTACCAGAGGTTGACCGCGACCGCCGGGGCGGTGCGGTCCTCGCTGACCACCACGCGCAGGCCATTGTCCAGTCGGGTCGTCGAGATCGGCCAGGGGTAACCGCTGTCGGGCATGGCACCGACGCTATCCGATCTTTCGCCCGGGCAGGCCACGGGACACCCACCGGCGAGCCGCGCCGACGGGCGGGCCCGTGCCGCGACGACCGCACGTCAGGCGGCAGTGCCGGAAGACGGCATCGACGGTACGGCCCTGGGTATGCGGAGGGCATGCCGACGATTACCTGGCCGCAGCCCGCCGTCATCACCGAACGAGCGGCCCGGGCCCTGGCCCGGCTGCGCCGGGGACGGATGCTGCACCCGGCCGGCCGGTCCTTCGCCGGCGAGGTGCTCGTCTGGGGGACGGCCGGCCCGCCGACCGGCGTCCGACTGCTCGACCGGCCCGGTCACTACCCGGCCACCGTCCGCCTCTCCAAGGGAACGCCCACCCCGGACGCCTGGCCCGACGTGCTCGGCCTGGCGGTGCGGATACACCACCAGGCCGGACGACCGTTCGATCTGCTGGTCAGCTCCAGCGCCGCCGCGCCGATGCTGCGACACCTGCCACTGCCCCGACGTCGGTTCACCGGCACGTACAGCTCGGTCATGTCGTACCGGGCCGGCCGGCGGCGGCTCTGGTTGGCTGCGCTGGCCGACCCGGAATCGCCCGACCTGGGCCACGACCTGTCCGGCCTGTCCACCGCGGTGGCGGCCGGCCGGCCCGGGCTGGTCCTCGCCGTCGCCTCCGCCGTCGGACCGTGGCGGCCGTTCGGGCAGGTCACCATCGGCGATCAGCTCAGCGCGCGGGAGGACGCCGCGCTGGCCTTCGACCCGGTGGGCAACCTCCCGGAGGAACTGCGGTTGACCGGGCCCCTGGCCTGGCTGCGCCAGCACACCTACCGAGGATCCCGTCGAGGGCGTGGTGCCAGCGCTCAGTCCGGCGGTTCGACGGGGTTGACGGTCTGATCCGACGTACGCCGCTCCAGCACCGTGTCGGGGGCGACGTTCTGGTCGGCCTCCCGGGCGTCGGACTCGGTCAGGATCGCGTCGGCCTGGGCATGCGCGTCGTCGCTGCCGGCCGCTGCCTCTTCCGGTAGCAGGTGGGCGCGGGACTCCACCCGCTCCTGGTCGCTTCGCTCGTCAGTCATGCCGCTCCTCATACCCCGCCCCCGTCTCCCGCACTCGGGGGGCGGGCAGGGCTCCTCCGCAACGACGAAGGCGCCCTGCCACGACGTCAAGCTGGGCTCAGCGGAACGGGCCACGCACCTCGTAGGTGATGCCGCCGGATGAGGAGCCGGAGGTGCCGCGCTGCGACGAGAAGTAGAACCGGGTGCCGTCCGGCGAGAAGGCCGGCCCACAGATCTCTGAGGAGGACTGCCCGGTGATCCGCAGGAACGGCGCGACCACCCCGGCGGGAGTGATGACGTTGATCTCCATGTTGCCGCCGTCCTCGGCCACGTAGAGGTCGCCCGAGCCGGCACCGGTGATGTTGTCCACCCCGGTCAGCGGCGCGGTGCCGGAGACCAGCGAGTCGTCGTACGCCAGATCGATTCGCTGGTTGACCGCGTCGTACGCCCAGACCCGGTTGTCGCCCTTGGTGGTGAACCAGCAGGTGCCGTCGTCGTACCAGCAGCCCTCGCCACCGTTGAACCGCTTGGCACCGGAGACCTGGCTGCGGGTCAGCGTCGGCGACCCGTCCGGGTCCGACACTCGCGCCCAGGTCACCGGGCCGCTGGTGGCGCTCCCCGCGACCAGCACCTCCAGGGTGCCGGCGGCAAGATTGCCCCAACTGTTCGGTCGGAACCGGTAGAAGCAGCCGTTGCTCTCGTCCTCGGTCAGGTAGATCACCCGACGGTCCGGGTCGCAGGCGGCGGCCTCGTGCTTGAACCGTCCCATCACCGCCCGCCGCACCGCGGCGGTGCCGCCCTGCGGGTACGTCTCGTAGACGTATCCGCGGCTGACCTCCTCGCAGGAGAGCCAGGTGCCCCACGGGGTGGCGCCACCGGCACAGTTCTGGTTGGTGTTGGAGAGGATCCGGTACGCCGACGCGATGCTGCCGTCGGCGTTGAAGCGCACCGCCGAGGCGCCACCGCCCGGGGTGATCTCGGAGTTCGAGACGTAGATCCAGCCGGCGCCGGCGACGAAGCAGGCACCGCCGTCGGGGGCGTCGTGCCAGGTGTACGACGTCCCGGAGACGGTCTGGCGGGACCGGGCGATCACCCGGCTGGTGAATCCGGTGGGCAGCTGGATGCCGTTGCCGTCGGCGGTCCGGAGCGAGCCGTAGGGGCTGGGGCCGGGCTGAGCGGGTGCGGCCACGGCGGCGCCCGCCCACAGGCTGCCGGAGAAGGCGGCGGCGCCACCGGCGACGGTGGCGCGCAGGACGGTACGACGATCCATCGATGACCTCCGGGTGATCCGCGTTGGGTGGCGCTGGAGTTACCGGGAGTTTCATCGGTGCCGATGAACGCGAGGCGAGGCTTTGTCGACGAGAGGATGAGCGCTCGGGCGCGGTCGGGTACGCTTACCGCCGTGACGCGCTCGTATCGATGGTTTAGCCAGCCGGCTCGCAGGCCGGTGACTTCACCATGATCTGACGTCACCGTTGTCGAGCCGGCCGGGCAGGAGCTTTCGTTCCTGCCCTTTCGCGTACGAGCAGCCGGCTCGACCCGGGCACCGGCCCCGGGTGCGGTCGGCGGAAGGATGCCCACCGTGACGACCCCGGAGAACCACCGGGTCATCGACCAGCGGATCGACCGTGTCGTACCGCTGACCACCCCAGCTCTGCTGCTGCACGAACTGCCCCTGGACGACGACCTGACGGCGGCCGTGCTGTCCGGCCGCCGGGCGGTCGGTCAGGTGCTCGACCGCACCGACGACCGGCTGCTGGTGGTCGTCGGGCCGTGCTCGGTGCACGATCCTGCCGCCGCCCTCGACTACGCGCAGCGGCTGCGCGCGGCGGCCGAGCGGGTCGATGAGGACCTGCTCGTCGTGATGCGGGTCTACTTCGAGAAGCCGCGTTCCACGGTTGGCTGGAAGGGGCTGATCAACGATCCGGGGCTGGACGGTTCCGGGGACGTCAACACGGGTCTGCGTCGAGCCCGGGCGCTGCTGCTCGACGTGCTGCGTCTCGGCCTGCCGGTGGGTTGCGAGTTCCTCGACCCGATCACCCCGCAGTACATCGCGGACACCGTCGCGTGGGGGGCGATCGGGGCGCGCACCGTGGAGAGCCAGGTGCACCGTCAGCTTGCCTCCGGGCTGTCCATGCCGATCGGCATGAAGAACCGTCCGGACGGCAGCATCGGCACCGCGGTCGACGCGATCCGGGCCGCCGGCGTGCCGCACGTCTTCCCCGGCATCGACGTCTCCGGCACGCCGGCGATCATGCACACCCGGGGCAACGCGGACGGCCACCTGGTGCTGCGGGGTGGCGGCGGCCGGCCGAACTACGACGCCGCGTCCGTGGCCGGTGCGCTGGACCTGCTGCGCGCCGCAGGGCTGCCGGAACGGCTGGTGGTGGACGCCAGCCACGCCAACAGCGGCAAGGACCACCGTAACCAGCCCGTGGTTGCCGCCGACGTGGCCGCACAGATCGCCGCCGGTCAGCGGGGCATCGTGGGGATCATGCTGGAGAGCTTCCTGGTACCGGGTCGACAGGACCTCGACCCCACCCGCGAACTCACCTACGGCCAGTCGGTCACCGACGCCTGCATCGGCTGGGACACCACCGACGAGGTGCTCGCCGAACTGGCCGCCGCCGTCCGCGCCCGCCGCGCCACCACCTCCCTCCCCACCCCCGCCTGACAGCCCCTCGCCCCCACCCCCACCGTGTTGATCATGAGGTTGGCGGCACTGCTCGATCCACGCTGCCGCCCACCTCATGATCTACGCAAAGGGGCAAGGGGGTGGGGGTGTTTTGGCGGGGTGGGGGCGGGTAGGTCACGGGGGTGAGCGATGACGTACCCGTGACCGAGGCGCCCACGGAACCGACGACGCAGGCTCGGCTACCCGAAGCCATCCTGGCCGACGTGCCCGTGGTCGACACCGCCGCGCTCGATCCGCCCACCACCGACCTGCCCGGCACGGCTGCCGCAGTCGGGGACGAGGTGGAGACCGAGGAGGTGGACACCCGTCCGCTCGACGAACTGCTCGACGACCTCTACCACGGTCAGGAGCGGATCAGTCAGGTGGACATCTACCGCCGCGCGGTCGCCGCGGAGCTGCCGGCGCAGCTGCTGTCCCGGCTCAACGCGTTGCCACAGGGCGAGTACGCGGTCGACGAGGTGACCGACCTGCTGGGTGGCTCGGCGGGCTGATCAGCCGGCCGGGACCGGCGACGAGGAGAGGAACACGATGACGCAGCGCGAGGAAGATCAGCACCCCCATCCGCCCGCGCTCGGCCAGCCGCCGGAGGGGACGGACACCCTGCCGGAACCCGACTTCGCCAACGAGCACGACCGCACCGCCGTCGACCGGGACATCATCACCGGCGCGGACGAGGACGAGCGGGAGCCGGAGTCGCCGCGCGGCTGGTCCGGAATGCAGCGCTGAACCGCGGTCCTGCCGCTGGTTGACGCCCGCGAGACGGCCAGGCAGGCAGCCCCAGGTCACCTGCCGTGCCGCCGGCAACCGGTCAGACAGCAGCGTACGACGCGGCCGACCCGTCTCCCGGGTCGGCCGCGTCGTACGTACCGTCAATCCTTCTCGTCGCCGCCCTCGGCCGCCTGCTGGGCCACCGCGTAGCCCATCTGCAGGAAGTCGGAGGCGGCCACCGCGGTCAGTGCCGTGGCGACGAGCCGGGTCAGTCGCGGCGCGAGCACCAGCCCGCCGGTGAGACCGGTGGCCACCCAGACGGCCAGGCAGAACGGGCAACTGAGCAGTTCCCCGATCGCATGGCGGGTGGAGCTGCCAGAGTCGCGTACCTGCTCCATCACCTCGCCGCTGCCGATCGGCCGGTCGTAGCGGGTGAAGGGGGCCCGCAACGGACTGGTCACCGCATCCTTGGACAGCAGTCGGCTGAGCTTGTGGGTGGCGATGGCGAGCAGCACCACGTCCGACGTGGCGGGTCGCTCGGGCACGCTCCGCCCGGTCACCTTCACCAGGCCGGCGATAGCGCCGGTCACCCCGGCGTAGGTGCCCATCGCCGCCAGGTAGCCACCGAGCGGGCGGTGCTCGTGCGGCGCGTACGCCTGGCGCAACCGCGCCACCTTCTGCTTCAAGTCGCTCACCCGGCCTCCTCTTCGGGTCACGCTACGATCCGCCGCAGTCCGGCGGGGGGTTCGATCGAGTCAGCCGGCCTGCAGGTTGTCCGCCACCTCGCGGGCAAGGCTGTTCAGCGCCTCGTCGGCGAGCCGGTCTACGTCCCCGCCACCGCCGCCGAGTTCCAGCCGGAGCCGGGAACCACCAGCGTCGACCGGCTCCACCTGTAGCTCGGCCGACCAGTCGGCGCCACGGGCCGTCCAGCGCGCCCGCAGTTGCCCGGCGTCGCCCTCCCGGGCCGGTTCACTCGACAGCAGCGGCTCCGGCAACCACGAGGAGATCCGGTCGGGGTCGGTGGCCGTGTTGAAGACGACCTCCGGGGGCGCGGACACCCCCCGTTCCGCGTACGCCATCACGCGTCCCGCAGCCGGCTCGGGTCGACCTCGCGCCCCGGGTGGCGAGCGAGGTACTCGGTCTCCAACTCGGCGGTACGCCGCAGGTGGTTGGCGAGCGCCGAGTCGGTGGCGTGACGCAGCGTGTCCAGACGGGTACGGTGCAGGCTCTGCATCTCCCGAATGAGATCCTCCTCGCCCAGCTCGGCGGGATCGATGCCGAGCATGTCGGCCTCGGGCGCGGGGGCCGGTGTCCGGTCGTCGCCCCACTCGGGAATCCGCTGCTCGGGGCTCACCTCCGTACCGCCGGCGGGAAATCCGTCCTGTCGTCCCGATGCCGTCATCTCGCCCCCTCGTCCGTCCTGGGCTGGCGTCTGTACGGTTGCCCGCCTCAGGTGTCGCCAAACCACGACGCACTACGACACCGCGTCGGAGAAGGCGGCCGGTTTCGGTACCCTCGTGGCATGAAGCGGCTCTGGACCCCGGCGTGGATCGCTCGCCACGTGGCCATGGTCGTGCTGGTGACCACCTTTCTCGGTCTCGGTTGGTGGCAGGTCAGCCGGGCCGCCGCGGGCAACGCCATCAGCTGGGGTTACGCGGTGGAGTGGCCGATCTTCGCGGGCTTCGTGGTCTTCGTCTGGTGGCGCGAGGTACGCCACGCGCTGCGCACGGAGCCGCCGACCGGGGACACGGTCGCGTCGGCGTCCGTCGGTCAGCCGGGCGAAGCCGTCGGGCCCGACGATGTGACCGCTCCCGACGCGGTCGACGCCGAGCAGCCACGGACGGGGATCCGACGTCCGGTGCGGGTTGCCCGGGTCCCCGCCGGTCCCGGCGAGGACGACGCCGACCTGGCCGCCTACAACCGCTACCTGTCATGGTTGAACGCCAATCCGGGCGCCAAGCCCGGTGACTATCCCGGCTGAGCCGGGCCCGGAAGGACGGACGAGAAGTGCGCGCTGCCCTCACCCGCTACCGCGTGATCGCCTGGGTCGTCGGCGTGGTGCTGATCCTGCTGGTCGTGATCGGCATGCCGCTGAAGTACGGCTTCGACAACCCGGTCGTGGTGGAGACCGTGGGCCAGGCACACGGCTTCCTCTACATGGTGTACCTGGTCGCCGCGTTCGACCTGTCCCGCCGGGCCGACTGGCCACTCAAGCGCATGATCCTGGTGATGCTGGCCGGCACCGTGCCGTTCGTCTCCTTCTGGGCGGAGCGGCGGGTGAGCGCGCTGGTCACCGCCGAGCAGCGGGAGCGGGAACAGGCGCAGGCGCCCGAGCCGATCGCCGGGTAGCGACCCGCCCTCACCGTCGCGGTCGCCACGGGTCGGCACCGGCAAGCGGGTCCTCCCACCCGCCGTAGCTGTTCATCTCACGGGCTCGACGCAGTGCCCGGCTCACCTGGCCGAACTGCTGCTCGTCGTCGCTGCTGAACAGCAGTTCGTCGGTACCGGCCCGGCGGCCCCACAGCTCGTACGCCGGTGGCCGCCAGCGGTCGCCCGCCGCCGCGAGCAGCACCGGCACCAGGAACACGGCACCGAGCAGCAGGTACGCCCCGGCGGTGAGTCGTTGCAGCCCTCCGGTGAACCCCAGCAGCAGTCCCACCCCGCCGATCACCACCGTCGAGACCAGCACGGCCCGGGTCGCCGCCCGGTCGTGCGGCCCTCGGGTGCTGTGCAGATGGGTCAGCTCGGCGACGCGCCAGGTGCTGCCGCCGACGGTGAATCGGTCGACCGTGACGATGATCCCGGGCCGGGCGTAGAGCAAGGTCGGCCCGGCGCCGGCGCCGGTGCCTCGGGGTGTTCGTGGCGTCCGCGTTGTCGCGCCATCAGGATTCACGCCCCCTCCTCCCACGGCTGGTGGCACCGGGTTGGCCTCCGTCGGCCCTGCGCATCGACGCCGGTTGGCGGGAATCCCGGTCGCGCGATTCATTGTGGGCCGTGCGCGCCACTCCGGCTGCGACGTTTCCGATGGTCAGAGGCTTGCGAGGCACCGCCGCCGCCGGAAAGAGCCCACCAAGTCCGGCTTGTCGGTCAAAACGTCCCGGCATCCGACGTCATATGCCGGGAGCGACCAGTCCGACATGTCGCCGATAACCTGCTTGACGCTGATTGCCACTGCGTGTTCCGCCACAGCACTCCCAGTGGTCCCGGCTTTCTCTGCGGATGACTCCCGTCCCGTACTAGGTTGGGCAGGTCGGCTCGGCCGGCCGCTGTCCACCAGGACGGCACCGGGCCGTCGCCGTCGCGGAGCCTCAGCCGCCCGCGCCGGCACCGGGAGAGGAGCATTCGGGCTCTTGTCGTCCCTGACGCACACGCCGCGCGCCCTGACGGTCGCCGCTCTCGCACTGGCGCTGCTCGTGCCGGCGACGGTGGCCCGGGCCGAACCTTCCCCCGCCGAACTGACCCGGCGGATCGAGAAGGCCTCCGTCGAGCTGGAACGCGTGGTGGAGGCCCACAACGAGCTGCGGGAGAAGATCAAGGAGAACCGGTCCGCGGTGGAGCGGTTGCAGGGCCGGATCGGCCCGCTGGAGCAGCAGGCCGAACAGAGCCGAGCGGACGTCGGCGAGTTGGCGGTGACCGCGTACAAGACCGGCAACCTCGGCACCGTCGACGCGTTGCTGCACGGCGGTGACTCGACCTCCGTACTGGACCGGCTCGGCACGCTGGACCACCTGACCCGGCAACGGCAGGCCACCATCGCCAGCTACACCGCCGACCAGCGGCGACTGCTCGACGAGAAGACCCGGCTGGACGTCACGCTCAGCCGTCAGGCGGCGCAGTCGCGCGAGTTGTCGTCGGCGAAGAAACGGATCGAGCGCGATCTCGCCAAGCTCTACGAGATGCGCCGGGAGGCGTACGGCCGGGCAACCGAACGACCGGCGAACCGAGCCAGCAACGCCCAGGACGCGCCGGCCGTCTCCGGCAAGGCCGGCGTCGCCGTCCGGTACGCCTACGGCGCGCTGGGCAAGCCGTACGGCTGGGGCCAGGACGGGCCGGGCAGCTACGACTGCTCCGGGCTGACCTCGGCCGCCTGGCGGGCGGCAGGCCGATCCCTGCCGCACAACACCCGGATGCAGTGGGGCGTGGTGGCCCACATCAGTCGCAGTGAGCTGCGCCCCGGCGACCTCGTCTTCTACCGGGGCCTGGGCCACATGGCCATCTACGTGGGCGACGGACAGGTCATCCACGCACCGACCTTCGGCCGCAACGTGGAGAAGCGATCCGTGGACCTGATGCCACCGTACGGTTACGGACGGGTGCGTTGAGGCGACCGGTCGTGAGGTGCCGTTGTCGGCGGCGTCCGACAACGAAGAACGGCGAACGGCCGGCGTCCCGATAGACGCCGGCCGTTCGCCGTTGTTGTCGCCTGCTCAGGCCGCTTGCAGGCCCTCCGCTCGGGCCAGCTCGCGGAGCCGGCCGAGCGCCTGGATCTCCAACTGCCGGATCCGTTCCCGGGACAGGGAGAACCGCGAAGCCACCTCGGTCAGCGAGTGCTCCCGGCCGTCCTCCAGCCCGTACCGGGCCCGCATGATGCCGGCCGAACGGTCGTCCAGGTGGTTGAGCAGTCCTTCGATCCGCTGACGCTCCAACCCGGTGAGGACGATCTCCTCCGGGGAGGGTGCGTCACTGTCGGCGACCAGATCACCGAGGTTGGTGTCGCCGTCGTCGCCGACGGGCGTGTCCAGCGAAACGGTGTCCTGCGACCAGCGGACCAGTTCGTTGACCCGCTCGACGGTCACCCCCAGCGCCGCCGCGATCTGCTCCGGCTCCGGGTCGCCGCCCAGCTCACGGGTGAGCTGCCGGGCCACGTTGCGCATCCGGTTGACGTCCTCCACCAGGTGCACCGGCAGCCGCACGGTGCGCTCCTGCTGGGCGATCGCCCGGCTGATCGCCTGGCGGATCCACCACGTCGCATAGGTCGAGAACTTGTAGCCACGCTCGTAGTCGAACTTCTCGACCGCCCGGACCAGACCGGTGTTGCCCTCCTGGATGAGGTCCAACATGGGCATGCCGGAGCGGACGTAACGTCGGGCGATCGACACGACCAGTCGCAGGTTGGCCCGGATGAACAGGTCCTTGGCCCGCTCCCCGTCAGCGATCAGCCGTTCCAGTTCCTCCCGGGTCACCCCGTCGGGGACGCGGTCCTCGCCCAGCAGGTGCTCGGCGTACAGGCCGGCCTCGATGGCCTTGGAGAGGTCGACCTCCTTGGCGGCGTCCAGCAGCGGCGTCCGGGAGATCTCGTGCAGGTAGACTCCGACCAGGTCGCGCTCCTCGGCGACCTCGTCAGTTCGCATTCCGATGTTCTTGTCCACGGTGCCCACGGTCCCCTCGCTCGCGCCGGTTGCCCGGTTCCTTGCCATCCCCACGCCCATCAGCCCTCCCCCGTAACCTCCGCTGTGCCCATCGGTGCTGACATCTACACAACAGATGAGACGTGTCGGGGATTCCATGTCGTGGGTCGAAAGTGTCACGAATGCCTGATAATCAGCTGAGAGCAGCGTCCACGTTTGCTGTCAGCACCCTGCCTGGCTGTCGTCGGCAGGAACCCCGTGAGGTCGACGGATCGACGGATCGCCGTCCGTTCCGGTCCATGGCAGCACTGCCCGGCCGATAGGCACAGCGACCCGGGTCACCAGCGTGCTGCGATCCTGGTCACTGCCTGATACGCGTACGTGGACCGCTCGGTTCATCCACGCCGGTGGTAATACCCCACGCCCTGATGAACAATCCGCGCCCCGGCCCTATGCCCGCCGCGGCCAGCGCTCCGGCCGGCGGTCGCGTTCCTGACCCAGCGCCGCGTTCGTGGCAACCGGGTGGCGAGTGGCCGGGCGCGCCATGAGGGCCGTCGAGAGGCCGTTCCGGACGATCGTCCGGCCGGTGCCTCCTTGGGTGGCGATCCCGCGCCGCGCCGGCTTCAGCCGTCACGCCCGCTTCCGGCCGGAGTCCTCCCGGGTGGGTCTCACGGTCCGCCGATCGGGCATCGCACTAACCTCAGGTCATGGCGAATCGCAGTGTGTTGGTCACCGGGGCCACGGGCGGACTGGGCACGGCGGTCAGCGCCGCGTTCGTGGCGGCCGGGTGGCGAGTGGTCGCGCCCCAACGCCGGCAACCGGACCCGCTGAGCGGACCTGAGGCCAACGCTCCCGTCCGGATGGTCGCGGACCTGACCGACCCGCAGGACGTCGCCCGGGTGGCCGAGGTGGCGTCCGGAGATCCCGAGGCACCGCTACGCGCCGTGGTCAACCTCGTCGGCGGATACGCCAGCGGCGGTCTGGTGCACGAGACGCCGGTCGAGGACTTCGAACGGATGCTCACCCTCAACCTCCGCCCGACCCATCTGGTCACCCGGGCCGCGCTGCCCCACCTGGTCGCCGCCGGTGGTGGCGCGGTCGTCTGCGTGGCTGCCCGGGCGGCGGTCGCGCCCTTCCCGGGAGTCGGCGGCTACGTCACCGCGAAGGCCGCCGTGCTCGGCTTCGCCGCCGCGGTGGCGGTGGAGTACAAGGCGGCCGGAGTCCGCTGCAACACGGTGCTGCCCAGCGTCATCGACACCCCGACCAACCGCGGCGCGATGCCGGACGCCGATCACAGCCGATGGGTGGACCCGGCCGAGATCGCCTCGGTGATCCGCTTCCTCGCGTCGGACGAGTCGGCGCCCACCAGCGGTGCCGCCGTACCCGTCTACGGACGGGCTTGAAGCGGCACCAGTTCCGTCACCGGTGCCGCCACGTCGGTCGGCTCGCCTCCGGCTGCCAGCCAGGCGTTCAGGTGCCCACGGATCTCCCGGGCGATCTCCTCGGCCGGGAGATCCGCGTTGACCGGCACGAACGTCGGATACTCCGGCAGCGTACGGTAGGCCAGGTCAGCGGCGGCCAGGAAGCCGAGGCTCTCGTGGTCGGTGCCCCTGCGCTCGATCCGCCGGTACGCCTCGATCGGCTCGACGGTCAGCAGGAACGTCACCTGCGGTCGGGGGAAAAGTCGGTAGGCGGCCCGGACCAGCCGCTCCCAGCGGTGCCCGTCATGAGCCCGCAGGCTGGCGTACTGGCAGGCGGCATAGCGGTCCATCACCGCGACCCGTCCGCTGAACAAGCCACCGACAAGCGTCATCGCGATGGCCAACCAGCGCAGCACGGACTCCGCCAATAGCATTCCGTCCCGGCCGAGGAGGCTCTGGGCATCCGGCCGACCGAGTCGGTGCGCCGCCCGGCCGAGCCAGCGCCGCCCACCCGCGTTGCGGTGATAGGTGGCCGGCAAGCCGGCTGCGGTGAGTGACTCGGCGAGCCGGTACGCCTGGGTGGTCTTGCCGGAGCCGTCGATGCCGATCAGGGCTACGGTGCGAAGCCGGCCCCGGGCACAGCGGACTCCCGTCGACGCGGGCGCTCCCATCGATCTGGCCACCCTGGAAAGGTTATCCGACGGGCGCACGAGGGTGCACCATAGATCCGGTTTGAAACCTGTTCGTCCCCATGCGCGCGCGGCGCAGGTGTGGGCGACCGGAATGCCGGGTACCGAACGGAGATCCCACCGGTGGCACCCCCGACGAATCGACGGGAGAGGCGAGATGGCCGAGCGCGACGACGAGACTCTCCTGCACACCCTCAAGAAGGTCGCCGCCGTGCTCAAACAGTCCGAGATCCCGTTCGCTCTCGGCGGCAGCTTCGCCGTCTACGCGCACGGCGGGCACTCCAGCGAGCACGACGTCGACTTCCTCATCCGCGAGTCCGACGTCGAAGCCGCGCTGGAGGCGCTGGGGCAGGCCGGTTTCACCGCCGAGCGGCCCCCGGAGGACTGGCTGGTCAAGGTCTACGACGGCGGTCGGATGGTGGACCTGATCCACCGCCCGGTCGAGACGCCGGTGACCGAGGAGACCTTCACCGACACGGTCGTACGGCCGGTGGACGCCATCCACATGCCCGTGCTGTCCGCCACCCAACTGATGGTGCACAAGCTGCTCAGCTTCTCCCAGCACTATTGCGATTTCGCTCGGGGGCTGCCGCTGGCCCGCTCGCTGCGTGAGCAGATCGACTGGGAACGGGTACGCAAGGAGACGCAGCACTCGCCGTACGCGGAGTCGTTCCTGGTGCTGCTGGACAGGCTGGACGTCGTGCCGCTCTCCGGCACGGCCGACGGGAAGGGGAGAACGTGACCGCGCACCTCGACTCCGGCGCCGGTCCGCCCGACGAGTACGTCGAGGCGGAGATCCACCGGCTGCTCACCGAAGATCCGGCCGTTGCCGAACAGGGAATCACCGTGGTCCGCACCGAACGCGCTCTCGTGCTGCACGGCGAGGTCGAGAGCGCGCACCGGCGGGAGGAGATCCTGCGCCGGGTGGCCGATCGCTTCCCGGACGTCCCGATCAGCAGTGACATCGGGGTGATCCGCGCGCAGGCGCCCACGGAGATCGAGCAACTGCCCTGAGGGAGGTTCGATGGTTATCCGGATCGCCGCCGTGGGCGACGTGCATCTGGACGAGGACGTGGTCGGCCGATTTCGGCCGGCCCTGGAACAACTGCCGGGCAGCGTCGACGCGCTGCTGCTCGCCGGCGACCTGACCCGGCACGGCACCGAGGCCGAGGCCCGCTGCGTGGCCCAGGAGTTCGGTGGTCTGGGTGTACCGGTGATCGCCGTGCTGGGCAACCACGATCATCAGTGCGACCAGGTGCCCCAGGTGGTCGGGACGCTGGAGGAGGCGGGCATCACCGTGCTGGAGGGGGACGGGGTGGTGCTGGACTGCCCGGGTGGCCGCCTCGGCGTCGCCGGGGTGAAGGGCTTCGGTGGCGGATTCGCCGGCCGGTGCGCCAGCGACTTCGGCGAGCCGGAGATGAAGGCGTTCGTACGCACCACTACCGAGAGCGCCGACCGGTTGAGTGAGGCGTTGCGCTCGCTGGACTGTGACGTGCTGGTGGCACTCACCCACTACGCCCCGGTGCCGGACACCCTGGCCGGAGAGCCGCTGGAGATCTACCCGTTCCTCGGCTGCTACCAGCTGGGGCAGGCCGTCGACGCCGCGCCGACCGCACTCGCCCTGCACGGGCACGCCCACCACGGCTCCGAACGCGGCACGACCCCGGGCGGGGTACGCGTACGCAACGTGGCCCATCCGGTGATCAAACAGGCGTACAGCGTCTTCCAGCTGGGCGATCACCTTGATCAGAGTGAGGTTTCCGGAGTCGCCGCCGGGGGTATTCAGCAACCATGGAGCTGATTCTCTGGATTCTCGCAGTCGTACTGGTGGTCGCCGGAATTCTCGCGCTGTTCCGCCGGCAGATCCTCTGGGGCATCGTCCTCATCGTTGTCGGGCTGCTCGTCGGCCCGGGTGGGGTCAGCATCTTCAATTGACCTGGCGGCGCAGGGCGCCGCTCACCGGACCCGCCGGGGTCGTCGCGCCCGGTACTCCGTCCTCCCGACAGGAGTTACCGGACGCGGCGACCCCGGCGTGCTTGTCGTCAGCCGGCCGGGGGACCGCGCCCGCCCCGCGCTGTGGCGGCCCAGGCGGGCTGTTCGAAACGGTACGGGCAGCTACGCCTGGCAGGTTTGCCGCCGCCACTCAGCGGAGAACCACCTACCATGCGGACGAGTGCGGAACAGACCCGACGGAACGGCGCCGGCAAGTGGTGGGCGCTCGCCGGTTTCGCGGTGGCCGTGCTGGCCGCCGCCGTGATCGGCAACCTGGCCGCGTCGGGCGCCGCCGACCAGTACGCGAGCCTCGACCGGCCCGCGTGGTCGCCGCCGTCCTGGCTCTTCGGCCCGGTCTGGACCGTCCTCTACGTGACGATCGCGGTCGCCGCCTGGCTGGTCTGGCGCCGGGTGGGCTTCGGTGCGGCCCTCGGCGCGTGGGCGGTCCAACTCGTCCTCAACGCCGCTTGGACGCCGCTTTTCTTCGCCGGCGACCGGTATGGGCTGGCGTTCGCCGAAATCGTCCTGCTGTGGCTGGCGATCGGTGTGACCGTGCTGCTGTTCGCCCGGGCGAACCGGGTGGCGGCGGTACTGCTGCTGCCCTACTGGGCGTGGGTGACCTTCGCCGCGGCCCTCAACTACTCGATCTGGCAGCTGAACAGCTGACCGACCCTGGTCCGACGGCGGGCCAGCGACGGCGGGGACAGCGCCGGCAGCGCCGGCCCGGCAGTGGTGCTCCGCTGCCCGCCAGCCAACCTCCGCCGAAGAGAATTTCCACCGCCCCGGTCCATCAGCGGGAGGATCCGCTGATAGACAGGGCTCTTTCCCGCAGATGGGCGCGGATCCTTGGCCTCTCGCCAGGTTTCCGGATTGTTACTCGCTCGTGTCCCTCCAGGGGTGGACCCCAGGGAGATGCAAGCGCTTACATGTGAAAACGCCCATCGGACCGGCGCCAGGTCAACCGGACGCGATCCCGGCCGGCGCCGGACAGGAAGGAGGACGGCATGGCGGTCTCTGCCAGGCCACGCCAGGCCCTCGCGATCGTTGGCGCGATCGGACTGGCACTCAGCGCCACCGCTTGCGGCACCGGAAGCAGCAGCAACGGCGGCAGCAGCAACGCCGATTCCGCGGAGTGCGCCCCGTACGAGGACTACCAGGGCCACGAAGGCAAGACGGTCAACATTTACTCGTCGATCCGAGACATCGAGGCCGACCGCCTGGCGGAGTCCTGGAAGCAGTTCGAGGACTGCACCGGCATCACGATCAATCACGAGGGAAGCGGTGAGTTCGAGGCTCAGCTCCCCGTACGGGTCGACGGCGGCAACGCCCCCGACCTGGCCTTCATCCCCCAGCCCGGCCTGCTCGCCCGGTTCGCCGAGCGCAACCAGCTGAAGCCGGCCAGCGCCGAGACCAAGGCGATGGCCGAGCAGAACTACTCGCCGGACTGGCTGAAGTACAGCACCGTCAACGGCACCTTCTACGGCGCGCCGCTCGGGTCGAACGTGAAGTCGTTCGTCTGGTACTCGCCGAAGATGTTCCAGGAGAACGGCTGGACCGTCCCGACCACCTGGGACCAGATGATCCAGCTCAGCGACACGATCGCCCAGAGCGACGTCAAGCCGTGGTGCGCCGGCATCGAGTCCGGTGACGCCACCGGCTGGCCGGCCACCGACTGGATCGAAGACGTGATGCTGCGGACGCAGACCCCCGAGGTCTACGACCAGTGGACCACGCACGAGATCCCCTTCAACGACCCGCGGGTCGCGGAGGCGCTGGACCGGGCCGGCACGATCCTGAAGAACGACAAGTACGTCAACGGTGGCTTCGGTGGGGTGCGCAGCATCGCCACCACCTCCTTCCAGGAGGCGGGCGTGCCGATCACGCAGGGCAAGTGCGCGCTGCACCGGCAGGCCTCCTTCTACGCCAACCAGTGGCCTGAGGGCACCCGGGTGGCCGAGGACGGCGACGTCTTCGCCTTCTACTTCCCGGCCATCGACCCGGCCAAGGGCAAGCCGGTGCTGGGCGGCGGCGAGTTCGTGACGGCCTTCGCCGACCGTCCCGAGGTGCAGGCGGTGCAGACGTACCTCGCCTCCGGCGAGTACGCCAACAGCCGCGCGAAGATCGGCGACTGGGTGTCCGCGAACAACAAGGTCGACCTGGCCAACGTCGCCAACCCGATCGACAAGCTGTCGGTGGAGATCCTCCAGGACGACAGCACGGTCTTCCGGTTCGACGGTTCCGACCTGATGCCCGCCGCCGTCGGCGCGGGGACCTTCTGGAAGGGCATGGTCGATTGGATCAACGGCGGTAACACCGCCAGCGTCCTGCAGGGCATCGAGAGCAGCTGGAAGTAATTCCGGTGGTGGGCCGGTCCGCGTTCGCGGACCGGCCCACCGGCTCTACCGAGGACCCGGGGAGGGTTGATGGACTTCGACTTTGCCGAGCAGGCACCCAAACTGATGATGCTGCTGTGGGGGTTGGTCGCCTTCGCGGTGGTGGTGGGCGGCCTGCTGGTGCTGCTCGACGCGGTGCCGGCCTTCTTCGCGCGGCGACGCGAGGCGCGATTCGTGGCCGCCTCCGCCAGCGGAGCACCGCTGCCCGGGGGGCGGCCTAGATCCCGTGAAGGGCTGTTCGCCACGTTCTTCCTGTTGCCGACGGTGGTGCTGCTGCTGATCGGCCTGGTCGTACCGGCGCTGCGGACCACCCTGCTGTCCTTCATGGACGGTGGCAGCCAGAACTTCGTGGGCCTGGACAACTACCGCTGGATGTTCGCCGACGACTCGATCGTCCGGGTGCTGCTCAACACTCTGGTCTGGGTGACCCTGGTTCCGCTTGTCGCCACCTCGATCGGCCTGATCTACGCGGTGCTTGTCGACAAGGCCCGGCTGGAGGCGGTGGCCAAGTCGCTGATCTTCATGCCGATGGCGATCTCGTTCGTCGGCGCCAGCATCATCTGGAAGTTCGTGTACGCCTTCCGGAGCGAGGAACAGGAACAGATCGGTCTGCTCAACCAGATCGTGGTCAGCCTCGGCGGCGAACCCCGACAGTGGCTGCTCGACTCACCGCTGAACACGCTGCTGCTGATCGTGATCATGGTGTGGATCCAGGCCGGTTTCGCGATGGTGGTGCTGTCTGCGGCGATCAAGGCGATCCCGGCCGACATCGTCGAGGCCGCCCGCCTCGACGGGGTGAGCCCGTGGCAGATGTTCTGGCAGATCACCCTGCCGAGCATCCGGCCCGCGCTGATCGTGGTGGTGGTCACCATCTCGATCGCCACGCTGAAGGTCTTCGACATCGTCCGCACCTCGACCAACGGCAACTACGACACCAGCGTGATCGCCAACGAGATGTACAACCAGGCGTTCCGGTACGGCCAGAACGGGCAGGGTTCCGCGCTCGCGGTCTTCCTCTTCGTCCTGGTGATCCCCATCGTGATCTTCCAGATCCGCAACCTGCGTCAGCAGCGACGGGAGGGCTGAGATGACCACCACCACTCCCCCGGTCGCCGCCGGAGCACAGGAGACCAGCGGCCGGCCGACCCGTGCGGCGCGGGTACGCAAGCGGCTGAACACCCACACCGCGACGATGGTCGCCATCGTCATCGCGGTCGTCTGGACCATCCCGACCTTCGGTCTGCTGGTCTCCTCGTTCCGGCCGGAGAACCAGATCAAGACCACCGGCTGGTGGACGTTCTTCCGCGATCCGGAGTTCACCCTCCAGAACTACCAGGAGGTGCTGTTCGGGCAGTCCGCCTCGTCCGGGCAGCTCGCCAGCTACTTCGTCAACTCGTTGGTGATCACCCTGCCGGCGGTGCTGTTTCCGCTCGCCTTCGCGGCCCTGGCCGCGTACGCGCTGGCCTGGATCAACTTCCGGGGGCGGGACTGGGTGTACATCGCCATCTTCGCGCTTCAGATCGTGCCGCTGCAGATGGCCCTGGTGCCGCTGCTGAGCTTCTTCTCGCGCGGAGTCAGCCTGGGCGGCATCACCCTGATGCCCGCCTGGAACCTCGACGGCGCGCAGAACTTCGCCCAGGTGTGGTTCGCGCACACCTGCTTCGCGCTGCCGTTCGCCGTGTACCTGCTGCACAACTTCATCTCGCAACTACCGAAGGATCTGATGGAGGCGGCCCGGGTCGACGGGGCCACCCACCCGAAGATCTTCCGCACCATCGTGCTGCCCCTGGTTGCCCCGGCGTTGGCCGCGTTCGGCATCTTCCAGTTCCTCTGGGTCTGGAACGACCTGCTGGTCGGGCTCATCTTCGCCGGTGGCAGCGACGTCACCGCGCCACTCACGGTTCGCCTCGCCGAACTGGCCGGTACCCGGGGCAACGAGTGGCAACGGTTGACCGCCGGAGCGTTCGTCTCGATCGTCGTACCGCTGATCGTGTTCCTGTCCTTGCAGCGCTACTTCGTTCGTGGGCTGCTCGCCGGCAGCGTCAAGGGTTGATCCGCCGTGGTGCCGCCGCCCGCGGGCGGCGGCACCAGGCGGGACGTGAGCGGGGTGTCACGTGACGAAGATCGACGACGTCGCCCGGCTGGCCGGCGTCTCCACGGCCACCGTCTCCCGGGCGCTGCGCGGGCTGCCCACCGTGTCGGCGGCGACCCGCAGCCGGGTGCTCGCCGCCGCCGAGCAGTTGCAGTACGCCGTGTCACCCAGCGCCTCACGACTGGCCGGCGGCCGGACCGGCACCGTGGCGGTGGTGGTTCCCCGGATAACCCGGTGGTTCTTCGGCGTGGTCGTCGAGGCGGCGGAGGACTTCTTCCACCGGGCCGGATACGACCTGCTGCTCCACAACCTCGGTGGGCGGGAGCAGAATCGGCAACGCGTCCTGCACGCCACCCACCTGCACAAGCGGGTGGATGCGATCATGCTGGTCGCGACTCCGCTACGGGCCACCGACGTGACCGCGCTGGCGGCACTGGACCTGCCCGGCGTCACCATCAGCTCCGGTACCACAGTGCCCGGCTGGCCCTGCGTACGCATCGACGACGTGGCGGCGGCGCGGACCGCCACCCGGCATCTGCTCGATCTCGGGCATCGGCGGATCGCGCACATCTCCGGCGATCCCGACGACGAACTCGCCTTCAGCGCCCACCTGGATCGACGCCGGGGGCATCAGGAGGCGTTGCGCGCGGCCGGGTTGCAGCCGGACCCGAGCCTCGACGTGGAATCCAGTTTCGACATCGCCGGTGGCACCCGGGCCACCGAGGAACTCCTCCGCCGAGGCGACCCACCGACGGCCATCTTCGCCGCCTGCGACGAGATGGCGATGGGGGCGCTGACCGCGCTGCGCGACGCCGGCCTGCGGGTTCCCCAGGACGTCAGCGTGATCGGCATCGACGACCACGCCCTCTCCGGTGTACTCGGGTTGAGCACCATCGCCCAACCGGCGGTGGAGCAGGGTCGGCTGGCCGCGCAGTTGCTGCTCGACCCGCTCTGCGGACGGGCCGACGACGCCAACATGATCAAACAGGATTCGTCGGTGATCCTGAACACTCGGCTGGTCGTGCGTGATTCGACCGCGCCCGTCCGGGCACACTGAACGGCAGCCAGCACGCCGTCCGGCCGGCCGGTCTGGACGGCTCGACCCATGGGAGTACGCCCTGAACCACGACGCGACGCAGCAGACCCCACCGACCGGCTGGTGGACGGAGGCGGTGATCTACCAGATCTACCCCCGCTCGTTCGCCGACTCGGGTGGCGACGGGATCGGCGACCTGCCCGGGATCACCGCCCGCCTCGACCATTTGGCGGAGTTGGGTGTCGACGCGGTCTGGCTCTCCCCGTTCTATCCGTCCCCGCAGGCCGACGCCGGCTACGACGTGGCCGACTACCGGGACGTCGAGCCGCTGTTCGGCACCCTCGCCGATGCCGACGACCTGATCGCGAAGGCCCACGCCAACGGGTTGCGGGTGATCGTCGACCTGGTGCCCAACCACACCTCCTCGGCCCACGCCTGGTTCCAGGCCGCCCTGGCCGCCGGTCCCGGCAGTGCCGAGCGGGGGCGGTACATCTTCCGAGAGGGGCGCGGACCGGGCGGCGCCGAGCCGCCCAACGACTGGCAGAGCGTCTTCGGCGGCCCGGCCTGGACCCGGGTGCCGGACGGCCAGTGGTACCTGCACCTCTTCGACACCGCCCAGCCCGACCTGAACTGGGACAGTCCCGAGGTCCGCGCCGAGTTCCTGGACGTGCTGCGGTTCTGGTTGGACCGGGGCGTGGACGGCTTCCGGGTCGATGTGGCGCACGGTCTGGTCAAGCAGGCCGATCTGGCCGACTGGCAGGATCCGCAGGAGATCCTCTCCGGGCAGGAGGCGGACAAGCCCCGCCCGCCGATGTGGGACCAGGACGGCGTGCACGAGGTCTACCGCGACTGGCGACGGCTGCTGGACGGCTACCCCGGCGAGCGGATCCTGGTGGCCGAGGCGTGGGTGGAGCCGGCGGAGCGGTTGGCCCGCTACGTACGTCCCGACGAGATGCACCAGGCGTTCAACTTCGAGTACCTGCTCGCCTCCTGGACAGCGCCCGCCCAGTACGCCGTGATCACGCGATCGCTGGAGGCCACCGACGCGGTCGGCGCCCCCACCACCTGGGTGCTCTCCAACCACGACGTGGTGCGACACGCTTCCCGGCTCGGGCTGCCGATCGGTGCGCCCCGACCCAACGGCATCGGGATCGGCGACGAGCAGCCGGACGCCGCCACCGGGCTGCGTCGGGCCCGGGCGGCCACCCTGCTGATGCTGGCCCTGCCCGGCTCGGCCTACCTCTACCAGGGTGAGGAACTCGGGTTGCCGGAGCACACCACCCTGCCCGACGAAGCACGGCAGGACCCGACCTGGGAACGCAGCGGGCACACCCAGCGGGGCCGCGACGGGTGCCGGGTGCCGATCCCGTGGGAGGCCGACGCTCCCTCGTACGGCTTCGGGCCGACCGACGCGAGCTGGCTGCCGCAGCCGCCGGTCTGGGCCGAGTACGCGCTGGACCGTCAGCGCGGGGTGCCCGGCTCGACGTACGAGCTGTACCGGGAGGCGTTGCAGCTGCGCCGCGCGTACGGACTCGGTCGGGGCACCCTGGAGTGGCTCTCCTCCACCGACGAGGTGTTGACCTTCCGCAACGGCGATCTGGTGGTGTCCACCAACTTCGGTGCCGCCGCCCCGGTGCCCGAGGGCGAGGTGGTGCACAGCAGCGCCCCGCTGAACGAGGACGGCTCGCTGCCCACCGACGTCACCGTCTGGGTCCGCACCGCCTGAGCTGCCGGGGGTGGGGCCCGTCCGGGTCCTACCCCCGGGGCCTACAGCTTGTCGGCGCGGGTGTGCAGCAGCTCGCGGACGTCGGTGATGTCCTTCGGAGAGGTGCGGGCGGCAAGCCAGTACATGACGCCGGTGGGGATGAAGAAGAGCTGGAAGGCGGCCAGCCCGACGGCGTAGTTCAGCGGCGGTGGGAAGGCCAGCCGCAGCCCGTTGAAGGCCACCCCGACCAGGCCGTTGCCGGCCGCCCGCCCCACCCCGTTGACCAGGTTGCCGAGGCTGTAGACCGTGCCCCGGTGTTCCGGCGGGTTGACGTCGGCGATCAGCGCGAACCAGTTCGGCGAGTTCGCCGAGGTCAGCGCCAGGGCCAGCAACGCGGCGAGCAGGCTCAGCCCGACCGTCGGTTCGCTGACCACACTGGCCAGCACCGCCCGTACGACCGCGCCGGTGCCGGCGCCGTCGGGCACGTCGATGCGCATCGGCACGAAGAACAACACCAGGTAGAACGGAAGTGCGGCGAAGATGCCGACGGAGGCGACCATCGCCCGGCCCGAGGGCGTACGCCGTTGCAGCGCGTCGCCGATCAGCCCACCGACGATGGAGAACGCCCCGCCGAGTTGGAACAGTGTGGCGAAGACGCTGCCCACCACGATGGCGGTCGCCTCCGAATAACCCTGGTCCTTGGCCCGCTCGATGAACAGGTACGGCAGCCAGACCAGCGAGCCGAAGGCGGCCTGCGCGGTGAGGCCCTGGAGGATGAGCCACCTGTTGGTCCTGCGGCCCAGGATGACGGGCAGGTCGGCCCGGCTGATCCGGTAGTCGTAGTCCCCACCGGTGGCGAGCGCACCGGCCAGTGCCGGCTCGCTCTGGCCGCGCCGGATGTCGTACGTGAACAGGTAGGCCGCCGTGGCGACCAGACCGACCACGGTGAGCACCAGGAACGGCCGACGCCAGTCGGTCGCGCCGAGCAGTCCGCCGACCAGGGTGCCGGCCAGGGTGCCGACGCCCTGGGACAGCCCCCAGAAGCTCATCACCAGGCCCCGACGGCGCGGCGTGATCAAATCGGTGACCACCGAGTAACCGACCGAACCGACCGCGCCCAGGCCCACCGCGGCGAGCAGTTGCGCCGCCAGGAACGTGGGGTAGTTCCCGGCCAGTGCGCTCCCGCCCGTTCCGGCCGCCCAGATCAGCGTGCCGATCATCAGCAACGGCTTGCGGTTGCTGCGGTCGCCGAAGTACGCCCAACCGACCGCCGCCACCGCGCTGGTCAGGAAGCTGATCGCGGTGACCAGGCCGAGCAGCCGTTGCGGCACGTCGAAGGAGTCGGCGATCGCGCCGTACAGCGGCGGCACCAGACCGATCGCCACGTTGTCCAGCGAGGCGAGCAGCACGAAGACCACGACGCTGTAGAGCCGGCGCGGCGCGCTGCTGCCCCAAACCCGCGCGGGTCCGCCTGTGGTCGAGGTCATGCGGGCAGCCAACCAGGACGGGATAACGAGCCGATCACCGGGCCACCCCCGAGCGCGCCCGAGATCGTGCTCGGTCCCGGATCGGGTGGCTCCTCGTCACGCGGACGCCACCCGACCCGGGAACCGGCGTGATCACCCCTGGGACAACCGGTCCAGATGGCGTTCCCGGGCCTGCGCGTAGCGCTCCCGGATGCCGGGCACCGACTCGGCGGCGTGCTCCTCGGTGCCGGACGGTGTCCAGGACGGCGGTTCCCCCGTGCCCAGAGCCAACCACGCGGCCTGCCGGGCGGCACCGTCGGCGACGTACTCGCCGGGCGGTGGGACCACCACCGGGCAGCCGAAGACCTGCGCCGCGATGCGACGCACCGCCGCCGAGCGGGCGCCGCCGCCGACCAGGATCACCCGGCGTACGGCCGCACCCTGGGCGGTGAGCGCGTCGAGCCCGTCGGCGAGGGCGCAGAGCATCCCCTCCACGGCGGCCCGGGCCAGATGCGCCGGAGTCGAGGTACGCAGGGTCAGCCCGTGCACCGCCCCCGTGGCGTCCGGCCGGTTCGGGGTACGTTCACCCTCCAGGTACGGCACCATGACCAGCCCGTCCGCGCCGGGCGGCGCGGACAACGCCAGGTCGGCCAGCTCGTCCAGATTGACCCGCAGCATCGCCGCGGCGGCGTCCAGCACCCGGGCCGCGTTAAGCGTGCAGACCAGCGGCAGGAACCGGCCGGTCACGTCGGCGAAGCCGGCGACGATACCGCTCGGGTCGGCCGCCGGAGTGTCCGCGACGCTGAAGACCGTGCCGGAGGTGCCGATCGACACCACCACGTCGCCGGGACGCGCACCGACGCCGAAGCCGGCGGCGGCGTTGTCCCCCGCCCCCGGCCCGAGCAGCGCCGCGCCCGGGTCCGCAGCGGCCACGGCACCGGACAGCGCCGCCGGAGCCAGCGTGCCGGCGGCCTCGGCGGGGCCGAGCACCGTCGGCACCCGCACCACCCGGCCGAGCGCCCGCTCCAGCAGATCCGGGCGGTACTCGCCGGTGCCCGGGGACCAGTAGCCGGTGCCACTGGCATCGCTGCGGTCGGTCCGCAGCGCGTCCAGCCCGGGAGCACCGGCCAGCCGCCAGGTCAGCCAGTCGTGCGGCAGGCAGACCGCCGCCACCCGGTCGGCGTTTGCCGGCTCGTTGCGGGCCAGCCAGCGCAGCTTGGTGACGGTGAAGCTGGCCACCGGCACGCTGCCCACCGCATCGGCCCAGAACCGGGGCCCGGCCTGCCCCTCGCCCGCCTCCTGGATCAGCTCGGCCGCGGCACCGGCCGACCGGGTGTCGTTCCACAGCAGCGCCGGCCGTACCACTTCGCCGGCCTCGTCGAGACAGACCATGCCGTGCTGCTGACCGGCCACGGAAACTGCGGCGACGTCGGCCAGCCCACCGGCGGCGTCGATCGCCGTCTGGAGAGCCGACCACCAGGCCGAGGGGTGGACCTCGGTGCCGTCCGGGTGCGGTGCCCGGCCCTGCCGGACCAGGGCCCCGGTCTCCGCGTCCCGGACGACCACCTTGCACGACTGGGTGGAGGAGTCCACCCCGGCGACGAGCGGCATGCCGGCCGCCTCAGCGTGCGCCGAGCAGGTGCTCGACGGCGAGCTGGTTCAACCGGACGAAGCCGAAGCCCTTGGCAGCTACCGCGTCGACGTCGAACTCCTCGAACGCGCTGGTGTCGGCGAGCAGCTCGGTGTACCCCTCGCCGTCGCCGAGGGTCGGCACGCCCAGTTCGGCGACCTTGCTCGCGGACAGCGCCTCGGCGACCTCCGGGTCGGCCCGGAACGCCGCAGCCCGCTCCTTGAGCAGCAGGTAGGTGCTCATGTTCGCGGCTGCCGAGGCCCAGACCCCGTCGATGTCCTCGGTGCGGGAGGGCTTGTAGTCGAAGTGGCGGGGGCCGTCGTAGCCGGGGCCGCCGGCCGTGCCACCGTGCTCCAGCAGGTCGACCAGCGCGAACGCATTGAGCAGGTCACCGTGGCCGAAGACCAGGTCCTGGTCGTACTTGACGCCACGCTGACCGTTGAGGTCGATGTGGAACAGCTTGCCCTGCCAGAGCGCCTGGGCGATGCCGTGGACGAAGTTCAGCCCGGCCATCTGCTCGTGCCCGACCTCCGGGTTCAGTCCGACCCGCTCCGGGTGGGCCAGGGTGGAGATGAACGCCAGGGCGTGCCCGACGGTCGGCAGCAGGATGTCGCCACGCGGCTCGTTGGGCTTCGGCTCCAGCGCGAAGCGCAGGTCGTAACCGCGGTCGATGACGTACTGGCAGAGCAGGTCCACCGCTTCGCGGTAGCGGTCCAGCGCGGCCTGGACGTCCTTGGCGACGTCGTACTCGCCGCCCTCCCGGCCACCCCACATGACGAAGGTCTTCGCGCCCAGCTCGGCGGCGAGGTCGATGTTGCGCAGCACCTTGCGCAACGCGTACCGCCGGACGTCGCGGTCGTTGCTGGTGAAGCCGCCGTCCTTGAAGACCGGCTGCTGGAACAGGTCGGTGGTGACCATCGGCACCACCAGGCCGGTCTCGTCGAGCGCCTTGCGGAACCGCGCGATCTGGGCGTCCCGGGTGGCGGCGTCCGCGCCGAACGGCACCAGGTCGTCGTCGTGGAAGGTGACACCGTACGCGCCCAGCTCGGCGAGTCGGTGCACCGACTCCACCGGGTCCAGCGCGTCTCGGGTGGCGTGGCCGAACGGGTCTCGGCCCTGCCAGCCGACCGTCCAGAGCCCGAAGGAGAACTTGTCGGCAGGGGTGGGACGGGGTGCCATGGCAGACCTCCGGTGGTGTCATCCGCTATTTGTTCAGTGGTTGAATTAAATGACTGTGATGTGGCAGTGTCAAGGGGTGAAGCCACCCGCAGCCCCGGCCGGCGCGGTGCGGCAGGGCAGCCTGCGTGAGCTGAATCTCGCTCTGGTGCTCGGCCGCATCGCCGCCGCCCGTCGTCCCCCGTCGCGGGCCGCGCTGGCCGCTGACACCGGCCTCACCCGGGCCACCGTCTCGGCCGTGGTGGAGGATCTGGTCGCCGGCCGCCTCGTCACCGAGGCCGAGCCGACGCCCCGGGCCGGCGCCGGTCGTCCGGCACGCGGTCTGATGTTGGCCGGCGACGGTCCCGCCGGTCTGGGGCTGGAGATCAACGTCGACTATCTGGCCGCGTGCGTCGTCGACCTTGCCGGTCAGGTAAGGCACCACACGGTGCATCGGGCCGACCTGCGACCCGTCTCCCCGGCCGACGCGCTCGGCCGGCTCGCCGAACTGGCCGGCCGGGCTCGCGTCGACGCCAACGCCCAGGGCCTGACCCTGGCCGGTGCGGCCCTGGGCGTGCCCGGTCTGGTCGACGACGCCGGTCGGGTCCGCCTCGCACCCAACCTGGGCTGGCGGGACGTGCCGGTGCCGGAGCTGCTGGCCGACCATCCCCCGCTGACCGAGACGGTCGACGGGGTGCCGCCCCTGGTGGTGGACAACGAGGCGAACCTCGCCGCGCTTGGCGAGTTGCACGCGGGTGCCGCGCCCGGCAGCTTCCTGCACATCTCCGGCGAGGTAGGCATCGGCGCGGGCATCGTCCTGAACGGCGCGCTGTTTCGAGGTGCCCGTGGTTGGAGCGGCGAGATCGGGCACATTCCGGTCCGCCCGGACGGGCCACCCTGCCGCTGCGGCGGCCGTGGCTGTCTGGAGCTGTACGCCGGGCAGGAGGCGATCCTGTCCGCCGCCGGCCTGGCCGGAGCGGACCTACCGGCCGACCGGGCGTCGACCCGGCTGACCCAGCTCGCCACCGCCGAGCACCCCGCCGTGCTGCGCGCCCTGGCCGAGGCCGGCACAGCGATCGGAGTCACCGTGGCGAGCGTGGTCAACCTGCTGGACCTCGACACGGTGGTGCTCGGCGGCGGCTACGCCCCGCTCACCGGCTGGCTCCGGCCACCCGTACTCGCCGAGATCGAACGCCGGGTGCTCACCGCGGCCTGGTCGCCGGTCACCGTCCGACCGGCCACCCTCGGTGCCACGGCCGCCGCGGTGGGAGCGGCCGGATCTGTGGTACGCCGAATTATCGCCCGCCCCGGCGGATGGTTGGCCCGGCTCTGACGCTCTCGACAGGAGCCGCTCAGGAACAGCTCGGTACGCTTGCCCGCAGGCAACCAACCGTCACCCCGAGGAGTGCACCACCGGCATGCGTACTGGTCGACAGCGCCCGGCGCCCGGTGTCCGCCGGTGACCAGCACCCGACAGGGCGCCTTCACCGGTGCGGCCGGCGAATGGGCCGACGACGGGCGGTCGGGCCGCGCCGCCACCGAGGTACCGCACACCACACCTCCCGTGGACACCGATCTCGCCCGTGAGCTGCTCGACGGGCTCGACGAGGCGGTGCTGACCACCGACGCCGCCGGGCTGGTGGTGTTGGTCAACACGATGGCTGGGCAGTTGCTGCCGGACATCGTCGTCGGAACCGACCTGGCGGGCTGTCCGGTGCCGGCGCTGGCGGCCGCGAGCGCCTCAGGTGGGGATGACTTCGAGGGTGAGCACCACGGCCGGCGGCTGCGGGGGGTCCGCCGCGCCCTGGGCGGCAACCGATCCGCCTGGTACGTGCGGGACGTCACCGACGAGCACAGCCGGGTAACGGAGCTGCTGGCCGAGCGTCGACGTACCCAGTTCCTGGCCCGCGCCGGCCGTCGGCTGGGCCTGGCACTGGAGCGTGACCAGGCGCTGCAAGCCGTTGCCACCCTGCCCGTGCCCTATCTGGCCGATCTTGCCCTGGTGGTGCACCTGCCACCGACGCCGACCGAGTACCGGCCGCACTGGGTCCGGTACGCCGCTGACGACACCGCGCCGATCACCGGCACGGTGGACTGGGACGTGGTCGCTGCCGTACCCGGTCTCGTCGAGGCCCTCGACGGCGAGACCACCGATCCGCGCCCCTGGCCTACTCTCGGGCCGGAGAGACTCGACCCGTTGCTCCCGGCGGACCTCGATGCACCCGCGACCCTGCTGGTCAGCCCGATGCCCGGCGCCGGTCGGACGGCCGGTGCCCTGGTGCTGCTCCGCCGACCTGAGCGGGCCGGCTTCGACCGCCGCGACGTCGAACTGGTCCGGGAGCTCGCCGCCCGGGCCGGTGCCGCACTGGCCACCGCGCAACTGCACGACGCACAGAGTCACCTCGCCCAGGTGCTCCAGGACAGCCTGCTGCCGCCGAGGCTGCCCACGGTGGCCGGGATGAGCCTGGCCGGCGGCTATCGCGCGGCCGGGGACGGCCTGCGTATCGGTGGCGACTTCTACGATGTGCTGCCGACCGGCGATGGTGCGCTGTTCGCCGTCGGGGACGTCTGCGGCAAAGGCGTCGGTGCGGCGGTGCTCACCGGCCGGGTACGCCAGTCGTTGCAGACCCTACGTCTGGTCGAGCAGCAACCGCGGGAGCTGCTCCGGCTGCTCGACCAGGCGCTGCTCGACACTCCGGACGCGGCCCGGCGCGGCCAGTTCACCACCCTGCTGCTGGGTGCCGTACGCGTCGTACCCGAGGGTGGGCTGCGGGTGCGGATCGCCGGCGGCGGGCACCCGGTGCCCCTCGTGATCCGCGCCAACGGCACGGTGACCGCGATTCGGGTGGGCGGAATGCCGGTCGGCGCGTTGCCCGACGCCCGGTTCGCCACCGCCGACGTTCGGCTGCGCCCCGGTGAGTTGCTTTTCACCCGTACCGACGGAATCGCCGAGGCCCGGGGCGGCCCGCGCGGCACAGAGATCTTCGGTGAACGGCGGCTACGCCGGACGCTGGCGGCCGGCGTCGGGCTGCCCCCGGCCACGCTTGTCGACCACGTGCTGCACGAGGTCGACACGTGGTGTTCCGGCCACCGACACGACGACATAGCGATGCTGGCGATCGGCTCGGCCGGGGACTGATCCGACGGCCATCCGGCTGGCCGGCACCACCGACGACGGTGCGCCACCGGTGCCCGATACGGTGCGGCCCCGTCCGGTGCCCCCGGTCAGGCCGTCCGGAAGACGGAGGCGTCCCCCGCCGCCCAGCCCCGCGACGCCGCCTCGACGGCATCCCGGCCTTCGGTCTGTTCCACACGTGGTTCCTCGGCCTGCGGCACCAGCGGCGACACCGGTCGGACGACCCGCGCGCGGGCGGCCTCGTCGAAGGCGCGCAGCCCGCGCAGCAGCGCCTCCCGGGCCTCGGGAGTCATGTCGGCCAGGATCGCCGCCAGGTGCTGACGACGGTCGTCGCGCAGCTCGGCCAGCAACCGGCGGGCCTCGGCGGTCAGATGCAGCGAGATCTCCCGCCGGTCGGCACGACCCGGCTCCCGTTCCAGCATCCCGGCGGCCACCAGCCGGTCGCAGAGTCGACTGGCTGAGGAGAGCAGCATGTCCAGGCCGGTGGCGAGGCGACGCAGGTTGATCCCGTCGTGCCGTTCGACGAGCATGACGGCGCGAAGCTGGGCGGTGGAGATGCGGTTGGCTGCCCGCTCCCGCGCACCGTCCCAGACCGTCAGCAGGGCACCTGCCGCGGCGTCCAGCTCGGCAGCCATACTCATCTCGGGTCCCGGTGGACCATGCAGTTCCGCCATGGTGCGCCTGAGCGTACCCCGATTCCGTCGGCGGATGGGCTTGTGATCAAGGAGAGACCATGACCGAGCCGGTCGACAAGGGCCGCGCGGCCATCACCGCCGCCCCCGTGGACCTCCTCGTGACGCGCGTCGGGGAACTGTTCGAGCAGGAGTACGGCATCGCCGACACGGAACTCCTCCAGGTCGACTACCGGCTCGCGGCGCTGCTGCCACTGGGCGGTGGGGAGGCGGTGACGACCCCCGGGCACCCGGCGTGGCGCTGCTTCGACCACCAGAGCCCGACCCACGCCGACGGCGTCGGGTACCTGCCGGTGAGCATGCGTGGGGAACGGCGGGGCGTACTCCGGGTGACGCCGGTCACCGACGCCCGACTGGCCGAGCTGGCGGAGGTCGCCACCGCGCTGGCGCACGAGTTGGCCGCCGTCGACGCCGGCACGGACGTCTACCGCGTGGCCCGGCGCAGCCGCCGCCTGACCCTCGCCGCCGAGGTGCAGTGGGAGCTGCTGCCGGGGCGCAGCCGGCTCCGTCCCTCCTTCAGCCTCGCCGGTCAGCTGGAGCCGGCGTACGCGGTGCGCGGCGACAGCTTCGACTGGTCCGACGATGGTCAGCGGGTCTGGCTCGCCACGATCAACGGGATGGGTGAGGGGGTCGTCGCGTCGATGCTCACCACCCTCGCCACCTGCGCGTTGCGTAACGCCCGCCGGGCCGGCATCTCCCTGGCCGACCAGGCGTCCCTGGCCGACCAGGCCGTCTACGACCTGCACCGGGGCGAGCAGTACCTGGCGACCCTGTTGCTCGAACTCGACCTGCGCACCGGGCTGCTCACCGCCGTCGACGCCGGCTCGCCCCGGCTCGTCCTGCTGCGCGACGGCGAGGTCAGCGTCCAGCCGCTGGAGGAGCAGTTCCCGCTCGGCATGTTCGAGGGGACCAACTACCGCGAGCAGTTCGTCCAGCTCCAGCGCGGGGACCGACTGTTCATGATCAGCGACGGGGTGATCGAAGCGGCCGGGAGCACGGAGCGGTACGGCCAGACGGCGCTGGACCGGATGTTGCGCCGGACCGCACCGATGACGGCGCTGGACGCGGTTCGCTCCCTGCTCGGCGACCTACGGGCGTTCGTTGCCGGTGATCTCACCGACGACGCCGTCGTGGTCTGCCTGGACTGGCTCGGCCCGCAGCCGGAGACCCCGCCCGCCGAGTCAGTACGCGCCGCGGCTGTTGACCACCGCGCCGACCGTCTTCCACAGGATCGTCAGGTCAGCGGCGAGTGACCAGTTCTCCACGTAGTAGAGATCGAGCCGGATGCCGTCCTCCCAACTCAGATCGGACCGTCCGCTGACCTGCCAGAGCCCGGTCATTCCCGGTTTGACCAGCAGCCGGCGGGCGACGTCCCCGTCGTAGCGGGCAACCTCGGAGGGCAGCGGCGGCCGGGGACCGACCAGGCTCATCTGCCCCAGCAGGACGTTCACCAGTTGCGGCAGCTCGTCCAGCGACCACTTGCGCAACAGCCGGCCGACCCGGGTCACCCGGGGATCGTCGCGCATCTTGAACAGCAGGCCGTCGGTCTCGTTGCGGGCGGTCAACTCCGCCAGCAGCACGTCCGCGTTGACCACCATGGTGCGGAACTTGAAGACCCCGAACTCCTGGCCCCCCTGCCCGACCCGGGTCTGCCGGAACAGCACCGGCCCCCGGCTGTCCAGTTTCACGGCCAACGCGATGACCGCCAGCAGCGGCAGCAGCAGGGCCAGCGCGATCAGCGACATCGACCGGTCGACGAACCCCTTGACCAGTTTGCGGACGCCACGGAACTCGGGGGCCTCCACGTGGATCAGCGGCAGGCCGGCGACGGGCCGGGTGTGGATGCGCGGGCCAGCCACATCGGTCAGCGCCGGCGCCAGCACCAGGTCGATGCCGGTGCCCTCCAGTTGCCAGCCGAGCCGACGCAGCCGGGTGGCGGTGAGCTCCCCGCAGGCGGTGACGGCGACCGTGTCCGCGCCGATCGCGGCGGCGGATTCCGGGATGGCCCGGAACGAGCCGACCACCGGCACGTCGCCGAGCCGCTGGGCGACCGGGGCGAGCAGGGCGTCCGGAATGCAGGCGCCGACGACCTGGTAGCCGGCGTACGGCTCACGGCGCAGCGTGTGCACCAACTCCAGCACGTGGGCGGTGTCACCGACCACCAGCACCCGCCGTGACCAGCCTGACCCCTGCGACCGGGCGCGGTGCAGGCGCTTACGGGCAGCGAACCGGGCCACCTCCAGACCGATCGTGCCCACCGCGAAGGTGATGGCCAGGAAACCTCGGGAGACACCGACGTCGGCGACGTAACCCGCGATCGCGGTGGCGCCGGCCAGCCGCAGACTCGCCATGCTGACCCGTCGGTACTCGTCCGCGCCGTAGCCCACCACCCGGTCGTCGTAGCAGCGCAGCGCCTTCAGCGAGACCAGCCAGGCCAGGACGAGCGCCGGGGCGACCAGGACGTAGGGCACCGGGCCGCGGGGCGCGGCCTCACCGAACCGGACCGCGTATCCCACCAGCACCGCCACCGCCAGCACGGCGGCGTCCAGCACGACCAGGGTGCGGACGTACGCCCGCTGGTCGGTGCGCACCGGTCCCCCCGGTGACGGGTGGTCGTGCGGTCGCGATGACGTTCTGACCGGAGTCAACAGCGTCGCCGAGGTCACCAGCCCTCCCACTTCGCTCGCCGACGGCACGGGCCTGGCCGGGTGGGCCGGGTCTGCCGATGCACGACGACATCCTGCCCTGACAACCATGACTACCAATTGCTTCCGACGTATTGCCGTCAGTTTCCAAGGCGTAGGACAACAGGAAAGGAGCCTGTGGTACCGGCGAAACCGGTACCACAGGCCCCTTTTCGGGGTGTCTCAGGTCAGGCGGGCGCCTTCCGCAGCGCGATAGCCCGGAGGAAGATGTCACCGATCTTGGTGGGGTCGGTGGCGACGAACGCGCCGCCACCGGCGCTCTTGGCGATGGTGTCCAGCTCCGACTTGCTGACCTCGGTGCCGATACCGATGATGATCACCTGGATCGGCTGGTCCGGATCCTTGATCCGCTTCAGCTCGGCGAGCAGAGCCTTCTGGGAGATGCCGTCGGCGTCCTCGTTCTTGCCGTCGGTGAACAGCACGATCGAGTTGACCTTGCCCGGTTCCCAGTTCGCCTGGACGTCCTTGTACGCGGCCAGCAGCGTGTCGTACAAGCCGGTGTCACCGCTCGACGAGACCACCCGGTCCAGGCCCCGCTCCAACTCGCTGCGCTGCCGCGACAGTGGCGCGATCGGCACCAGTTCCCGGTGGTCCCGCGAGCCCACCAGGTTGGTCGAGAAGACCCACAGGCCGATCGACCAGGAGTCGTCGAACAGGTTCAGCCCCCGCCGGGCCGCCTCCGTGGTGACCTGCTGTCGGGTCGCGCCGTTGGCCGTCGGCACCTCGTTCTTCATCGAGCCGGAGACGTCGATGATGCAGAGCATCCGGCCGGACAGCGTGGCGATGGACCAACTGGAGACCGCCCGCTCCACCGCGTCCGGTGCCAGCCCACCGGCGGCGATGCCGCCCTGCGCCGGAGGTGCGATGGAGGCGTCCCCGCCGGCCGGGCTCGGCGCGCCCTGCGGCGCGTTGAAACCGGTGCCCCAGTTGCCGTCCGGGGCGCGCAACGACTGCGCGGCAAGCTTGTCCTTGAACGACGTCGTGGTCAGCGCCTCGAACAGCACCCCCGCAGCCGACGCCTTGGCCGGCTCGATCCCGGGCAGCACCGCGTACGGGTAGTCCAGCGGCAACGGCGCCGGCTTCAGGTAGAGCGCCGCCAACGGCACCGGAGGCTTCCGGGCGTTGTACTCGATGACATCCTCCTCGGACAGCGCCGCCGCACCGAGGGCGCTGGCCAGGGTGGTGGCGTCGGTGGCCGTCGGGAACTTGGCGAGCAGATCCTGGCGCAGCGCCGAGGCACCCGAGGCCAACGCGCGCAACGCGCCGACGCGCTCCTGCTCGGCGGTCTCGCCACCGGTCGATGCCGCGGCGGTCATCATCGACAACAGGCCGGACAGCCCGGCGGCGTCGCGGGTCGGCTCCACGATGCCGGTTTTCAGCGGCCGGTCACTGTTGAGGCGCGTCAGCAGGTCGGTCCAGCCGAGCTCCTGCTGCGGCCAGCCCAACCGGGTGGCGATCGGCTCCGGCATGGCGACCACCACCGGGCTGCTGGCGATGGACGAGCCGTTGCCGGGCTCGAAGGCCGCCGCGCCGCCGGTCTTGAGTCGGAGCAGCCAGGTCGAGGAGTCCGGGATCCAGACGTCCGGGCTGACCGCGGTGCCGCTGGCCTGCCCCACCCCGGCCAGGATGGCGCCGTGCTTGGCCGCCACCACGGCGGCCACCTCTACCGGGTCGGAGGCGGCGACTGTCACATCGATGCAGGTTCCATCGACCGCGGCGCCCTTCTCCTCCCATTCGGTGGCCGCCTGGTCGACCGCCGGGGCGAGCTCGCTCGCCACCGCGACGGACAGCTCGATCTTGCCCGAGCAGTCCTGGCCGGCGAGTTGGCGATAGCCGACCCACCCACCAGCGGTGACGACGAGTACGCCGACCGCTGCTGCGGCGGCGGCACCGTGAATACTTGAACGCATGCGATGGCGGCCTGCTGACACGCAGACCATCTTGCGTATCCGACCGTTGTACTGCCATGGCCGTTCGGACGAAAGTTACAGAGGAGAAACAGTTTACCCCGATTCCGTCACTTTGAGTGATGGGTCAGCGTCACAATGTGGATGCATCTATGTCTCAGGCCCACGATCAGGGCAGAACGCAAGTTGGGCTCGCGATCGGCAGCGGCTCTCCGACGGCCACCGGCACACCCGTGGCCGGCTCGACCCGGAAAGTGCGCACCATGTCCGCCCGTTCGTCGGCGACGTAGAGGTGTTCCCCGATGAGCGCGAAGTGGCGGGGCCACTCGCCACCGGTCTCCACCTCGGCCACGATTTCCGGCAGGCCCGCACCAAGAGCGAAGACGGTCACCGTGCCGACGCCTCGGTTGGCGACGTAGAGGAAGCGGCCATCCGGACCGATTCCGATCTCGGACGGTTGCACATGCCCACCCCGGTCGCTGGCGTCGATCCGGCCCCGCTGGTGCAGCGTCCCGTCGCTCAGCTCGTAGGCCAGCACCGAACCATCCAGCTCACCGGAGACGTAGCAGCGCCGCCCGTCGGGATGCCGGGCCAGGTGCCGAGGACCCACCCCGGCCGCGGTTCGCACCCGGGGCGCTCGGGGCACCAGTCGTCCGCTGGCGCCGTCAAGGTCGTAGCGGTAGATCGCGTCGGTGCCCAGATCGACCACCAGCAAGGGCGACCCACCCGGGCCCGGCGAGACCATGTGAGCGTGCGCACGCTCCTGGCGATCGGGGTCGGCCCCGTGCCCCTGGTGCTCCACCACGTCAGTGCGCTCGCCGGGCACACCGTCCGCATCGAGCGGGAAGACCGTCACGCTGCCGCCACCGTAGTTCGCCACGAACAGGTGCCCGCCGTCGGGCGCGACTGCCAGGTGGCACGGTTCCGCCCCACCCGTGGGCCACGAGCCGATGGACGACAGGTCGCCGTCGACCCCGACCTGCCACGCGCTGATCTGGCCGTCGGGCAGCTCGTTCACCGCGTACAGCACGGGCCGCGCCGGGTGGCGGGCGAGGAAGGAGGGCGACGGGGTGACCGCGACGGTGCCCAGCGACGTCAGCTCGCCGGTGCGCGGCTCCCGCCGCGCGGCGACGATGCCGGTGCCGCGCCCTCCGCTGGGCGCGGTGTACCCGCCGATGTGAACGATCTCGCCTCGACCTGCCACCGGCTGCCGCCCTCCGCTCGTTTCCGTCGAACCCATCTCTGAAGCCTTCCCCCGGCACCGGCGGATTAGACCTCCCCACCGCGATCCGGCCGCCCGTGGACGCACCGGACCGCCCTCCGGCCGGTCGACTCAGGCCGTCGGCACCGGCTCGCCCCGATGCCGGGCGACGTGCTCGACCAGGGAGATCAGCACGGTCTTGCCGGACTGCCGGTCCCGGGCGTCGCAGAGCACCATCGGCACCTCCGGGTCCAGATCCAGGGCCCTACGCACGGCCTCCAGGCTGAACCGACGGGAGTCGTCGAAGCAGTTCACCCCCACCACGAACGGAATGCCCCGCTGCTCGAAGTAGTCGATCGAGGGGAAGCAGTCGGCCAGCCGCCGGGTGTCGGCGAGCACCACCGCGCCGAGCGCACCGAACGCCAGTTCGTCCCAGAGAAACCAGAACCGGTCCTGTCCCGGGGTACCGAAGAGGTACAGCTGGAGGTCGTCGTTGATGGTGATCCGCCCGAAGTCCATCGCCACCGTGGTGGTCGACTTGGCCTCCACCCCGGAGACATCGTCGGTGTCGATGCCCGCGCCCGTCAGGATCTCCTCGGTCTGCAACGGCCGGACCTCACTCAACGCGCTAACCAGCGTTGTCTTGCCGGCGCCGAAGCCGCCGGCGATGAGGATCTTCAGCGCGATGGGCACCCGATGTCCCCGCTGATCGCCGTTATAACGCACGGAGTCCATCGACCACCGCCTTGAGGATGTTGTTGTCGGGCAGGTACGTGGCGCGTGGTGGCTGGTGTACGGCGACCAGTCCCCGGGACAGCAGATCACCAAGTAGCACCCGGACCACGCCGACCGCCAGGTCCAGGTCCGCGGCGAGTTCCACGACGGGGGTACCGCGGCCGGCCAACTCCACCAGCAGCCGGTGCTCCGGATACAGCTCCGGGTAGGCGGCGAGGTCCGGGTCCGGCTTCGCCAACACGTACGCGACCAGGTCGAATCCGTCCGTGCTGGGACGGACGCGCCCACCGGTGAGGGTGTACGGCCGCACCACCGGCCCAGCCTCGTCGTCGAGCCACTCGTGTCGATGCTCGGTTAACTCAGTCCGCATCGGTGGCACCCACCGACGCTCGGGCCGGCGCTTGCAGGTTCTCGCCCACCCGGGTCACCAGCATCGCCATCTCGTACGCCACCAGGCCGATGTCCGCGTCGGCGTCGCTGGCGACCGCCAGGCACGCGCCCTGCCCCGCCGCGGTGACGAAGAGGTACGCGGACTCCATCTCCACCACGGTCTGCCGGACCGGTCCGCCGGTGAGGTGCCGGCTCGCGCCCCGGGCGAGACTGGACAGACCGGACGCCAGCGCGCAGAGGTGCTCGGCGTCGGCGGCGTCCATGCCGGCGGAGGAGCCCAGCAGGAGTCCATCCGCCGACAGCACCACGGCGTGCCGCGCGGTCGGTACCCGCTCCAGCAGATCGTCCAGCAACCAGTCGAGATCTGCGTTCTGCCTCGTCGATTGCATCAGGCGTCCCTCTCAGTCGCGGTCGGGGAATCCACCGACGCCGGTGTGGTGCCCGGCGGAGAGCCGGGCGGTGCGGTGGTCCGGTCTCGGCCCGCCGGGCCCGACCCGGTCCGGTCGGGAACCTCCACCGGTGACCCGGCCTCGCCGGTCGGGCCCACGGCAGCTGCGCCGGACTGGTGGTCCGGCGCCGCCAGAGGCGGCACTGCCCGGTCGGTCGCGTTCTCCGGTGGTGGCGCTCCGCCCGGTTCCGGGTTCGAGCTGCGGGCGGCGTCCCGCCGGCCCCGGGCGGTGCCCGCCTGCAGCGCCGACATGACCCGCCGTGCCTCCTCCGGGCTTCGGGGCGTCGGATCGCGGTGCGGCCGGGCTGCCACCGACGGTTGTCGGACGGTCGGACCGTCGATCGCGGCCGTGCGGGCGGGCGGAGCGGTCATCGCCGGCAGCTGGATCGTGGGCGCATCCAGCCCACGGCGCGCGTCCGGATGGGCTGGGGCTGGCCCGGCACCAGGCTCGGGTGAACCGCCCCCGGGTGGCCGCGTCGGTGCCCGTTGTGGTTCCGTCCCGGTCTTGGCGGCGCGCGGGCCGGCGGGAGCCGCCTCGGTATCGGACGGGACGGTGACCGGCTCGGTGCCCGACGCGGTCGACGGGTCTGACGGGTCGGCGGCGGCGCGGCGTCGGATCCGACGGGGCAGGCCGTCGGCTTCCGCCGGCCCGACCGTCGAGCGTCCGCCCGGCGCCCGGACAGCCGCGCCGGACGTCGGAACGCCGGAGGCTGGGCCGCCGGACGACACCGCAGTGCCGCGTTCGACGGTGCGGGTCCGCGGCCGGGGCACCGTGGTCAGCCGAGTCGCCCGGACCAGCCGCCGCTGCTCCGGCGTGGCACCCCGGTCGTCGCCGGCCAGCGCCTCCGGGCCGGGCAACGGCGACGGTTCCTCGGTGATCAGCTCGGTCGGGATGAGCACCACAGCGGTGAGGCCGGTCCCCTCCGACCGACGCAACCGCACCCGGACGTCGTGCCGGGCGGCCAGTCGCGCCACCACGAACAGCCCCAGCCGGGCGGTCTCGCTGGGATCGAACTCCGGCGACCGGGCCAGCTTCCGGTTCGCCTCGTCGATGGCCGCCTCGCTCATGCCGAGACCCTCGTCGGTGACGGAGAGGGCGTAGCCATGGGCCACATGCGCACCGGAGACCTCGACCCGGGAATCGGGCGGTGAGAACGTGGTGGCGTTCTCGATCAGCTCGGCGAGCAGGTGGATGATGTCCCCCACCACCCGGCCGACCGTGCCGGCGGGCTGCACTGTGGTGATGTCGACCCGGTCGTACGACTCGACCTCGGAGATCGCCCCACGGATCAGGTCCACCATGGCCACCGGGTTACGCCAACCCCGCCCCGGCGCGGCACCGGCGAGGATGACCAGGTCCTCCGCGTGCCGCCGCAGCCGGGTGGCGAGGTGGTCGACGCGGAACAGCTCGGCCAGGTGATCGGGGTCCTCCGCATCGCGCTCCAGCCGGTCGAGCAGGGCCAACTGGCGGTGCACGAGCCCCTGGCTGCGCCGCGCGATGTTCAGGAAGACGTCGTTGAGGCCGTGCCGCAGGCCCACCTCGACCATGGCCGAACGGATGGCGACCCGGTGCACCTCGGTGAACGCCTGCGCGACCTGGCCGATCTCGTCGGCACCCTGATCGGCCACCGACGCCTCCCGCGCCAGGTCGACCTGCTCGCCCTTGCGCAGCCGGTCCACCACCTCCGGCAGGCGCCGTTCGGCGTCGGCGAGGGTGCCGCGTACCCGGGTCAACCGTTGCGCGAGGGAGCGGCCGACCCGGACCGCCACCACCAGCGAGAGCACGACGGCGATCAGGCCGAGCAGTCCGGCGGCGGCCAGCCGCACCATGGTTCCTACCGCCATCGGCACGGACCGGTCGGCCAGTCCGTCCGCCTGGGTCAGTTCGAAGTCTCGCAGCGACTGCTGCACCGTGTCGTAGCTCGTCTGCCACGCCTGCGGGTCGAGTCGCAGCCGGGCCGACGGATCCGCGGTCACGATGTCGTCCTGCATCGCCCGCAACCGACCGAACGCCTCCTGCTCGGTCAGCCGCTGGTACGCGGTCCGGTCCGCCTCGGGCAGGTCGGCCACCGCGGCCTCGGCCAGGAACCGCTGATTGCCAATGCCCTGCACGAGCAGGGTGTGCTCGCCCTCGGCGAACCTGCCGGCCGTCAGCACACCGGCCAGCAGCGCGTCGGTCTGGCCCAGCAGTTCCCGCGAACGACCGAGGCTGGTCAGCGCCAACGCCTCACGGTTGAGGTCGTGGTCCGGAAGGTTGGCCAGGGCGGTGAAGGTCTGGAAGGCAGAGGCGATCATTCCGCTGTAGAGGCCGACCGCACCGGCGCGGTCGAGATCCCGACGATCGATGAAGCCGCGTCCGGCCGGCAACGCGTCCAGCTCGCCGATGAAGCGATCGAGCCGAGCTTCGAGCAGCTCTCCGGCGGCGTCCCGCAGCTGCTCGCCACTGACCCGCCGACGCAATTCGGCGATGGCCGCGTCGGTGCGGGCCCGTTGTTCCACCAGGGCCGGTAGCACGCAGTTGGCCGGCGGCTGTCCACACTCGGTGCGCGGCGAGGCGAGATGGACCACGGAGAGCCGTCGCTCCCGTTGCAACTCGGCCACCACGGTCTCACCCGGCCGGCCGAGGTCGTACAGGAGAGTACGGGCGGCGAGCAGGTCGAGCGCCGGCCCGAAGGTGAGCGTGGTCGCGAAGATCCACAGTGCCAGCAGCGCGGTCACCGGCACGACGACCAACGCGGTCAGCTTCGAGCGGATCGGCCAGTCGCGGGTGTTCAATCGGACCTCGCCCGGAAGGGTGGCTGGAAGGGCTCCGGCACAGCCGGGCAGCGTCGTCGCCGGGGCGCACCCCGGTTGTCCCGCCGGGACGCCGGCTCGGGCGCCTTGGGCAGGATACGTAATCCGCGCCGGTCGCACTACCGTCCGTCGAGACTACCGGTACGTTGCCGAACGTCCCGGCGACGAACCGCCTGTCGGTTTCCGCCCCGCCGGCAGCCAGGTCGGGCCAGGAAAGTGCGCCGAAACGGGATTGGCGATCACTGCGTGGCGGGAATACCTGCAGGCGAAGGAGGAGCCATGTCGCCCACGCAGATAATCGTCATCGTCCTCGTCATCCTGGTGGTCGCCGCCATCGCCGCCGCCGTCGTCGTGGCCGGCCGCCGCCGGGCGCTCCGGCAGCGTTTCGGCCCCGAGTACGACCACGTCGTCGCCGAGCAGGACAGCCGCAGCGCCGCCGAGCGCGAGTTGCGGGACCGGGAACGCCGGCACGCCGAACTCGAACTGGTCCCGCTCACGCCCGAGTCCCGGGCCCGGTACACCGAGGCGTGGGAGGAGCTCCAGGTACGTTTCGTCGACTCCCCTGCCGAGACCGTCGGGCAGGCCGACGAACTGGTCAGCCGGCTCATCGCCGAACGCGGATACCCCACCGGTGAGTTCGACGACCAGATCGCCCATCTCTCCGTCGAACACGCGCGCACGCTGGGTCACTACCGCGACGCACACGAGATCCATCTGCGCAACTCCCGGGGCGAGGCCAGCACCGAGGATCTCCGCCAGGCCGTCGTCCACTACCGCGCTCTCTTCAGCGACCTGCTCGGCGAGGAGCCGCCGGTCGCTGCCGGAGCGCCGGAACAGCGCCACCCCGACGCCGCCCACGACGCCACCAACCGCTGAGGAGATCACCATGCGGCAGGAAGAGCAGCAGCTCAACAACGACCACCCGGAGACCGTACGCTCCGCCCCGGTGGCGGTGCCGGACACTGAGGACGACCGGACGACTGACGACGGGGCCGACATCGTCGACGAGCCGACGGATCGCGACCGGTCGGAGGCCGACCGGGGCCGCCCCTGGGACGGCCGTCCCGGCTCCGACAGCGAGCGGGCCGAGTTCAACGAGCCGGGTCCGGTGCCAACCACCTTCGGCGCGACCACGGTCGGTGGCGCGGTCGCCGCGTCCGCACTGGCCAGTCCGCGCCCCGAGGACGAGCGCGACCCGCGCGAGGAGGACACCGCCCGACCTGGTGACGGTGCGGTCGACGGGGAACGGGAGGGACGGCGGGCGGACCCGACGGCCGAGTTCAACCGGACCGGCGACGACGATGACCTCGACGACAACGACGCCGAGGCTTCCGCCGCCGACGATGCGGCGGACGACCGGCTGGCCGACAATCCCGTCGACGTGGACCGGGCGACGGACGACGGCTCCCTCCGGACGACGGCGGACGACGACACGGCGGCGGCGGGCGGGGCCGGCTTCGGCAGCGCCACACCCACGATGGTCGACCCCGACACGCAGACCTCGGGCGAGGCCACGGCCAGCCCCGGGGCGGCGGCTCCGGCCGGGGCGGCGACGCTGTTCGACGACACGACCGCACAGGGCTTCCGGGACCGCTGGCGCGACGTCCAACTGCGCTTCGTGGACGACCCCCGGGCGGCTGCCGGCGAGGCGCAGTCGCTGGTGGAGGAGGCCATGGAGGCGCTCTCGGCCGCGCTGGCCGAGCACCGCAACAAGCTCGGCGGCTGGCAGGAGGCCGGTTCGTCCGACACCGAGCAGCTGCGGGTGGCGGTACGCGAGTACCGGGACTTCCTCGACCGGGTGCTCGGCCGCTGACTCGCCCGCACCACGACGTTTCACCCGAAGGCGGGTGCCCCCGGATCCGGGGGCACCCGCCTTCGGCGTACCGCCGCAGGCATGGCCACCGGCGAGGCGGGTACGCCCAACAGGGCCGGAGAGCGCCGCGGACAGGAGGGCAGCAGCGATGACGGATCGTGATCGGCAACGACCGCTGGAGGAGCGCCCCGAGGCGGCCGCGGCGGTCGACGACGACAGCACCATCCCTCAGCTGATGACCGGGGGCGGTCCCGACCGGGACAATCCGACGTTCGCCGAACCGGATGATCCGACCGGAAGCGGGCCGACCGACGACATCATCGCCGATCCGTACGCCGCCGGGACCGGCGCGACGGGGACCGGCACCGGTGCCGGCGGGGACAACATCCGCACCGGCGCGGAGCAGCCCTGGGAGCCGGAGGACCTGGTGATGGCTCGGGGGCAGGACCTCACCGCCGAGAACATCGAGCGGGCCCGGCGCGAGTTGGACGAGACCGGCCGGACGGCGATCGAGAAGACGGTTCCCTGATCCGCCCGCGCCCCGGTGCGCCCTCGCCGCGGCGGCGGTAGCCGGTTGCGGCACACCCGCCGCCGTCGAGCGGGTGACGGCAACCGTGGCGCAGGCGGCGCGAGGGGCCCCTGGTCCGACCGGTGCGGTCGGACCAGGGGCCCGGGTGACCTGCCGCCGCAGCGCCTCACCTACTGTCGGCGGCGGGTGTGCCTGTGTCCGTCAGGACAGCGGCGGGTAGGCGTTGGCCATCAGCTCGGCGAACTGAGCCGCGAACCAGGCGCCCGAGATCGGGGCGTCCGGCAGGGCACCGCTCATGCTGTTGCCGTTGCGGTCGTTACCGGTGTAGGTCGGGTCGCACATCCGGTCGAAGCCCTTGCCGTCGTTGTTCGGGATCTCGCGGCTGGAGCCGTCCGACTCGCCCGGGGGCTTGGCCCAGACGTAGGCGTCGATGCCGGAAGCCGGCGCGGCCTTCGGCCGCTCGCCCATACCCGCACCGGACTGGTTGCACCAGTTGCCCTTGTGGATGCGGCGGTCGACCCGGCCACCGTCCACGTAGGTGTTCACGTTGGTCGTCGGGCCCGCGCTGGTGGGCCGGTTGGGGCCGCCCCAGCCGTTACGGGAGGTGTCGATCAACATGCCGATGCTGCTGGGGAAGCCCTGCCGGACCAGTTCCTGACGGAACGCCTGGGCGAAGCTCTGCTCGTCGTTGTACTGGTTCCAGTCGATCCAGTCGGACTGCCGCACCGTCTGCCCGTTCACCGAGTCGGTGACCTTCGCGTACGGCTCGATCAGGGCCGAGTAGTTCGCCGTGTTGGTGATGAACCCGTGCACGTGGTTGACGGTGCTACCGGAGGCCGTCGCGGCCTCCTTCAGGATCTGGGCGGTCGGGGTGAAGTTGCTGTCCCAACCGAGCCAGCCGTGGTGCCCGGCGTCCACGTAGTTGTAGACGTTCGAGAACGCGCCCAGCTGGGCCAGGGCGTAGCCGACACCCTGCACGTACGCGCCGTTGGCCTTGACCGTGTCGCACATGACGGTGCCACCCGGGTTGCCGGAGGTGTTGGTCACCAGGTTCGGCAGCGAGTCCACCTCGATGATGTTGATGATCCTGATGTCGCGGTACTTCGCGTCACCCTGGATCGCCGCGATCGGGTCGATGTACTCGGCCTTGTACTTCGGCAGCTCGTCCGCCTGCAGCTCACCGTTGGAGGCGAGCGCCGCGCAGTCGCGGCCGGGCAGGTTGTAGATGACGAACTGGATGTAGTCGGCACCCTGCTCCAGCGCCTCGTCCAGGTGGTCGCGGATCCCCATCGGGCCGTTGGACTGGCTGTTGTCGGTGCCCTCGATCGCCGCGATCCGGTCGATCCAGACCGCCGTCGAGATGTTCGACACCCGGTTACCGCCGGCGACCGACTCGGCCTTGGCCTTCCACTCCGGGTTCACGTAGCCCTGGGCGTTCAGGTACGGGTTGTCCACCCTGGTACCGGGAGGCGGCGGGCTGGTCGGCGGGGTGCTGGTCGGCGGAGTGCTGGTCGGCGGCGTACTGGTCGGGGGCGTACTGGTCGGCGGGGTGCTGGTCGGCGGCGTACTGGTCGGCGGCGTGCCGCCGTTGCAGGTCACCCCGTTGACGGTGAACGAGGTGGGCTTGGGGTTGCTGCCGCTCCACGAGCCGTTGAAGCCGATGCTGGTGCTGGCGCCGGTGGCCAGGTTGCCGTTCCACGACTCATTCTGCGCGGTCACGTTGCGGCCCGACTGGCTCCACCGGGCCGACCAGCCCTGAACGAGACGCTGGTTGGCGTCGGGGAACGTGAAGCCGAGCGTCCAGTTGCTGAGCGCGTCGCCGACGTTCCTGATGGTGACGTTGGCGGTGAAGCCGCCCTGCCAGTCGTTGGTCGTGTAGGCCACGTCGCACTGCGTCGCCGCGTGCGCCGCGGTCACCGGTAGCGTCACCAAACCGCCCGCGACCAGCGCGCTCGCGCCGGCCAGCGCGACGGCCCGGCGTCGACCGGACAGCCTTCTCCACACATTCATGCCACTGATCTCCTTGGGCGAGACCGGATCCGCGTACGGCCCGGCACGTGGCCCGAGGGACGTCCTGTGCGGACGACCGCCGGCGCCAACGGGATTCTTCGGGAGCGCCCGACCCGGACGGGCGTTGGTGGTGGTGCGACGACCGGCGTCACCGGTCGGCGGCCAGGTGGTCGTCCGGCGAACCGGATGCCCTCGACCCCTGCCTACGCGGTGTGGCTCTGCTCACCGCGTGCTGCGATTCTTGCATGGGAGCGCTTCCATGGCAATGGTTCGATATTTTCGAAACCCTACCGGGCAAATGCCGCAACACCACTACAACGCGAGCGGCGGGCCCTGGCAAGCCCTGCCACACCCATCCCACCAGGCGCCGGACAGGCCGGCACGTCCGGGGCAGGCAGACCGACAAAGCTCGACAGACCGAACGAATGCCAGAACACGAATTTTTCCCTGCATAAGTCATGAAACGGTCTAACGTCGGTTCTGGCTCGGTTGTTGCCGGCCGCAGGACAACAGGGATGGAGTGACACAGGTCATGGCTAAGAAGATGCTGGGGAAGGTCGTTGCGGGTGCTGCCCTCGGCAGCGCCTCCCTGCTGGTGTTCGCGCCAGGGGCCGCGTACGCCGACGGCCAACCGCAGACGGAAGAAGGCAAGGTCTTCGCCAAGCCGCACGCCGTCAAGGCGGGCGAAGAGGTCAAGCTCGTGCAGATCTGCCCCGAGGAGCAGGAGCACCCCTTCGTCTGGTCCAAGGTCACCGGGAAGGTGAAGCTCGAACCGGCCCGGGACGGCGACTCGCGCGGCGACCACAAGGATTGGCGCGAGGAGAACGGCGCTGCTGAAGGCGGCATGGACAGCGAGGGCTGGTCCGGCCACGAGCGTTCGCAGCCCGCCGAGGGCGAGTCCGGCGGCGGTTGGGGCGGCGGCGCCGACGTCCGCGACGACTGGAAGGGCGAGGAGCACGGCCAGGACGCTGAGGGCGGTCGCGACTCCAAGGACCACGACAAGAAGGACTGGAAGGGCCAGGACGAGGCGGGCTACTCGGCCAACGAGGAGTCCACCGGCGACTGGTCCGGTCGGCACGAGAGCGGCTCGGACTCCGCCGAGCGTGACTGGTCCGGCGAAGGCGACTGGTCGGGTGAGTCGCACAAGGGCGACTGGTCGAGCGAGTCGGGCGGGAGCGACTGGTCGGGCGAGTCGGGCGAGAGTGACTGGTCGGGCGAGCGCGAAGACCGCTCCGGCGAGGCTGACTGGTCCGGCAAGCGCGACTGGGCGGCAGACGCGGCCGACGCGCGGGGCAAGGACAGCTGGGAGCACAAGAAGGACTTCGTCTACTACGGCGAGGCCCACGTCGCCCGGGACGCCAAGCCCGGCACGTACAAGTTGGAGGGCTCCTGTGGCACGGGCGAGTTGGTCGTCCTGCCGCACGGTGGGGTCGACGGTGGCGACGGTGGCATCGCCACCGGCGCCGACCGTGGCCTGGCCACCGCCGGGGCGAGCCTGGTCGGCGCGGCCGCCCTCGGTGGCCTCGTGCTGATGCGCCGTCGTCGGGCCGATGAGTTCGCGGCCTGACGCGACGACGGGACGGGCCGGCGGCCGTCACGGGGGACCGTGGCGTGCCGTCGGCGCCGCCGTCGTCGTCGTGCTCGCCATGATGGGCTCCGGGCTCATCGGCGCGTCGCTGAAGACCACCGACTCGCCGCGCCCGCCGCAGCCCGTCGCGGGGACGAGCGATCCGTCCCCGAACGGTCCACTCGCCGAAGCCGACCTCGACGGCGCGCAGCAGGTACCGACGGGGTTGTCCCGCGCCACCCCCACCACCATCAACATTCCCCGCATCGGAGTCCGCGCCGGCATCATGGCGCTCGGCACCAACCCCGACGGCACCGTCCAGGTGCCCCCGCTCGACCAGGCGCTGCTCGCCGGTTGGTACGAGCCCGGCCCGAGCCCGGGCGAGCCGGGCAACTCCGTCATCGTCGGACACGTCGACTCGGCCGCGATCGGTCCCGCCGTCTTCTTCTCCCTCGGTGCCCTGCAACCCGGCGACACCGTGAGCGTCGAACGGGCCGATGGCCGGACGGCCACCTTCCGGGTGGACTCGGTGGCGTCGTACCCGAAGGACGCCTTCCCCACCGAGCAGGTGTACGGCCCCAGCGACCGGCCGGGCCTGCGGGTGATCACTTGCGGCGGCCAGTTCGACGAGGCGACCGGCGACTATCCCGACAACGTGATCGTCTTCGCCTCGCTGATCCCCTGACCCACCACCCCAGACCCCACCGCCCCGGGTGGTCAGGTGGCGGCGGAGGTGCGGACCAGGGTACGGATCTGGCGCAGCAGTACCGACAGTGCGGCGAGGTCCGCCCGGGACTCGTCGAACTCGCCCATCGCCCGTTCGGCGCGGTGGATCGAGGTGGCGTTCGACTGCTCCCACTGCTGTACCCGCTCCTGCGGCGACAGGTCACCCGGCGTGGAGTCCAGCACCTCCGCGGTGAGCGCGGCGAGTGCGGCGTACAGGTCGTACCGCAGCGCCATCCGCGCGAGCGTCTGCCACCGGTCCTCGCGCGGCAGCAGCGAGATCTTGGACAGCAGCGAGTCCACCCGGAACCGGTCGGAGAGCACGAAGTAGACCGAGGCGACCTCGCCGACGTCCCGCCCGGTGCCGGTGGCGGTCTCCACCACGTCCAGCAGACCGAAGCTGTACATCAGCCGGGTACTGCGCTCGGCCAGCTCACGCGGCACCCCACGCTCGGTCATCGAGTCGATGTGCGCCGCGATCGACTCGCGTTCGCTGCCGTAGAAGAGCGTCTCCATCTGGGGCAGCAGCCGGGTGATCCCGTCCCGCAGTCGCGCGATCTCCGCCGGCACGTCGATCGGCGAGCGGCGGTTGGTCACCAGCCACCGCACCGCCCGGTCGAGCAGCCGCCGGGTGTCGAGGTAGACGTTGGTCTGCAATTCCGGATCGATCCGATTGTCCAGGGCCTCGACCGCGTCCCACAGCTCACGCAATCCGAAGACCTCGCGGACCACCACGTACGCCCGGATCACGTCCGCCGCCGTCGCGGCGGTCTCCTCGACCACCCGGAAGACGAACGAGATCCCGCCCCGGTTGATCGCCTCGTTGACCAGCACCGTGGTCACGATGTCGCGGCGCAGCCGGTGCCGGTTCATCCGGTCGGCGAACCGTTCCCGCATCGGCGTCGGGAAGTAGTTGACCAGCACCTCACCGGTCCACTCCTCGTCGGGCAGCCCGTCGGTGAGGATCTCCTTCTCCAGGGCGATCTTCACGTACGCCAGCAGCACGGCGAACTCCGGCGCGGTCAACCCGGACTCGGTGCGTACCGCCAACTCCTCGTCCGGCGGCAGCGCCTCCAGCGACCGTTCCAGGACGCCGGCACGCTCCAGCTCCGTGATCATCCGTCGGTGCACCGGAAGCAGCGAGGTCGCCTGGGCCTGGGAGTTGTTGATCGCCCGGGCCTGGTCGTAGTTGTCCCGCAGGACAAGCTCCGCCACCTCGTCGGTCATCCGGGCGAGCAACTCGTCCCGCTCGGGGACACTCAGCTCACCGTCGGCGACCGCGGTGTTCAGCAGGATCTTGATGTTCACCTCGTGGTCGGAGCAGTCCACCCCGGCCGCGTTGTCGATGAAGTCGGTGTACATCCGGCCGCCTGCCTGGGCGTACTCGATCCGGCCGTGCTGGGTGAAGCCCAGGTTGCCGCCCTCGCCCACCACCCGGCAGCGCAGGTTGCGCCCATCCACCCGAATCGCGTCGTTGGACTTGTCGCCCACCTGAGCGTTGGTCTCACTGGACGCCTTGACGTAGGTGCCGATGCCGCCGTTCCAGAACAGATCGACCGGCGCGGTGAGGATGGCCTTCATCAACTCCTGCGGGCTGAGCTGGTCGACGTCGTCGTCGAGCCCGAGCACGGCACGGACCTGTGGTGACACCGGCACCGACTTCGCCGTACGCGGGTAGATCCCACCACCGGCCGAGATCAGCTCGGCGTTGTAGTCCTCCCAGGTGGACCGGGGCAGGTCGAACAGCCGCTTCCGTTCGGCGTACGAGGTGGCCGCGTCCGGATCCGGGTCCAGGAAGATGTGCCGGTGGTCGAACGCGGCCACCAGCCGGATGTGCTCCGACAGCAGCATGCCGTTGCCGAAGACGTCACCGGACATGTCGCCCACCCCGGCCACGGTGAAGTCCTGACTCTGGGTGTCATGCCCCATCTCGCGGAAGTGCCGCTTGACCGACTCCCACGCGCCCCGGGCGGTGATGCCCATCTTCTTGTGGTCGTACCCGGCCGAGCCGCCGGAGGCGAAGGCGTCGCCCATCCAGAAGTTGTGTGCCGTCGAGATCTCGTTGGCGGTGTCGGAGAAGGTGGCGGTGCCCTTGTCCGCCGCCACCACCATGTACGGGTCGTCGCCGTCGTGCCGGACCACGTCGTCGGGCGGCACGATCTCACCGGCCACGATGTTGTCGGTGACGTCCAGCAGCGCCGAAACGAACTCCTTGTAGCAGGTCACCGCCTCATCACGGTCACCCGGCTTCTGCTTGAGCACGAAACCGCCCTTGGCACCGACCGGCACGATGACGGCGTTCTTCACCATCTGCGCCTTGACCAGACCGAGCACCTCGGTACGGAAGTCCTCCCGCCGGTCGGACCAGCGCAGGCCGCCCCGGGCCACCGGCCCGAACCGCAGGTGCACACCCTCGAACCGGGGCGAGTACACGAAGATCTCGAACTTCGGTCGGGGCGCGGGCAACTCGGGGATCGCCTGCGGATCGAGCTTGAACGCCACGTACGGCTTGGGTCGCCCGCCCACCGGCCGCTGATAGAAGCTGGTGCGCAGGGTGGCCTGGATCAGGTTCAGGTACGACCGCAGGATCCGGTCCTGGTCGAGGCTGGCCACGTCGTCCAGCGCGGCGCGGATCTCGGCCACCAGTTCGGCGCCCCGCCGCTGACGCTGCTCGGCGTCGACCGGCCCCGGCTCGAACCGCGCCTCGAACAGCTGCACCAGCAACGTGGCCAGGCGCGGGTACGCGATGAAGGTGGACTCCATGTAGTCCTGCGAGAACACCGTGCCGGTCTGTCGCAGGTACTTCGCGTACGCCCGCAGCACCACCACCTGACGCCAGGTCAGCCCGGCGAGCAGCACCAGCTCGTTGAAGCGGTCCACCTCGGCTTCGCCCCGCCAGGCCGCCGCGAAGGCGTTCTCCACGTGCGGGCGCACCTCGGCCAGTTCCTGGTGCCCCTCCGGCAGTCGTAGCCCGAAGTCGTACAGCCAGATCCGACCGTCGACCCGCTCCACCTCGTACGGGTGCTCGTCGACCACCTTCACGCCGAGCGAGTGCAGCACCGGCAACACCGCCGAGAGCATCATCGGCTCGCCGTAGCGGTACACCTTGAACCGCACGTCCATCGACTCGTCGACGTCCGGACCCCGGCCGACGGCACGCGGCGCAAGCTGCTTGCGGAACAGGTGCATCTCCAGCTGGCCGGGCTCCTCCAGCAGCTCCAGCTTGGCCAGGTCCTTCATCGCCTCGTACGGCGTGTGCCCGTCCTTGTAGCCCTCCGGGAACGCGTCGGCGTACCGACCGAACAGGTGCTTGGCCTGCTCGTCACCGAGCTTGCGTTCCAGCACCAGCCGGTAGTCGTCGTCCCACAACCGGGTGGCGTCGGCCAACTCCTCGGCCAGCAGGTCGGCGTCGATGTCGCCGGGCGGGCTCGTCGGGTCGGTACGGACGATGAAGTGCACCCGGGCCAGCATCGACTCGGTCACCCGGGTGGTGTAGTCCACCCCGACACCGTTCAGCTCACGCAGCAGGATGTCCTGCATACGCAGCCGGTTCTGGGTGGTGAACCGGTCCCGGGGCAGGTAGATCAGACAGGAGATGAACCGCCCGTACGCGTCCCGGCGCAGGAACACCCGCAGCTGCCGGCGACCGGCCATCCGCAGCACCCCGATGACCGCGTGGTACAGGTCGTCGGTCTTGATCTGGAACAGCTCGTCGCGCGGGTACGTCTCCAGGATCTGCATCAGATCCTTGCCGGAGTGGCTGCGCAGGCTCAGCCCGGAGCGGTCCAGCACCTCGGCTACCTTGCGGCGGACCACCGGCAGCTCCTGGACGCTGGTCCGGTACGCGGCGGTGGAGAACAGGCCCAGGAAGCGCCGCTCGCCCACCACCTCGCCGTCCTCGTCGAAGATCTTGAAGCCGATGTAGTCGAGGTACGCCGAGCGGTGCACGGTGGCCCGCGAGTTCGCCTTCGTGATGATCAGCAGGCGCTTCTCGGTGACCTTCTCGTGCGCCTCGGGCGTCATCGAGGACAGCGCCCGCGCGTCCGGCGAGTCCTGACGCAGGATGCCCAGTCCGGTGCCGAGCACCGCTTCCAGCGCCGGCCCGCCCTCGGCCGAATTCGGCACCAGCCGGTACTCCCGGTACCCGAGGAAGGTGAAGTGATCGTGCGCGAGCCAACGCAGCAGCTCGACCGAGTCGGTGATGTCCTTCTCCGGCACCGGTGGCCGGTTGTCACTGGTGCGCGCGGCGGCCAGTTCATCGGCGAGGGCGAGGGCGCGCTGACGCATCTTCGGCCAGTCCTCGACGGCCTCCCGCACGTCGGTCAGCACCCGTTGCAGTTCCCGGCGTAGCTTGTCCCGCTCCTCCGGGTCGCGGACCGGGTCGATCTCGATCCGCATCCAGCTCTCGACCAGGTCGCCGGAGATCGCGTCGTCCGGCTCCACGTCGGCGGCGACCTCGACCAGCCGGCCCAACGGCTCCCGGCGGACCACTACCAGCGGGTGCACCAGCAGGTGGACGTCCAGATGGTGGGTGTTGAGCAGGGCGGTCACCGAGTCGACCAGGAACGGCATGTCGTCGGTGACGATCTCGATGACGCTGTGGTGCTGCTCCGCGTCGGGCGAGTGGATCCGCAGCTTCAACTCACCCGGTACCCGCTGCCGGGCCAGTTCCCGGTGCGCGCGGGCGGCGTCGAGCATCTCCTCGGCGGTGAACCCGATCAGCTCCTCGTCCGGCGCGAACCGCCAGAACCTGCCCACCAGGGTCGCCGCGTCATGATCGTCACCGGCCAGCGACACCGCCTGGGCCACCAGTCGCTCGGCGTTGGGCACCGGCTCGTCGAACTCGGCGTCCTCCGCGTCGTCGGTCAGCGCCTCCGGCGGTAGTCCCAGGTCGTAGAGGGTGTCGATGCTCGAACCGGTCATCCCGGTCACACCTGTGTCTAGCCGACCGAAACCGTCCCCGTCGGTCGCCGTGTCGAAACTGTCGTCCCGGCTGGTGTCAACCTGCCGGAGGTCGGGTTCCGGTTTGATCGCCGGACGCCGGTCCATCGGTGCCACTCCCCTCGACCCACAACGCTGTGGGTCACTCTGCCGCCAAGCCTAGGCCGACCGATCGGTTCTTCCGTCGGCGGACCACCGGCCGGACGTCCGGATCTCCGACGCCGTCCTTTCACCCGTTGCGGTACGAGGTTCGACCGGGTTCGGAGTACCCCGCCTGATGTTGTTCATCACACCGTCACGAGACCGTCTTTTCCCCTGACCAGACCCATCCGGGACAGTGGCCGTCGCGCCGGCGTACTAGCGTGCGGAGCAGCCGACCAGAAGGAAGCACGAGATGTACGTTCCGCGCCGACAACGCCGCAGCCGGTCGCCACTGACCGTCGTCGTCGCCTGCCTGGTCGTAGCGGCCGGTCTGGTCGCCTGCTCGGGCGAGGACGGCCCGCAGCGCACCGTCGACGCATTCCTCGACGGCTGGCGCAAGGGCGACCTGAACGCGGTCGGTTTCGTCGACCCGACCGGCGCGAAGGTTCCCGCAGCCAACGTCGTCCGGGAGATCCGGGAGCTCTCCGGCGAGCTTGTCGATGCTCCGCTCACGCTGACCCGCCAGGGCGATCCAGAGGTGGTCCGGGACACCGCCACCGCCACCATCCGCGCCGAGTGGACGTTACCGGGCGGGACGCTCTGGGCGTACGACCGTCCGCTGCGACTCAGCCAGGGCAGCGACGACCAGTGGCAGGTGATCTGGGAGCCGCAGATCGTTCAGGAACAGCTCACTCGGGGTGACCGGTTGGGGCTGCGGCGGGACCGTGCGCCGCGGGCGACCGTGCTGGACGGTGCCGGCGAGCCGATCGTGGCACCGCGCGACGTGGTCCGGGTGGGGTTGCGGCCCAGCGAGGTGACCGACGTCAAGGCCATGGTCCGCGAACTGGACACCGCGTTCCGCGCCATCCGGCCGGCGATCACCCCGCCGGTCGACCTGTCGGACCTCCCCAAACGGCTGAAGGAGGCCAAACCGGACGCGTTCGTCGAGGTGGTCACCCTTCGGGACGAGGCGTACCGGCAGATCAAGTCGCGCATCTACCCCCTGCCGGGGACGAAGTTCCCGACCGACAAGCTGGACCTCGCACCGACCCGCGAGTTCGCCCGGGCGGTGCTCGGCAGCGTCGATCCGGCGTACGCCGAGGACCTCGCCAACCACCCCGACCGCTACTCCGCCGGCGACCTCGTCGGTCACGGAGGATTGCAGGGCCGCTGGGACGAACGGCTACGCGGCGTACCGGGGCTGGCCGTCGTGATCAACCGTCCCGGGCCGGACGGGACCGTGGAACCGACCGGCACCGAGGTGTTCCGCCGTGAGCCCCAGCCCGGCCAGCCGGTTCGTACCACGCTCGACGTGACCACCCAGAACGCCGCCGACCGGGCGCTGCGCGGCGAACGCCGGCGCTCCGCCCTGGTGGCCGTACGGGTCGCCGACGGTGCCGTCCTCGCCGCCGCCAACGGCCCCGGTGCCGCCGGGGAGAACCTGGCCTTCACCGCGCAGGTGCCACCCGGCTCCACCTTCAAGATGGTAAGCGCGTTCGGGCTGATCGAACGCGGCGCGGTGACTCCGGACACCACCGTCGCCTGCCCGAAGAGATTCGTCGTGGACGGACGTTCCTTCAAGAACTCCGATGACTTCGCCCTCGGCGAGGTGCCGTTCCGCACCGACTTCGCCAAGTCGTGCAACACCGCCTTCACCGCGCTCGCCCCCCAGTTGGGCGCGGACGGTCTGGCCGCCGCCGGACGCACTCTGGGCCTGGAAGGCGAGTGGGGTGACCTGGGCCTCGACGCGTTCACCGGCAAGGTCTCCGCCGGTGGCGGTGCCACCGAACAGGCCGCCGCAGCGATCGGTCAGGGTACGACAGTGGTCAGCCCGCTGGCCATGGCGGCGGCGACCGCAGCCGTGGCCAGGGGCCAGTTCGTCCCGCCGAAGCTGTTGCTGGATCCGGCGCCGGCCCAGGTAGCCGAATCGGGGCCGCAGTTGAAGCCCGAGGCGGTCATGGCAGTCCAGGAGATGATGCGCGAGGTGGTGACCAGCGGCTCCGGCACGGCCCTGCGGGATGTGCCGGGCAAGCCGGTGCACGGCAAGACCGGCACCGCCGAGTACGACGACAACCCGGAGAACACCCACGCCTGGTTCGTCGGCTGGCAGGGCGATGTGGCGTTCGCCGTCTTCGTCGAGAAGGGTGGCTCGGGCAGCGGCACCGCGGTACCGATCGCCGAACGCTTCCTCCGCGCCCTACCCGACTGACCCCCTCAGCCCTCCACCGCCGCTGATCCCCCGCAACGCTCTCCGGTAAGCAACTTCGGGGTTGTTGCTGGGTCAGCGGGCCTCCAGGCAGCAACAACTCTGAAGTTGTCCGGAACGGCGGCGGGATGAGACGGCGGCGCTCTGTCAGGCGGCCGGCCCGCCGGTGGCGGTCGCCGGACGAGTGACTCCCGTCGAGAAAGCGGTGCCGCCCAGGTCACCACCGGCTACACCACCATCGGCCAGGCCATGATCAGCCAGGCCACCATCGACCGGGTCACCGCCGCCCGCGCTGCCGCCACCCACACCGCCACTGCCGTCGCCCGCGCCACCGCCGTCCGTGCCGCCACCGCCACTCCGGCGACCGTCGCTGTGGCGATGGTCGTCGGTCTGACCGCGGTCGACCGGCGCCGGTGCGTCCGGTGGGCCGGGTTGATCGAGGCCCCGGCGCGGGCCGGGGGTGGGACGGAGCCTCTCCTCGGGACGCAGCCGAGGTGGCGCCGAGCCGGGGGCAGTCACCGGGCGCAGGCCGGATACCACGGTGTTGACGATCTCCGTGGCGTACGCGCCGTCCGGGTCGTAGTCGGGGTCGAAGACGGTCAGCTCGACGCCGAGGCAGTGCGGGGTGTCGACCAGACCGGCGAGCAGAATCTCCAGCTCGGCGAAGGCGATCCCGCCAGGATCGGGCGCATCGACCGCCGGCATCACGGCGGGGTCGAGCACGTCCACGTCGACGTGCACCCAGTAGCCGGCGCAGTCGGCCAGTTGCTCGTGCGCCCACTGGGCGGTACGCGCCGCGCCCTCGGCGCGTAGCGCCGGCACCGGTCGGGTGATGATCCCGGCGGCCTGCAGGTCGAGCCGGTACTCGTCCTGGGCCCGGATGCCGAGCACCACCACATCGACGTCCCGAAAGTAGGGTCGCCGGCCCTCGATCGCCGCCAGGTCGGCCTGGCCCCGACCGGTCACCAGGGCGAGATCCTCACCGGCCGCCGCTCCCACGTACGAGGCGTTGCCGGGGTGTCGGAAGTCGGAATGGCCGTCGACGAAGACCAGGCCGATCCGGCCGCCGACCGCCTCACCCAGCCGGTGCATGGCCAGCGCCGAGCCGAGCAGAATCGAGCAGTCACCACCGAGGACCACCGGGAACTCTCCCCGGTCGATGATCGCGCCGATCCGGTCGGCCAGCGCCGCAGAGTAGTCGGCGATCTCCCGCGCGTGGCAGACGCCGTCCCCGGGTCGCCAGTCACCGGCGTCGTAACGGGGCGGGGTCAGGCAGCCCGCGTCACGGGCGCGCAACCGGGGCAGCAGTCCCTGGTCCCGTAGCGCGCCCGGCGCCTTCCCGCAGCCGGGAACGGAGGTGGGCGTCGGCGGGCGCAGACCGAGGTTGCTCGGCGCGTCGAGGACGGCGATCCGGCGCATCATGGGCCGCCTTCGTTCGCGACTGCGGGGCTCGCAAGCTCACTCCTCGCGCTCACTGAGCCCCCTTCCGTTCGCGACTGCGGGGCTCGCAAGCTCACTCCTCGCGCTCACCTAAGCTCCCGTCCTCGTGGTGTGGGGGCGGGCCGGCGACACGCCGGCCCGCGCTGGCGTGGCAGATACTCAGAACAGGGCGCTGGCCAGGGCCCGGCGGGCCGAGGCGACTGCGGGATCCTCTGGCCCGGCGATGGTGAACAGGCCGATCAGGTGCTGACGGACCTTCTCCCGATCGTCGCCGGCGGTACGGCGCACCAGCCTGACCAGGCGCTGGTACGCCTGATCGGCCAGGCCGCTCAGCACCTCGATGTCGGCGGCGAGCAGTTGGGCGTCGACGTCGTCGGGGTCGGCCGCCGCGGCGGTGAGCGCCGCCTGCGGGTCGGCCCCGGCCACCCGCCGGGCGAGTCCCACCTGAGCCAGCCCGGCCTCGGCCGCGGCGTCCGCCGGGGTTTCCGCGAGGATCTTGCGGTACGCCTGCTCGGCGGCGTCCAGGTCGCCACTCATCAGCGCGTCGTCCGCCTCGTCGAGCCGTGGGTCCTCCGGCTCGGCCACGCTCACCCCGCCGGCCTTGAGCACGGCCTGGAGCCACTGGCGAAGCTGCGCCTCGGGCACCACGCCGGAGAAGGCGTCCACGGGTTGCCCGCCGACCACCGCGTACACCATCGGGATGCCCTGGACCCGGAACATCTGCGCGAGCCTCGGGTTGGCGTCCACGTCGACCTTGGCGAGCACCCAGGCACCGCCGCTCTCGACCGCCAGCCGTTCCAGCACCGGAGAGAGTTGCTTGCAGGGCTGGCACCACTCGGCCCAGAAGTCGACCACGACGGGTGTGGTCAACGAGCGCTCCAGGACCTCCGACTGGAAGGTCGCCTCGGTCACGTCGACGACTGTGACTCCGCCGACGGCACCGCCGGGCGCCCCGGCGGGCGGGCCGGCCTGAACCGGAGCCGGTGTGGAACTGGGGGCAGGGGTGCGCAGCGCGCTGAGGTCGACCGCGCCGCGGGTAAAGATCGACGAGGTGATCCGTGGGTCGCTCATGGTTATCTAGTCTCGCACGCAGTTCGCCGAACTCGGATCAGCCTCGGCCCGCGCAGTTGCCACTGTCACCCCTGCCCAGCCGCCCTGATGGGGCGAAGGTCAGAACCGTGCGGGCTCGCGGTAAACGCCCCATTCGGCGCGCAGCGCGTCGCAGATCTCGCCGAGGGTCGCCTCCGCCCGGACGGCGTCGAGCATCGCCGGGATCATGTTCTCCCCGGTACGGCTCACCGCCACCATCGCCTCGACCGCGGCACGTACCCGGGAGTCGTCCCGACCGTGCTTGCGTTCGGCCAGCATCCGGCGCTGCTCCAACTCCACCTCGTGCGAGATGCGGAGAATCTCCAGCTCCTTGGCGACCGTTCCGGTGTGGCAGTTGACGCCGACGATCTTCTTGTCGCCCTTCTCCAACGCCTGCTGGTACGCGAACGCGGCCTCGGCGATCTGTCCGGTGAACCAGCCGTCCTCGATGCCCCGCAGGATGCCGGAGGTCATCGGCCCGATCTGGTGCGGGCCGTCGCCACCGAGCGCGCGGATCCGGGCGAAGATCTCCTCCGCCTCGGCCTCGATCCGGTCGGTGAGCGCCTCGACGTACCAGGAGCCGCCCAGCGGGTCGGCCACGTTCGTCACCCCGATCTCCTCCATCAGCACCTGCTGCGTACGCAGGGCGATCTCGGCGGACTCGTCGGTGGGCAGGGCGAGGGTCTCGTCCAGGGCGTTGGTGTGCAGCGAGTTGGTGCCACCGAGCACGGCGGCGAGCGCCTCGACGGCCGTGCGTACCACGTTGTTGACCGGCTGTTGCGCGGTCAGCGACACGCCGGCGGTCTGCGTGTGGAACCGCAGCCAGAGCGCCTTCTCACTGGTGGCGCCGTAGACGTCGCGCAGCCAGCGGGCCCAGATCCGGCGGGCGGCCCGGAACTTGGCGATCTCCTCGAAGAAGTCGACGTGCGAGTCGAAGAAGAAGCTCAGCCCGGGGGCGAAGACGTTGACGTCAAGCCCGCGTGACAGTCCCAGTTCGACGTAACCGAAGCCGTCGGCCAGGGTGTACGCCAGCTCCTGCGCGGCGGTCGAGCCGGCCTCGCGGATGTGGTAGCCGGAGACCGACAGCGGCTTGTACCGCGGGATCTCAGCCGCGCAGTACTCCATCAGGTCGCCGATCAGGCGCAGGTGCGGCTCCGGGTCGAACAGCCACTCCTTCTGCGCGATGTACTCCTTGAAGATGTCGGTCTGCAGCGTCCCGTCCAGACTCGACAGGTCGGCGCCCTGGCGCTCGGCGGCGACCAGGTACATGCAGAACACCGGCACTGCCGGGCCGGAGATGGTCATGCTCGTGGTGACCCCGGCCAGGTCGATGCCGTCGAAGAGCGCCTCCATGTCGGCGGCGCTGTCCACCGCCACCCCGCAGTGGCCCACCTCGCCGAGCGACTGCGGGTCGTCGGAGTCGCGCCCCATCAGGGTGGGCATGTCGAAGGCGACCGAAAGCCCGCCGCCACCGGCGCCCAGGATCATCTTGTAGCGCTCGTTTGTCTGCCGGGCGTTGCCGAACCCGGCGAACTGGCGGATGGTCCAGGTCCGCCCCCGGTAGCCGGTCGGGTAGAGGCCCCGAGTGTAGGGGAACTCCCCGGGCCAGCCGATCCGCTCGAACCCCGGGTACGCGGCACCCTCCGGTGGACCGTAGACCGGGTCGACGGGCATCCCGGAGAGCGTGGTGAAGTCGGCGTCCCGCTTGCGCGCGGAGTCGTAGCGGGCCTGCCAGCGGGCCCGCCCGGCTGCGATGTCGTCGGCGTTCATCCCCGGGCTCCTCCTCGAGTCCTCGACTGCAACCGAGTGTAGAGCCCTTACCTGAACGATCGATAAGGCAGTTCGTACCGACCGGTAACCTGAGCTGCCCGAACTCAGGCGGCGGGGCCGTCGATGGCCACGTCGTCCACCCGGATGTTGATCTCGTCGACCCGCAGTCCGTACGCCTCGACCGCCCGGGTCACCTCGACCCGCACCGCAGTGGTCACCTCAGGCACCGGATGCCCGGCGTCGGTCACGATTACCAGGTTGATCACGGCACCGCCGTTGGTGACGTGCGCGGAGCAGCCCCGACGCGCGTCGCCGACCTGGTCGAGCCCCACCCGGTCCAGCACCGCGTTGAAGAACCGGGCGACATCGCCACCCAGCTCGACCACGCCGGGCACGGCCTTCGCCGCGGCCACCGCGATCTTTTCCACCACCTCGTCCGAGATGTGGGTACGCCCGCCCGCCACCGCGTCCGGCGTCATCGCCAACTCCTGCGTCATCTCGTGGTCCATGCGTCCCCCAGCGGCCGTCGCAGTACCCGCGCACCCGCGCGGCGGTGCGAGCCTAACCGTCTCCGGCGGTCCGTAGTGGACGCGGTTACCCGGCCAGCTGAGCGAGCAACGCCTCGGCTGCCGCGTACGGATCGGTGGCACCGGCCGCCACCTCGGCGGCGAGCGCCGGCAGCTGCGTACCGTCGCGCAGCGAGCCGATCCGGGCGCGGAGCACGCCGAGCGCGATCGCCTCGACCTCGGCGGCGGCCCGCGCCTCACGCCGACGTCGCAACTCGTCGTGCTCGACCAGCCAGGCGCGGTGCTTGTCGATGGCGACGGCGACGTCGTCGATGCCCTCACCACGGGCGGCGACCGCGCGAACCACCTGCGGACGCCACTGGCCCGGACCGCGCTCGCCGAGGGCGATCATGCCCTGGATGTCCCGGACGGTGGCGTCGGCACCGTCCCGGTCGGCCTTGTTCACCACGAAGACGTCGGCGATCTCCAGGATGCCGGCCTTCACCGCCTGGATCGCGTCGCCCATGCCCGGCGCGAGCAGCACCAGCGTGGTGTCGGCGAGCGAGGCGACCTCGACCTCCGCCTGCCCGACCCCGACGGTCTCCACCAGCACCACGTCACAGCCGGCGCCCTCCAGCACCCGCACCGCCTGCGGGGTGGCCGCCGACAGCCCGCCGAGGTGCCCCCGGCTGGACATCGAGCGGATGTAGACGCCCGGGTCGGTGGCATGGTCCTGCATCCGCACCCGGTCACCGAGGATCGCGCCGCCGGTGAACGGGCTGGACGGATCGATGGCCAGCACCCCGACCCGGTGCCCGTGCGCCCGCAGCGCCCGGACCAGTTCGTTCGTGGTGGTGGACTTGCCCACCCCCGGCGAGCCGGTCAGGCCGACCACCTGGGCCCGTCCGGTGTACGGGGCGAGCGCCGCGGCGATGGCCGGCACGGTCTCGTCGCCCGACTCGACCAGGGTGATCAGTCGGGCCACCGCGCGGGGGTCACCGTCGCGGGCCCGTTCGACAAGCATCGGAACGTCCCGGCTGCGGCGTACCGAACCGGTGGCCGCCGCCGGGACGCGGGTGTTGGACTCGCTCACAGATCGGTTTCGGTGGGGTCGGGAACATGGATGATCAGTGCGTCGCCCTGTCCGCCACCCCCGCAGAGCGCTGCCGCGCCGGTGCCGCCGCCGCGCCGCTTGAGTTCCAGCGCGAGGGTGAGCACCAGCCGGGCGCCGGACATGCCGATCGGGTGGCCGAGCGCGATCGCGCCGCCGTTGACGTTGACCTTGTCGGGGCTGATCCCGAGGTCACGGGTCGACTGGATACCGACCTGCGCGAACGCCTCGTTGATCTCGATCAGGTCGAGGTCGGAGACGGCCAGACCGCCCTTGCGCAGGGCGTGCTGGATGGCGTTCGAGGGCTGCGAGTGCAGGGAGTTGTCCGGGCCTGCCACGTTGCCGTGCGCCCCCACCTCGGCCAGCCAGGCCAGGCCCAGCTCCTTGGCCTTCGCCTTGCTCATCACCACCACGGCGGCGGCGCCGTCGGAGATCGGCGAGGAACTGCCGGCGGTGATGGTGCCGTCGGAGGTGAACGCCGGGCGGAGCTTGGCCAGGGAATCGGCGGTGGTGTCCGGCCGGATGCCCTCGTCCTCGCTGATCACCAGCGGGTCACCCTTGCGCTGCGGGATGACCACCGGGGTGATCTCCTCGGCGAAGTGGCCGTTCTTCTGGGCGGCGGCGGCGCGCTGGTGGCTGCTGGCCGCGAACTCGTCCTGTTCCCGGCGGGTGATGCTCCGGGTGCTGCCGTGCCGCTCGGTGGACTCCCCCATCGAGCAGCAGTCCCACGCGTCGGTCAGCCCGTCGAGCGCCATGTGGTCCTTGATCACCACATCGCCGTACTTGTAGCCGGCGCGCTGGCCGAGCAGCAGGTGCGGGGCGTTGGTCATCGACTCCATGCCGCCGGCCACCACGATGTCGAACTCACCGGCCCGGATCAGCTGGTCGGCCAGGGCGATCGCGTCGAGCCCGGAGAGGCAGACCTTGTTGATCGTCAGGGCCGGTACGGACATCGGGATGCCGGCCTCGACGGCCGCCTGCCGGGCGGGAATCTGCCCGGTGCCGGCCTGGAGCACCTGGCCCATGATCACGTATTGCACCTGGTCAGGTGCGATTCCCGCCCGTTCGAGCGCAGCAGAGATCGCGATGCCGCCGAGTTTCGTCGCCGGTAGGTCCTTGAGGTTGCCCAGCAGGCGCCCCATCGGGGTCCGCGCGCCGCTGACGATCACCGAAGCCATACCTGCCTCCGAGGGGGTGCCGACCTGTACGCCTTAACGATTGTTCGGCCAGACTAACGTCATGCCTGAGAACTCCCCCGTCGAGCCCGCTGCCGACTATGTCACAGACATCGGGCTGCGCCGCATCGACCATGTCGGGATCGCGGTGCCCGACCTCGACGCCGCCATCGACTTCTACCAGCGCACCTTCGGGATGCGCTGTGTGCACACGGAGACCAACACCGAGCAGGGTGTCCGGGAGGCGATGCTGGCGGTCGGGCCGAGCACCGAGGGCGGTTGCGTCCAGCTACTCGCGCCGCTGACCCCGGAGTCGACGATCGCGAAGTTCCTGGACCGCAACGGCCCGGGCGTTCAGCAGGTGGCGTACACGGTGACTGACATCGACGCGGCCTGCGCGGCGCTGCGCGAGCGTGGCGTACGGCTGCTCTACGAGAACCCGAAGCGTGGCACCGCCGACTCGCGGATCAATTTCGTGCACCCGAAGGACGCCGGCGGCGTGCTGATCGAGCTGGTCCAACCGGCCGCGGCGCACTGATCCGAAGGGCCGCGCACGACCCGTCGCGAGCACGGAGGTGTGCGCTTGCCGGAGCGGGCATGCACCTCCGCGCAGCGGCCGATGCACTTTTTCACAGGAGGCTTCCGGCCCTAGCTACCGTTCAGTAACCTCCGGCCTCACAGGTAGCCCGAAGGCGCGGGATGTGGCGGCGGCCGACATGGTGATCGCCGCCGACCAGCGTCGACGATGGCAGCCCCAGGCCCGCCGCCCAGCGGCGAGAACCGGAGGTCACCGTGCAGGACATCCTCGAAGCCATCATGGCGGCGGACGGGTCGGTCGACCCGGCGCGCGAGTTGGGCGGTGTCGCCGGACTGCCGGTACCGGAGAGCTACCGGGGCGTGGTGGTCCGGGCCGAAGAGACCCGGATGTTCGACGGCATGGCCACCCGGGACAAGGACCCGCGCAAGGCGCTGCACCTCCAGGAGGTGCCCACACCCGAACTCGGCCCGGGCGAGGCACTGGTCGCGGTGATGGCCAGCGCCATCAACTACAACACCGTCTGGACCAGCATCTTCGAGCCACTGTCCACCTTCAGGTTCCTCCAGCGCTACGGCCGCACCTCCGAGTTGGCCCGCCGGCACGACCTGCCGTACCACGTGGTCGGTTCGGACGCGGCGGGCGTGGTGCTACGGGTCGGTGCCGGGGTGAGTCGCTGGCGCCCGGGCGACGAGGTGGTGGCCCACTGCCTGTCGGTCGAGTTGGAGGACGCGGCCGGTCACGACGACACGATGCTCGATCCGCAGCAGCGGATCTGGGGGTTCGAGACCAACTTCGGTGGCCTGGCCGAGCTGGCCGTGGTCAAGGCCAACCAGCTGATGCCCAAGCCGGCGCACCTGAGCTGGGAGGAGGCGGCCAGCCCCGGGCTGGTCAACTCGACCGCGTACCGACAACTGGTGTCGCACCACGGGGCGAACATGAAGCAGGGCGACGTGGTGCTGATCTGGGGCGCCTCGGGCGGCCTGGGCGGCTACGCCACCCAGATGGCGCTCAACGGCGGTGCGATCCCGGTCTGCGTGGTCTCCTCTCCGGAGAAGGCGGAGCTGTGCCGGCGGATGGGTGCCGAGCTGGTCATCGACCGCTCCGCCGAGGGCTTCCGGTTCTGGTCCGACGAGCAGACCCAGGATCCGGACGAGTGGCGTCGCTTCGGCGAGCGGATCCGGGAACTCACCGGCGGGGAGGACCCGGACATCGTCTTCGAGCACCCCGGCCGGGAGACCTTCGGTGCCAGCGTCTACGTCGCCAAGCGCGGCGGCACCATCGTCACCTGCGCCTCCACAAGCGGCTTCCTGCACCAGTACGACAACCGCTACCTCTGGATGCACCTCAAGCGCATCGTGGGCAGCCACTTCGCCAACTACCGCGAGGCGTGGGAGGCCAACCGGCTGGTGGCGCTGGGGAAGATCCACCCCACCGTGTCCAGGACGTACGCGCTGGAGCAGACCGGCCAGGCCGCGTACGAGGTGCACCGCAACGCCCACCAGGGCAAGGTCGGCGTCCGCTGTCTGGCCCCAGAGGACGGACTCGGCGTACGCGACCCCGAGCTGCGCGCCCGCCACGCCGAGGCCATCAACCGGTTCCGTGGGCGCTGACCTGAAGGCCGAGGCGTCGATGGCCATTCGGTGATCGCCGATTGGCTTTCCACACGGGTGCCCCGACGCCCATTCGTGCGAGCGGGCGACGTCGGAAACAAAGGGCCGTGCGCCACCGCGCCACGGCCCTTTTCCACGTCACGCTCCGTGCCATCCAGCTCGCCCCGGAGCTGGCAAGATCGCATGTCGCGCCGGTGGTCGGCCACCGCGCGGAGTTGACCATGTAATGCGGGCGGCAAAGGGCGGCACGCTCTTGCGAAGCACCCCAGGGAGTCTGCCAGTATGTCCCAATGCCCCAGCAGCAGTCCTCCCCTCTCGCGTTCTTCGATAACGCGAACTCGCAGCCAGATTTCACGGTTGGCCTGCGCGGATACAACACCGGTCAGGTCGACGACTTCATCGGCCGGCTCAACGCCGCACTGAGCCAGGCCAACAAGGACCGCGCCGACGCCGAGCAGGCGCTCAACGACGCGCAGCGCCGGCTCCGGCAGTCCGAGCAGCGGCTGACTGCCCTTGAGCAGAAGCTCACCGACACCAGCAAGCAGCTGGAGGAGAACAGCCGGCCCACGCTGTCCGGCCTCGGCACCCGGGTCGAGCAGATCCTCCGGCTCGCCGAGGAGCAGGCCAACGACCACCGCAACGAGGCCAAGCGCGAGTCGGAGGGGATCCTCTCCGCCGCCCGCCTCGAAGCGCGCGAGATCACCGACAAGGCACGCGCCGAGGCCGCGGCCATGAAGGCCACCGCCGAGCGGGAGGCGGGCAACGTCCGCACCGCCGCGGAGCGCGAGGCCGCCGAGGTGCGCGTCCAGGCCCGCCGCGAGGCCGACACGCTGCGCGCCGACGCGGATCGGGAGACCAAGCAGCTGCGTACGGTGACCGCCCACGAGGTCGCCGAGCTGAAGTCCACAGTGGAACGCGAGGTGGCCACCCTCCGGGCCACCGCCGAGCGCGAGATCACCCAGCAGCGGGCCAAGGCCGCCCGCGAGGCCGAGGAGAAGCGCGCCGAGGCGACCAAGCTGCTCACTGACGCCCGCGACAAGCGCGACAAGGACCTCCAGGCCCTGGAGCTGCAGCTAGCAGAACGGCGGGAGAAGGCCGAGCGCGAGGAGTCGGAGCGGCACGCCGCCCAGGTCGCGCAGACCCAGAAGCTGGTCAACGAGGCCGAGCAGCGGGCCCGCGCCGCGCAGGACCGGGCCAAGGAGATCGAGCAGCGGGCCGAGGCCCGCCGGGTCGAGTCGGAGCGCACCGCCACCGAGACGGTGGAGAAGGCCAAGGCGCTGTCCGAGCGGACGCTGAACGAGGCGCGCGCCGAGTCGCAGCGCCTGCTCAACGAGGCGCGCACCGAGGCCGAGCTGACCACCCAGGCGGCGCGCCGCGAGGTCGAGGACCTCACCCGGCAGAAGGACGCCGTCACCTCGCAGCTTGGGCAGATGCTCTCCGGCCTGGCCGGCATCGTTCCGGGCGTGCCGAACAAGGCCGCCGCTGCCGAGGGCGACAAGCCGGCGGCCAAGAAGGCGGACGGGGCGGACGACAAGGTGGCCGCGGAAACCACCAGCTGATCACACCCGGGGCATGATCCACGGCGCGGGGTGACATCGGGCGACCGGTGACACCCCGCGCCGCCCTGCGTTTCGCGGGGCCCGGGCCGGCTACCAGCGTCGCCTTCCCCGAGCCGTGAAGTAGGTCCCAACAGGGGCGTCCGTATCGCCCCAGGAGGGCCCGATGCGTGTGAGGATGGGAGCATGTCGCACGGCGAGGAACTGTTCGCGCTCGGCGGGGACGTGACCACGGAGCCCAGCTTCGAGTCCGCTCTGCGGGGGTACGAGAAACGACAGGTCGACCGATACGTCGCTCGTGCGGAGCACGAGATCGCCGCGCTCGCGGCCGAACGGGAGCAGGCGTACACCCAGATCCACAAGCTGGCCGGTCAGGTCGAGGTGCTGCAACGCGACCTCGCCCAGGTGCGCAAGCAGGTCGGGGTCGTCGACCGGGCCGCCTTCCGACACCTCGGGCCGCGGGTGGAGCAGATCCTCACGCTGGCCGAGGAACAGGCCGAGGACATCCTCTCCGCCGCCAACGAGGAGATCGAAGCCCGCCGGGCCGCCGCCGAGCACATCATCGAGGAGGCCCGCGTCGCGGCGGCCACCGCGCTCAAGGATTTCGAGATCGCCCTGGCCGCTCGGCGGGCCGAGGAGGAGCGGCAGGCCGCGACCCGCCGGGCCGAGTCGGAGGCCGCCGCGAAGTCGGCGAAGGAGGAGGCCGCCCGGCTGCGCAAGTCCGCTCAGGAGGCCCTGGCCCGGGCCCAGCAGGAGGCGACGCAGCTCCGGGACGCGGCCAAGGAGATCCACAGCCGGGCCCAGCAGGAGGCGACCAAGCTACGCGACGCGGCCCGCGAGGCGCTCGCCACCGCCCAGCAGGAGGCGACCCAGCTTCGCGACGCCGCCAAGGAGGTGCACGCCAAGGCCCAGCAGGAGGCGCGACGGCTGGTCGACCAGGCCACCGAGGCCGGCCGGGCCACCCACGCCAAGGCCCAGCAGGAGGCCAAGCAGATCATCGACGACGCCGCCGAGGCCGGCCGGGCCGCCCGCAACAAGGCCCGCCAGGAGGCCGAGCGGCTGAGCACCCAGGCGACCGAGGCGGCCAAGCGCACCCGCGCCGAGACCGAGGCGTACGCCCAGCGGATGCGCAGCGAGACCGAGGCGTACGTGCAGCACGCCCGGGCGCAGGCGCAGCAGGAGCTGGGTGCCTGGCGGGCCGGGGTGGAGAAAGAGGTAAACAGCCGACGCGAGGCGGCCGACCGGGAGTTGACCGAGCGCAAGGCGACCGCCGAACGCGAGTTCACCGCCCGCCGCGATCACCTGGAGAAGCAGTACAAGACCCGCAACGCCGAGCTGGACGAGCGGATCCGCACCCGTACCGCCGAGCTGGAGTCCGGCTTCGAGACCCGGCGGTCCCAGCTGGAGTCCGAGTACACGGCGCGGAAGAACGAAATCGAGCAGGGCGCCGACCAGATCCGCCAGGCCGCCGAGCAGGAGGCCGCCACGGTACGCGGGCGGGCCGAGGAACAGGCCGGTGAGCTGCTGCGCCAGGCGGAAACCGAGTCGGCCGCGAAGCGACGCGAAGCCGACGAGTACGTCACCGCCGTGCGGAGTGAGGCCGACGAGTACGCGGCCAGCACCCACCGCGATGCCGACCAGTACGCCGAGACCACACGGCGGGAGGCGGACGAGCACGTCACCGCCGTGCGGCAGGAGGCGGACGAGCACGTCGCGGCGTCCCGCCGCCAGTTCGAGGAGTACGCGGCCACCACCCAACAGCATCTGGCCACCACCCAGCAGCACCTCGCCGCCACGCAGCAGGAGGCCGCAGCCGGCCGGCAGCAGCTCGCCCAGGTGATGCTGGAGATCGCCAAGGCCCAGCAGCAGCTCGCCGACCTGCGTCAGGAGACGTGGAAGTCCCGGCAGGAGTCCGACGAACTGGAGCGCAAGTTGCTCGGCCTGCGGCTACAGGCCACCTCAGCGCCCGACGGCTCGACGCCACCGACGGTTGCCGCAGTGTCCGCCAACGGGGCACACCCCACCGGCGTCTCGACGAACGGCACTCAACCCTCCGGCGACCCGCTGGCGGTCGCTCCCTCCGGCGGCGCTGCCACCCGCCCCGGCGACGAGGCCCCGGCCGGGGGCGGCCGAGCCGGTGACCGTCCGAGCGGTGACGATGCCGGGCCGGCGACCAAGCCGGCGGCGGAACCGGTCACCACGGTCGAGGATCCCTCGCCGAACAAGCCGACAGCCGAGCCGACAAGCGTCGACGGCGGCACCGCCAGCGAAGGGCTGGACGGCGAGCCGACGGTGGCGGCGGTACCCGGCGAGGGTGGCCGAGGTGCCACCCCGACGAAGATCACCAGCACCGGCGAGAACGGCAAGCGTCCGACCAAGCCGACCACCGACGAGCGCAGCGCCAAGCCCAGCAAGGTCACCTCTGACTGACGTCTCGCCCTGAGCGTTGGCCCGGATCGGCTACGGCCCACCTCCAACGGCGAGCCGCCGCCGCGGGCGGCTGACGTCGGCGAGGACGCTGTCCCAGGCACGGCCAGGCCACCCCGCCCCGGAAGTCCGCACCCGCACCCGCACCCGCGATCTTGCAGTTGTGGTCGCGGCATACCAGGCGTTAGTGGACGAATCAGGGACCACAACTGCAAGATCGGCGAGTCGGTGGGGGGTGGCGGCGGGGTCTGGTCCAGGCGAGGAAGCGGGAGAAGCCGGCGAGGTAGATCGACAGGCCGGTCGGGTTGTGTTCGTACTCCGCCCGCAGCAGTAGTCGCGCCTCCCCGCAGGGCCAGGGCTGCCCGTCGGTACGGCAGCACCAGGTCGGCCGTAGCGGGGTGTGTGGTGGTCGGGCTGGTCCGGCCGCGCGCTCTTTGAACACATCAAGCTCCGGCGAGGAAGGCTCTGGGTACATCTGTTGTCGCCAGAGCAGCAACAGATGTACCCAGAGCGGGCTGGGTGAGGTTGCCCGCGGGGGATGCGGGCGGCCCCCGCCTGAACCCGTCCGCGCCCTCCGGGCCACGACCGAATCCGGCATAGCTGACAGTCTGGTGACCGGACCACTACTGTCGGAAGGCATCGAGGCTGGTGGTGGCCCTGGTGCGCACCGGAGCTGCCGCCGAGAGATACCGAGTGGTTCTCGGCAGATGGTTGTGGAGGCAGTGTGGAACAGACGACGGCGGATCTGATCCGGTCACAGTTACGCCGACTGCGGGTCGCCGCCGGGCACACCCAGGAGGAGTTCGGAAAGCTGGTGCACTACTCGGCGTCCATGGTCTCCGCCGTCGAGACCGGCACCCGACCGTACGATCGTCAGCTGCTGGCCCGGGCCGACGAGGTGCTGACCTCCGGCGGCCTGCTGGCGTCGCTGCTGCGGATCGCCGAGCGGGAAGGACAGCCGTCCTGGTTCCTGCCCTGGTTGGACGCCGAACGCCAGGCCCGGCAGCTTCGGGTCTTCCAGCCCACGCTGGTCCCCGCGCTGCTTCAGACCGAGGGCTACGCCCGCGCGGTGATCCGCTGCGACGACCTGCTCAGCGACGAGGAGGTGGAGCAGCGGGTGGCCGCCCGGCTGGACCGGCAGACCATCCTCGACCAGCCCGACCCGCCGCAGCTCATAGCGGTCGTCGACGAGGCCATCGTGCATCGGCGGGAGGAGCGTCTCCGGACGCCCATGGCGCACCAGATCGAGCACCTGATCGCCTGCGCCGAGCGGCCGAACGTCAGCGTCCACGTCGTGCCGCTCAGCGTCGGGCTGCACGTCGGCCTCTACGGCTCGTTCTCGCTGGCCCGAGGTGTGGACGGTGGCTGGGTGGCGAGCCAGGAGACCCAACTGACCGCGTCACCGACCGACAACGAGGCGAATCTGGCTACCCTGTTGGCGCGCTGGGAGACGGTGCGCAACGAGGCGCTGTCCCGCCAGCAGTCGATCGCACTCCTCAACGAGATGGTGAAGTCATGGCCCTGAACGGCGCGACCTGGCGTACCTCCACCCGCAGCGGGAGCACCGACTGCGTGGAGGTGGCCGACAACCTGCCCGGCGTGGTGGCCGTCCGGGACAGCAAGGACCGGCAGGGTCCGGTGCTCGCGTTCACCCCGTCGACCTGGCGGTCCTTCGTCGACAAGGTCAAGCGGCCTTGATCCGCCGCACCGTCCCACGCTGAGCCACCAACGCCCTCAGCTCGACAGCGCGCCCGCACCACACCTCAGGGCTCGCCGGCCGGAGCAGCACGATCCGGCGGCCGCCGGAAGACCGACGGGGAGACCGGATGGCACAGCACGAGCCCGACGAGCCCGACGAGGCCGAGCCGAGGCCGGCCGAACCCGACCGGCCCGAGGCAGGTCGAGGTGACGCGACGCAAGCCCGGGAGGCGACGCCGGAGGGCGCGCGGGCGGCAGGCCTCGGCGGGGATACGAGGAACGCGTTGCCAGCCGGCGAGACCGCCACGGTCGGCGGTGCGCAGCGTCCGGAAGGGGCCGACTCCGGCCGCTTCGGCACTCCCGGGCGACCGCTGCGACGCAACAGTTTCCTGGTCGGATTCACCGGGGCGCTCGGCGTGCTGCTCGCGTACGCGGTCTATCTGGGGGTGCGCAACGCCGCGGGGATCCTGGTCCTGGTGGTGATCGCGCTCTTCCTCGCGGTGGGCCTGCACCCGGCGGTGATCCGGCTGCGGTCCTGGGGGTTCCCGCGCGGGTTGGCCGTGGCGACGGTCGTGCTTGTCGTGCTGGCGCTGCTCGCCGCCGGGGTGCTGGCGCTGGTGCCGCCGATCGTGACCCAGTCCGGGCAGTTCATCGAGCAGTTGCCGAGCTACCTTGAGTCACTGCGCCGCAACGAGACGGTGAACGACCTGGTCGAGCGGTTCGACCTGATGCGGCGTGCGCAGGAGGCGGCCAGCGCGGACGTGGTCGGTCGGGCGTTGGGCGGAGTGCTCGGCGGCGCCCAACTGGTCTTCGGCACCGTGTTCCGGGTGCTGACCGTGCTGGTGCTGACCATCTACTTCCTGGTCTACTTCGACCGGCTCCGCGACCTCGGCTACGCCCTGGTACCGCGCTCCCGTCGTCAGCGGGTGCAGCTGATCGGCGACGAGATCCTGACCAAGGTCGGGGCGTACATGGTCGGCGCGCTCGCCATCGCGGTCCTGGCCGGTGCGAGCACCTTCGTGTTCGCGCTGATCGTCGGCCTGCCATATCCGTTCGCGCTGGCGGTGGTGGTCGCGGTGACCGACCTCATCCCACAGATCGGCGCCACCCTCGGTGCCGTGATCGTCAGCCTGGTCGGCTTCGCCACCGACCCCTCGGTCGGCATCGCCTGCGTGATCTTCTTCGTGATCTACCAGCAGGTCGAGAACTACCTCATCTATCCCAAGATCATGCGACGTTCGGTGCAGGTCAACGAGGTCGCGGCGCTGGTAGCCGCGCTGCTCGGGGTGTCGCTGGTGGGGGTGATCGGCGCGCTGATCGCCATCCCGACGGTGGCCGCCATCCAGCTGATCCTCCGTGAGGTGATCCTCCCCCGCCAGGATGCCCGCTGACCCGCCGGCCAGGGCAGACCGGCACCGGCTCGCCGGGCCGGGAGCTCAGTCGGCCCGACGCTGCGGTGGGCCGGACACCGGCGTGTCGGCGAACGCGGCGACCGTCCGGTCGGCGTACGCGCTGGCGTCGCCGGTCTCCATCGGGCCGTCCCAGGTGGTCGGTAGCGGCACCGGCACCGCCGGGTTGACCCGCCGGACCACCTCGTCCAGCACGGTCTCGGCGTCGCCGACCCAGAGGTGCTTGGCACCGGGTACACCGACGACCTCGGCCTGTGGCACCGCCGCGAACTGCTCACGGGCCTGCTCCGGGCGCAGGTAGTCGTCGAACTCCGGCACCAGCGCGGTGAGTGGCTTGCCCGACTCGGCCCACTCGTCGAGGTCGGACCGGCCGGAGTAGCGCAGCGGCGGGGAGAGCAGGATCGCGCCGGTCACCGCCGGGTCGCAGCCGTAGCGCAGCGCCAGGTCGGTGCCGAACGACCAGCCCAGCAGCCAGACGTTCGGCAGTTCGTGGAACTCGGCGTACTCGATCGCGGCGGCGACGTCGAAGCGCTCGCCGACGGCGGAGTCGAAGCTGCCCTCGCTGGTGCCGCGCACGCTGCTGGTGCCCCGGGTGTTGAATCTGAGCACGGCCAGGTCGGCCAGGGCGGGCAGTCGCCAGGCCGCCTTGCGGAAGACGTGGCTGTCCATCATCCCGCCGTGGGTGGGCAGCGGATGCAGGCAGACCAGCGTCGCGGCCGGTTCCCGGTCGACCGGGCGGGCCAACTCGCCGACCAACCGCAGCTCATCCGCGGTGTGCAGCTCGATGTCCTCCCGGTGCCCCGGCAGGATCGAGGAGGCACGGATAGCTTTACTCACCCGCCCATTGTCCCGTGCCGCCCACCGCTCCGCTCTCGACGTGACCAAGATCGCGAAGGTGACTCCGGGCCGCGCCGTCAGCCGTGGCGGGGCGCGTTGCGCCCGCGCTGGATGACCGGGGCCCGGCGGTCGCGGGCACGCCAACAGCCGGTGTGCCAGTGCCGCCGGTCGGTCAGGTCGCCCCGGCCGTCCGCCGGCCAGGCGACCACGTGCGCCACGCCGGGCCGGATCTCCTGGTCGCACCCGGGGCAGCGGTACGTCTTTGTGGACGCGCCGCCGCTGATGCCGCGCACCTGCCACTCGCCGTCCCGCCACTGCTGGACTGCGGCAACGCCGTGCCGGGCGCGCTCGGTGTCGAGGCGCACCGCGTCGTCACGGCGGGGACGGTTGCGACGGGGACTCACGTCGTCAAGCGTACGGTCGAGCTGCCGTGCCCCGGTCAGCGGCGGGTGTGGTCGCGGAAGCCGCGGCCGGTCTTGCGGCCCAGGTAACCCGCGGTGACCAGGTGCTCCAGCAGCGGCGCCGGGGCGAACCCGGGCTCCCGCAGTTCCAGGTACAGCTCCCGCTGGATGGCCAGCGCCACGTCCAGGCCGACCACGTCGAGCAGCTCGAACGGGCCCATCGGGTAACCGCAGCCCAGCTTCATCGCGTGGTCGATGTCGTCGGTGGTGGAGTAGCTGGCCTCCAGCATCCGCACCGCGTCGTTGAGATACGGGAACAGCAGCGCGTTGACGATGAAACCGGACCGGTCGCCGCAGACCACACCGGTCTTGCCCAGCGTGGCACTGACGGCCTGAGCGGTGGCGATGGTCTCGGCCGAGGTACGGATCGTCCGGACGATCTCCACAAGCGGCATCGCCGGGGCCGGGTTGAAGAAGTGCAGACCGACCACGTCGGCCGGGCGCTGGGTGGCCATCGCCACCTCGATCACCGGCAGCGACGAGGTGGTGGTCGCCAGCACCACGCCCGGCTTGCAGATCTCGTCCAGGCTGGCGAAGAGGGCCTTCTTGACGCTGAGTTCCTCGACCACCGCCTCGACCACCAGATCCACGTCGGCCAGGTGGTCCAGCGTCGCCGACCAGTTGATCCGGCCGAGCGCGGCGTCCCGGTCCGCCTCGCTGAGCCGGCCCCGGACCACGCCCTTGTTCAGCGAGGTCTGCACCGCCTCGAAGACCTTGGCCGACTGCTCCGCACCACGGGTCACCGACACCACCTCGTAGCCCGCCTTGGCGAAGACCTCGATGATCCCGGTGGCCATCGTCCCGGAACCCACGATGCCGATCTTGGTCACGGCCGCGTCGGACACTGCCGGTTCCGTCGTGGTCGGCGTCTGCTCGTCCGGTACGACCTTCGGCGAACCGGGCCGCTCGTAGGTGTAGAAGCCCCGGCCGGACTTCCGCCCGAGCAGCCCTGCGGTCACCATCTGCTTGAGCAACGGCACCGGGGCGTGCCGGCGGTCCCGGCCACCACGCCGGTACATGGTGTCCAGGATCTCGTACGCGGTGTCCAGGCCGATCAGGTCCATCAGCGCGAGCGGACCCATGGGCAGTCCGCAGCCGAGCTTCATGGCCGCGTCGATGTCCTCACGGGTGGCGTACCGGGACTCGAACATGTCGACGGCGTGGTTGAGGTAGCCGAAGAGCAACGCGTTGGCGATGAACCCGGCCCGGTCGCTGATGGTCACGTCGACCTTGCCGAGCCGTCCGCAGAGCGCCTCCACGTCGGCCACCACGTCGGCTGAGGTGACCACCGTGCGTACCACCTCGACCAGCTTCATCACCGGTGCGGGATTGAAGAAGTGGATGCCGACGACCTGGTTGGGGCGCGCGGTGGCCACGGAGATCTCGGTGACGCTCAGCGACGAGGTGTTGGTGGCGAGGATGGCCTCGGGCTTGCAGACCCGATCCAGCTCGGCGAAGAGCCGCTGCTTGAGGTCGAGGTGCTCGGGCACCGCCTCGATCACCAGGTCCACCGAGTGCAGCGCGTCCAGACCGACGGCGAAGGTGACCCGGGCCAGCAGGGCGTCCCGGTCGGCCTCGGTGAGCTTGCCCCTGGCCACCGCCCGGTCCGTCGAGCCGGTCAGGTTCGCCCGCCCACGGTCGAGCGCGGCGTCGGAGATCTCCACGGCCACCACGTCGATGCCGTTACGGGCGAAGACCTCGACGATGCCGGCACCCATGGTGCCCAGACCCACCACACCCACGCTGGTGAACTCGCGCGCCACGACCCGGCCTCCCCTGTCCGCAACGACACGGCCCGAAATGAACGGCCGCTAAGGTTATGCGCGCGAGTCTGCCACGTGACGCACGGTTGTCGAGGCGCCGTGGCACATGTCACCGATGCCCGGTTTACCCACCTGGCGGGTAGTCGGGTGCTCCGGGCTGGTCAGGCCGGAGCGACCCCGGCGAGAGCGAGCAACTCCGCGACAAACTCCGCCGGGCGCTCCAGGTGTGGGCTGTGCCCGCAGCCGGGCAGCGCCACCTCCCGGTAGCTTCCGCCAGCGGCGACGTACCGGTCGAGCACCGCACGGATCTGCCCGATCATCGGCTGCGGTGGGCACGCCTGCGCCCCGGGCCAGCCGGGCACCACGCCCAGCGCTCCGAGCTGCGCCAGATCGAACAGCGAGGTGTCCGAGACGATCACGTCAGACTCACCGCGGATCCAGGTGACCGGGGGCTTGGGTGTCACGGCCACCAGCTCCTCGGCGACCCGGAAACGCGCGAGTGCGTTGAGCACGCCACGGCCACCCGGTGCGCTCCCCGGCCAGTTCGTCGAGGACACCGCGTCGCCGGGGTAGTTGTCCGGGCCGGTGGCGGTGGAGAGCAGGCTGTCGAGCAGCAGTTCCTCGTCGTCGCCGAGGCAGGCGGGGTCCGCCACGTACGCGGACCGCAGCACACTGCGCGGGCTGGTCCGCGCCTCGGCGCCGCGGTCGCCGGCGGCCAGCCGCGCGACGAAGTCGCCGCTCGTCGCGCCCGCGCCGGAGCCGGCGAGGTCGGGCGTGGTCGGGGTGCCGGCCAGGTCGCGGGTGGCTCCGAAGCCGTACGGGGACACCGGTGCCGCGAGCAGCAGCCCGGCAATTCGGTCCGGGTGGTCCACCAGCAGGCGCATCGCCACTCCGCCACCGAGCGAGTGGCCGACCACCAGGGGCCGGGCGCCCTCGGCGAAGAGCGACGGCTCGTCGAGCAACGCCGCCACGTCGTCGGCGAAGTCGGTCAGGCCACGGTTGGCGTCTACCGGGGCGGTCTGCGTGGCGCCGTAGCCACGCAGATCCGGCGCGACCACTCGGACGGTCTCCGGCAGGCGGCGCACCAGCGGCTCCCAGAAGGCGGCCGAGGAACAGTTGCCGTGCACGAGCACCACCGGTACGCCGTCGACCGGTCCGGCCACCCGGACGGCCTGGGTGATTCCGTTCGCGGTGACGACCTGCTGCTGGGTCTCCATCCGCGGCATGCTGCCACGATCGACACCGCCGGTCCATATGGTCGGCACCCATCTGCGGCCGGGCCGACGTGTGACCGAGGCTCGTCGTCAGCGGCGGACGCCGACCACGGCTGCCGCGCCGGGCTGCCCGGGCACCACAGGTGTCTCGACCGTGGCGGGCAGCGGTCGGTTCGGTCGCCGCTCCTGGCGGGGCAGTTCGAAGCTCAGGCCCACCGGGTCCGTCCGGGCCAGGCCCGGGTCGAAGAACCTCAGCTCGCTACCGCCGATCCGGATCACGTCGCCGTCGCTGAGCCGGACGACCTCGGTGACCCGGCGGTCGTTCACCCAGGTGCCGTTGGTGGAACCGAGATCCACCAGAGAGGCAACCTCCCCGGCCCGCCAGATCTCGACGTGTCGACGGCTCAGGTGCGGATCGTGCACGACGATGTCGACCGCCGGGTCGCGACCGATCACCTGTGGCCGACGCGGCAGCCGAAAGCGCTGCCCCCGCATCGGCCCGGCAGCCACCGTCAACAGCGGCATCAGTTGCGGATGTTCCTCCATGGACAGTCAGTCCTTCCACCCGTGCGACGATCCCGGATCAGGGTTTCACCAGCGGGTGTCCACCTTCACCATCCAGCCGGATGCGTACCGGCAACCATCCGGGTGCTTTGTGTTCACATCTTCCACGGCGGCCGGCAACGGAACTGTCGGCCGGACGCGAGGTTCGTCCGGTTCAACCACCCGGACGGCCGGGAGGATTCGCCCGTTTCCCCACCCCTACCGGCGAGTAATTCTCGCGTCTAGACTTCCGCCATGACGGCTGTGCTACCCCCCGGCACCCCAACTGTTCAGGGCAACCACCTGATCTCCACCAGCCCGGCCACGGGCGACGAAGCGGGACGCGTTCCGGTCGCCGCCGCGGTGGACGTCGAACGTGCCGTCGAGCGGGCCCGCGCCGCCGGCCAGTGGTGGGCGGGGCTCGGCTACACCGAGCGGCGGGAGCGGCTGCTGCGCTGGCGGCGGCTGCTCGCGCAGCGGATGGAGGAGTTGGCCGGCCTGATGCACGCCGAGGGCGGCAAACCGGTCGCCGACGCACTCGTCGAGATCGTGACCGCGGTGGAGCACGTCGACTGGGCGGCCCGTAACGCCCGGCGGGTGCTCGGCCCCCGGCGGGTCCGCTCACGGCTCGTCCTGGCCGAATTCTCGGCGCACCTGGAGTACCAGCCGCATGGCGTGGTCGGCGTGATCGGGCCCTGGAACTATCCCGTCTTCACCCCTATCGGTTCCATCGCGTACGCACTGGCGGCCGGCAACGCGGTGGTCTTCAAGCCGAGCGAGTACACCCCGGTCGTCGGTCAGTGGCTCGTCGACAGCTTCGCCGAGGTGGTGCCCGAGCATCCGGTGCTCACCGCGGTGCACGGCCTCGGCGACGTCGGCGCCGCCCTGTGCCGGGCCGGCGTCGACAAGCTCGCCTTCACCGGCTCTACCGCCACCGCGAAGAAGGTGATGGCGGCCTGCGCCGAGTCGCTGACCCCGGTGCTGCTGGAAGCCGGCGGCAAGGACGCCATGATCGTGGACTCCGACGCCGATCTGGACGCCGCCGCCGAGGCCTGCGTCTGGGGAGCGATGACCAACGCCGGGCAGACCTGCATCGGCATCGAACGGGCCTACGCCGTCGAGCCGGTCTTCGACGCGTTCGTCGACAAGGTCGTCGAGCGCGCCGGGCGGCTCACCGTCGGACCCAGGGACGCCGACATCGGACCGATCACCATGCCGAGTCAGCTCGACGTCATCCGGCGACACATCGAGGACGCGGTGGCCCGGGGCGGTCGGGCGGTGCTCGGCGGGCCGGAGGCGGTACGACCGCCGTACGCGCACCCGACGGTGCTGGTCGAGGTGCCGGAGCAGGCTGCCGCCGTACGCGAGGAGACCTTCGGGCCGACCCTGACCATCAACCGGGTCCGCACCGCCGACGAGGCGCTCGCCCGGGCCAACGCCCTGCCGTACGGGCTGGGTGGTTCGGTCTTCGGTCAGCGGCGCGCGGTCGCGATCGCCCGGCGGCTGCGCTCCGGCATGGCCTCGGTCAACTCGACGCTCACCTTCGCCGGCATGTCCACCCTGCCGTTCGGCGGCGTCGGCGAGTCCGGTTTCGGCCGGATCCACGGCGAGGACGGGCTGCGCGAATTCGCCCGCGCCAAGGCCGTCACCCGCCGCCGGGGTCGTTCACTGCTGCCCTCGACCACGTTCGAGCGCACCCCGGCCGACGTCGCCCGGCTGGTGAAGGCGGTCAAGCTGCTCTACGGCCGGTGACCGCGGCACCGCCTAGAAGAGCGTCAACTCGTCCCGCTCGATGCCGCGCAGCCGGTCGTAGTCGACCACCACGCAGCGGATCCCCCGGTCGGTGGCGAGCACCCGGGCCTGCGGCTTGATCTCCTGCGCCGCGAACACCCCGGCGACCGGGGCGAGCAGCGGATCCCGGTTGAGCAACTCCAGGTAGCGGGTGAGCTGCTCCACGCCGTCGATCTCGCCACGGCGCTTCACCTCGACGGCGACCGTGCCCTGGTTGGCGTCCCGGCAGAGCAGGTCGACCGGGCCGATCGCGGTCATGTACTCGCGGCGGATCAGGGTGTAGCCGTCTCCCAGCGCCTCGGGGTTGGCCGCCAGCAACTCCTGGAGGTGAGCCTCCACGCCGTCCTTGCGCAGCCCGGGATCGACACCCAACTCGTACGAGGTGTCCTGGAAGATCTCCTCCAGGGTGATCCGCAGCTCCTCGCCGGCCTTGTTGACCACCCGCCAGACGCCCGGGGCCTCCTCCAGCCGGCACGGCGGGCTCATCCAGTTCAACGGCTTGTACGCCCGGTCATCGGCGTGGATGGAGACCGATCCGTCCGCCTTCACCATCAGCAGCCGGGTGGCCGGCGGCAGGTGGGCCGAGAGTCGTCCGACATAGTCCACCGAGCATTTCGCAATCACCAACCGCACCCGAGCAGGGTAGCGGAGTCACCGGACATCGCCACCGAGCGGCGCTGGCGTGCCGGTGCCATGCTGTGCTGGTGCTCGAAGTGCTCACCGGTACCGGCCTCGCCGCCTCGGCGGGGCTGAACGCCTACATTCCGTTGCTGGCGATGGGGCTGCTGGCCCGCTACACCAGCGTCATAGACCTGCCTGGCGGGTGGCAGTGGCTCGGCAACGAGTGGGTGCTGGGCATCCTCGCGGTGCTGCTCGTCGTCGAGGTCGTGGCGGACAAGGTGCCAGTGGTCGACCACGTCAACGACATGGTGCAGACGGTCGTCCGGCCGACGGCCGGCGGGTTGGCGTTCGGGGCCGGATCCGCGTCCGAGACCGTGACGGTGAGCGATCCGGACAGCTTCTTCGCCAGTGGCGGCCAGTGGTTGCCGGTGCTGGTCGGGGTGCTCATCGCGTTCGGCGTACACCTGCTGAAATCGACAGCCCGTCCGGTGATCAATGCGGCCACGGCCGGCGTGGGCGCGCCGGTGGCGAGCACCGCCGAGGACGCCACGAGCGTGGTGATGTCACTCGTCGCGATCATCCTGCCGGTGCTGGTGCTCGTGTTCCTGGTCGGCCTCGTGCTCTTCCTCCCGTGGCTGCTGCGCCGCCGGGCGGACCGGCGGCGGGAGCGGCAGGCCGCACGGGAGGCGGGCTTCCGCGTCTGACTACGGACCACCGGCACGGCCGAAACGCCACCCCAACCTGCCCTAAAGCCTAAAATTGGGGCAATCAACGGAGGAGGTTGGGTCATGACCGCAGCAATGGAGATGCCCCGGGTCCAGGAGTGCGTGGTTGCCGCCTGCGCGTACAACCACACCGGCGACTGTCACGCCTTCGCCATCACCATCGGCAGCATGGACCACGCCCACTGCCACACCTTCATCGAGATGCCCGCCGTCCGGGCCGGCCTCGACGGGCAGATCGCCCAGGTCGGGGCGTGCCAGCGCGCCGACTGCCGGCACAACGAGCAGTTGGAGTGCCAGGCACCGGCGATCCGGGTCGGCCCCGACGCCGACATGGCCGACTGCATAACCTACGACCACCGCTGAGACCTCGTCCGTGCGGTCCCGGCCACGTGCCGGGACCGCACGTCACAGCTCGTTCGCCTGCCGGATGACGGTGACCAGCTCGTCGATGATGTCGGTGAGGGCGAAGTCCTTCGGGGTGAACACCCGCGCCACCCCGGCCGCGCGCAGGCGCTCGGCATCCGGAGCGGGAATGATGCCGCCGACCACCACCGGCAGGTCCGGTCGGCCGGCGGCGCGCAACCCGTCGAGCACCGCCGGTACCGCCGCCAGGTGTGAGCCGGAGAGCACGGAGAGCCCCACCAGGTCCACGTCCTCCTCCACCGCGGCGGCCACGATCTGCCCGGCGGTGAGCCGGATGCCCTGGTAGACCACCTCGAAGCCGGCGTCGCGGGCGCGTACCGCGATCTGCTCGGCACCGTTGGAGTGGCCATCCAGGCCGGGCTTGCCGACAAGCAGTCGCAGCCGCCCGCTGCCCAGCTCGCGGGCGGTGGCGGCGACCCGGGCGCGGACCTCGGCCAGACCCTCGTCACCACCGCTGGCAGACCCGCCCGCCAGCCCGGTCGGGGCCCGGTACTCGCCGAACACCCGGCGCAGGGCCGCCGCCCACTCGCCGGTGGTCACCCCGGCCCGGACACACTCCAGGGTGGCCGTCATCAGGTTCGTCGTGGTCGCGGCGTCCGCACGCAGCCGGGCCAGTGCCGCGTCCACGGCCGCCGGGTCGCGGTCGGCCCGCCAGGCGCGTACGGCCGTTGCGGCAGCGACCTCGACGGCGGGATCGACCTGCACGACCGCGTCGGCACCGGCGGCGGTCAGCGGTGACGGTTCGGTCCCGGTGAACCGGTTGACGCCGACCACCACGTCGCTGCCGGCCTCGATCCGTCGCCGCCGATCGGCCAGGGAGGCCACCAGGGCGCTCTTGAGGTAGCCGGTCTCCACGGCGGCGACCACACCACCCATCTCCAGCACCGTCGCCAACTCGGCCCGGGCGCCGGTGACGATCTCGTCGACAAGCGCGGTCATCACCCGCGAGCCGTCGAACAGATCCGGATACTCCAGCAGGTCCGACTCGTACGCGAGCACCTGTTGCATGCGCAGCGACCACTGCTGGTCCCACGGACGCGGCAGGCCGAGCGCCTCGTTCCAGGCCGGCAGTTGCACCGCCCGCGCCCGTGCCCCACGGGAGAGGGTGACCCCCAGCATCTCCAGCACGATCCGCTGCACGTTGTTCTCCGGCTGGGCCTCGGTGAGCCCGAGGGAGTTGACCTGCACGCCGTACCGGAAGCGGCGCCGCTTCGGATCCTCGACGCCGTACCGGTCGCGGGTGATCTCGTCCCACAACGCGCCGAACGCGCGCATCTTGGCGATCTCCTCGACGAACCGCACCCCGGCGTTGACGAAGAACGAGACCCGCTGGACCACGTCGCCCATCCGCCGCGCCGGCACCTGGCCGCCGTCGCGCACTGTGTCGAGCACCGCCACCGCCGTGGCCAGCGCGAACGCCACTTCCTGCACGGGCGTGGCCCCGGCTTCCTGAAGGTGGTACGAGCAGATGTTGACCGGGTTCCAGCGCGGCATCTCGCGCAGCGTGTACGCGATCACGTCCGCGGTCAGTCGCAGCGAGGCGGCCGGCGGGAAGATGTGCGTGCCTCGGGAGAGGTACTCCTTGATGATGTCGTTCTGGGTGGTGCCGGCGCAGCGGGCGAGGTCGGCGCCCTGCTCGGCGGCGACCGTGCCGTAGAGGCCGAGCAGCCACATCGCCGGCGCGTTGATGGTCATCGAGGTGTTCATGTCGGCCAGCGGGATGCCCTCGAAGAGCACCCGCATGTCGCCCAGATGCGACACCGGGACGCCGACCCGGCCGACCTCGCCGGTGGCGAGTTCGTGGTCGGGGTCGTACCCGGTCTGGGTGGGCAGGTCGAAGGCGACCGACAGACCGGTCTGCCCCTTGGCCAGGTTGCGGCGGAAGAGCGCGTTGGTCGCGGCGGCGGAGGAGTGCCCCGCGTACGTGCGCATCACCCAGGGGCGGTCACGCTCCGGCAGCCGGCCCGGGAGTGCCTTCTCATCCATGGCCGGAGTTTAAGTTACCGTTCAGTAGAGTGGGTTGTGCAAAACCACACAGCCGCCACCACCCCCGGTGCGGACGCCGGGTCCCGGCGGGCCGCACACTTGACGGCATGAGTGACGACGTCGCGATCCGCGTCCGGGGGCTGCGCAAGACGTACGGCGACAGTCTCGCGGTCGCCGGCCTGGACCTGGACGTCCACCGGGGCGAGGTGTTCGCCCTGCTCGGGCCGAACGGCGCCGGCAAGACCACAACCGTGGAGATCCTGGAGGGCTACCGCCAGCGCGACGCCGGCGAGGTACGCGTCCTCGACGTCGACCCGGCCAGCCCGACGCGCGACTGGCGGGGGCGGGTCGGCATCGTGTTCCAGGGCACCGGGGAGTTCGACGAACTCTCCGTCGCCGAGGTGGTGCACCACTTCGCCGGCTTCTACGCCGACGCCGACGACCCCGACAAGGTGATCGAACGGGTAGGGCTGGCCGCCAAGGCCCGCGCCCGTACGCACACCCTCTCCGGTGGTCAGAAGCGCCGGCTCGACGTGGCACTCGGCATCGTCGGTCGCCCGGAGCTGCTCTTTCTGGACGAGCCGACCACCGGCTTCGACCCGGAGGCCCGGCGGGAGTTCTGGGAGCTGATCCGTGATCTCGCCGCCGCCGGCACCACAATCGTGCTGACCACGCACTACCTGGACGAGGCCGAGGCGCTCGCCGACCGGGTGGGCGTGATCGCCGCCGGCCGGCTGGTCGAGGTAGCCGCGCCGAACCAGCTCGGCAACCGGCAGGAGGCGCTGGCCACGGTCTCCTGGCGTACCCCCGATGGCACGCCGGACAGCGCGCAGAGCGCGACGCCGACGGCGCTGGTGGCGGAACTCGCCGCGCGGTTCGGCGGTGAGGTGCCCGGCCTGACCGTCACCCGGCCCACCCTTGAGGACATCTACCTGACGATGATCGGACACCGATGACCACCACGACGAGACCGGCGGAACCGGTCACCGCCGCAGCCCCCGCCCGGCGCAGCGGCCCGGCCGGCCTCGCCCTGCGTCAGGGGCGGCTGGAGATCCGGCAGTTCCTGCGCAGCCGCGAGTCCGTCGTGTTCACGCTTGGCTTCCCCCTCATCATGGTGCTGATCTTCGCGTCGATCTTCGACGAGGAGATCGCGCCCGGGGTGAGCTACACGCAGTACTTCATCACCGGCATGATCGCGACCGGCCTGATGACGGTCAGCTTCCAGAACCTCGGCATCTGGATCCCGATCGAACGGGACCGGGGTGTGCTCAAGCGCTACCGGGGCACCCCGATGCCGAAGTGGGTCTGGTTCGCCGGCAAAGTGATCATGGTGCTGGTGACCGGCGTGGTGATGACCGCGCTGCTGCTCGCGGTATCGGTGACCCTGTTCGACCTGGAACTGCCGACCACCACCACGGCCTGGGTGACCTTCGGATGGGTGAGCGCCCTGGGGGTGACCGCCTGCACGCTCTGCGGCATCGCCATCTCATCGCTGGCCCGGACCGCCCGCAGCGGTTCGGCGGTGGTCACCCCGGTCGCGCTGGTGCTCCAGTTCATCTCCGGGGTCTTCTTCGTCTTCACCAACCTGCCGACCTGGATGCAGCAGGTGGCGGCGCTGTTCCCGCTCAAGTGGATGTGCCAGGGCCTACGGGCGGTGTTCCTGCCGGAGAGCTTCGGTGCGGACGAGCCCGGCGGCTCGTTCGAGCTCACCCGCGTCGCCCTGGTGCTGGGCGTCTGGTGCGTGATCGGTCTGGTGCTCTGCCTGACCACCTTCCGCTGGACCACCCGCCGCGACGGCTGAGCCACGGGGAGGGCCCGACCGGCCCTCCCCCGCAGCGACGTCAGTACGAGTAGAAGCCCTGGCCGGTCTTGCGGCCCAGATCGCCTGCGGTGGCCATGCGCTGCAACAGCTCCGGCGGGAAGAACTTCTCGTCCGCCGTGTCGGTGTAGATGTTGCGGGTCGCGTTCAGCAACACGTCGACACCGGTCAGGTCGACGGTGGCCAGCGGGCCCATCGCGTGCCCGAAGCCGAGCCGGCAGGCGGTGTCCAGGTCCTCGGCGGAGATGACGCCCGCCTCGACCAGTTTGACCGCCTCCATGGCCAGCGCGCAGATCAGCCGGGTGGTGACGAAGCCGGCGATGTCCCGGTTCACCACCACGACGGTCTTGCCGATCTCCTCGGCGAAGGACTTCGCCCGTTCCAGGGTGGCATCGCTGGTCTTGTAGCCACGCACCAGCTCGCAGAGCTTCATCATCGGCACCGGCGAGAAGAAGTGGGTGCCGACGACCGCCTCCGGACGCTCGGTGGCCGTCGCGATCTGGGTCACCGGAATCGCCGAGGTGTTGGTGGCCAGCACCGCGTCCGCCTTGCAGATCTTGTCCAGGGCGCGGAACACCTCGTGCTTGATCTCCAGCTTCTCGAAGACCGCCTCGATGACTATGTCCGCGTCGCCGGCCGCCTCCAGCTCGGTGGTGGGGGTGATCCGCCCGAGTGCCGACTCGACCTCGTCGTCGGTGAGCTTGCCCTTCTCGGCGAACTTCGCAAGCGACCGCCGGATGCCGTCCAGACCGCGCTTCGTCGCCGTCTCGTCCAGATCCCGCAGCACCACCTGCCAGCCCGCCTGCGCCGCCACCTGGGCGATGCCCGAACCCATCAGACCGGCACCGACGACCGCGAGTCGACCCGCCATGCTGCTTCTCCCTCGCTGCGAATGAGTGTCTGTCTGCACCCTAGTCGGGGAGCCTGAACGATGGCTAAGCGCGACCGGCAATAGGGCGGTGGAGGCGAGGCGGGTCCTGGCCGAGGATGGCAAGGCGGAGGAGGAGGCCATGCCGGTGTTGCATGGCCGACGACGACAACGCCGCCAGCCGAAGCGCCAGGGCACGCCGCAGCCCCGCCAGTCCTATTGCCGGTCGTGCTAAGGCGCTCAGATGGTCAGCTCGGGTTCCTCAGGTGCGGTCGCCCGCTCCACCTCGATGCCGAGTGCCCGCAGGTCGGCCACGAAGTCGGGATAGCCCCGGTCGACGTGGTGCACGTGCGACACCTCGGTCACCCCGTCGGCACAGAGCCCGGCGATGATGAGCCCGGCGCCGGCCCGGATGTCGGTCGCGCGTACCGGCGCGCCGGAGAGCCGCTCCCGGCCGCGTACGACCGCATGGTGCCCGTCGGTCTTGATGTCCGCGCCCAGCCGCATCATCTCGTTGGCGAACATGAACCGGCCGTCGAAGATGTTCTCGGTGATCAGCGAGGCGCCCTCGCTGAGCGCCGCGAGCCCGATCGCCATCGGCAGCAGGTCGGTGGCGAAGCCCGGATAGGGCAGCGTCACCACGTCCACCGCGCGGGGTCGCTCGTCCATGCGTACCCGGAAGGAGTCCGCCCGGGTCTCCACCATGCCGCCGGCGGTGACCACCTTGTCGAGCGCGACCTCCAGGAACGCCGGATCCAGGCCGGTGACGGTCACGTCGCCACGGGTCATCGCCGCGCCGAACGCCCAGGTCCCCGCGACGATCCGGTCCCCCACCGTGGCGTGCCGGACCGGGCTCAGCCGGGGTACGCCGACGATGGTGATGGTCGAGGTGCCCTCGCCGTCGATCAGCGCACCCATCCGCTGGAGCATCGTGCAGATGTCGACGATCTCGGGCTCACGGGCTGCGTTTTCGATCACGGTGGTGCCCTCGGCCAGCACCGCCGCCATGATGAGGTTCTCGGTCGCCCCGACGCTGGGAAAGTCCAGCACGATCTCCGCGCCACGCAGCCGGTCGGGGGCCGAGGCGATCACGAAGCCGTGCTCGCCGGAGATGTCGGCACCCATCCGGGTCAGCCCGGAGATGTGCATGTCCAGACCCCGCGAACCGATCGCGTCACCGCCCGGATGGGCCACCCGCACGTACCCGCGGCGGGCCAGCAACGGACCCAGCACGCAGATCGACGCCCGCAGCCGGCGGACCAGGTCGTAGTCGGCCTCGACGCCCGGCTGCTCCGGCACGTCGATGACGACCGACCGGGACCGGGCCACCCCGCCGATCGCCACCATCGGGTCCACCGGATCGTCGGCGTCGAACCGTACGCCGCAGCCGAGGCGGCGCAGCACCTCCCCCATGATGGCGATGTCGGTGATCCGGGGCACGTTGGTGATCACCGTGCGGCCGGGAGCGAGCAGCGCGGCGGCCATCAGCTTGAGCGCCGAGTTCTTCGCACCGACCACATGCACCGTGCCCGCGAGCCGGGCGCCACCGCGTACCCGGATGACGTCGACATCGGCGATCGCGGGATCACCGGCGTCACCCGGGCCGACGCCCGCAGGCCAACCCGTGCCGGCGTCCGGCCGGGCCGGGATCGTCAGGTCCGGTATCCGTAGGCTGTGCGTCATGGCCGTCCACCTCACGCGCATCTACACCAAGGCCGGCGACGCCGGCATGACCAGGCTGAGCAACAACGAGCAGGTGCCGAAGAACGATCCACGGATCGTCGCGTACGCCGACGTCGACGAGTGCAACGCCGCCCTCGGCGTGGCACTCGCCCTGGGCCAGCTACCCGACGCGCTCCGGGCGGTGCTGGGGTCGATCCAGAACGACCTGTTCGACGTGGGCGCCGACCTGTCCACGCCTGTCGAACCGGACCCGAAGTATCCGCCGCTGCGGGTCACGGAGGAGTACGTCGAGCGCCTTGAGGGCTGGTGCGACGAGTACAACGCGCGCCTGAGCAACCTCGACTCCTTCATCCTCCCCGGCGGCACCGCGGGCGCGGCACTGCTGCACGTGGCGCGGACGATCGCCCGGCGCGCCGAGCGGTCGGCGTGGGCGCTCATCGCACACGACCCCGACCGGACCAGCCACCTCCCGGCAAAGTATCTCAACCGGCTGTCAGATCTGCTCTTTATCCTCTCAAGAACGGCAAATCCGGACGGAGACGTGCTATGGGTGCCGGGCGGAGGGCGGTAACCGTCGGTGCGCTGCACCACGTGGAGCTCTGGATACCCGACCTGAACGCCGCAATGCGTAGCTGGGGCTGGCTGCTCGGCGAGTTGGGCTGGACGCCGTTCCAGCAATGGCCGGTCGGCCACTCCTGGCGACTCGGCGCGACGTATCTGGTGCTTGAGGCATCGCCAGCGCTCACCGGCAGACGTCACGACCGGCGCGCCCCGGGCCTCAACCACCTGGCCTTCCACGCCGGCTCGGCCGCCGCCGTGGACCGGCTGGTCGAGCAGGCACCGGCGTACGGCTGGGAACTGCTCTTCGCCGACCGGCACCCGTACGCCGGCGGACCCGACACGTACGCCGGGTACCTGGCCGATGGTCAGGGGTACGAGGTGGAGTTGGTGGCGTCGGCCTGAGCTTGTCTTTGGGTTTGGTTGCTGTTGTTGGCTGGTGTTGTTGGGT
>NZ_BOPD01000026.1:0-119476 GCF_016863575.1 Micromonospora sediminimaris
CCACCGACCTCGCAGCGCCCGTCACCGCTGAAACCAACACCAACCAGGCGGACATTGCCCGCCAGCCGCCGACCGACAGCCCCGAGTCGCCAAAACCCGCGGCGACCCGCACACAGCCGAAGGTCCGCGTCCGGATCCTCGGCAACCCCGCGATCATCGGCGCCGACGGAACCCCGGTAACGGGAGTCCGACGGGCCAGCTACGAACTGCTCACCTACCTCGCGGTCCACCGCGACGGCGCCGACATCACCGACATCGAAGTCGCCATGACCCCAGACGCCACACCCCGCCGCGCCCGCGACCGCCTCTCCACCAACGTCGCCAACCTCCGCAACCGGCTCACCACCGCCGCCGGACTCAACCCAGGCGACGACACCCACACCTTCAAACCGGTGGTCAACCCCGGCGGCCGCTACTACCTCGACCCCAACCTCCTCGACATCGACTGGTGGCGAGTCCTCGACGCCACCAGCCGCGCCGGACGCACCACCAACCGACAAGCCCAGCGGGAAGCGCTCGAGGAAGCCGTCAGCAACTGGGGTGGCCTGCTCCACCACGACTACGAATGGTCCGACGGCCCGCAACACACCTGCCGACAAGTCGGCGTCAACATCCACGCCCGCCTCGCCGTCCTGATCGCCGACACCGATCCCGCTCGCGCCCGCAACCTCCTCGACGCGGCATGCACCATCGACCCCATCAACGAGGAGATCGCCCGCCTCGCGATGACCGCCCACAGCCAGACCGGCGACACCGCAGCCGTGCGAACGCGACTCACCGCGCTCACCCAGGCGCTCCAGACAATCGACCAAGAATTGTCCGAGGACACCCACCGACTGGCCCGCCGCCTGCTGCACCCCACATCAGCCCGAACGGACAAACGGTTGACGTAGCTCGCCGGCCTCCGGCACCTTGCGCAGCACCAACAGCTGGTGTCGGTGTACGCGTTCCCGTGCGGAGCCAGGTACGCCCGAGGTACACAGGGCGGGATGTCCGCCACTTCGGCTCCGTCGGCGACTGCGGACGCAGCGGCCTCCCTCCGCAGCTCACGCTGGGCTACAAAGTAGACCCGAGTCGATGCGCTCGGATCACGGCTATGAGCGGACGTTGACTCGATCGGGTGGGCAGGCCGGCTGTCGGCAGAGCGTTCGGCGCTACCGGCCTGCCGCCGGTTGCCGTCCGTGCGTGACAGCGGCCCATACGATGAAGGAGTGACCGAGTCCTCGCGCCCTGCGAAGAAGCCGTGGCTGCCGCCCCGTTGGTTCATTCGGCTGTTCTGGTCGGCTCACCGGGGCGTGTTCCGGCGATCCGGCGGCCGGGTCGGACTGTCGCGTCCACGCGGCAACCGGTACGGAATGCTGCGCCTGACCACCGTCGGGCGTCGCACCGGCCAGCAGCGCAGCGTGATCCTCGGCTACTTCGAGGACGACGGGAATCTGGTCTCGCTGGCCATGAACGGCTGGGGAAAGCCCGAGCCGGCCTGGTGGCTCAATCTGCAGGCGCACCCCGAGGCGACCGTCGACCTGGTCGACGGGCCGCGGCCGGTGCGTGGGCGCGCTGCGACAGGCGACGAACGGGCGCGGCTGTGGGCCCGCTGGCGTGAGATCGACAAGAACCTTGATGGCTACGCAGCGCGGCGGTCATCCGAAACCGCGGTGGTCGTCCTGATGCCCCGGCCCGGCCCGTCTGAGGCGTCGCGGGGCACCTGATCGACTGGCTCTTGCTGGATGGGCTGATCAATCACGTGTTCATGGACGTGGATACCAGCGGCCGACGCCCACCAGCCGCCTTCAGTGACGAGCGCTTTCGCGACATGACAGTACGTCCGATGCGGGGCCGGGCGGCTGCTGGGATCAGAGTCCGGCGGGGTGGCTTGACAGCCATTGGCGATGCCGGTCACGTAGGGCGTCGCGTTGCGCGGTGTTCGCCAGCAGTACGTCCGCGCCACCGTCGTAGGGCGCGTAGAGCCAGGCCAGATCAGGTGGTGCGATGATCACATTGGTGATCCGGTCGTCAGCGACTTCACGAAGCAGTCGATCGAGGCGATCGGGCTTCCAGGCGATGTGGTTGACGTAGGTGTGGGCGAAGGCAAGTTCGGGATCGAGGTCTGGCCAGGACAGCACCGACCAGCATTCACCGTCCGGTAGCAGATCGTGCACGATGGGCGTTCGACGACGGGGCACTGGCGTGAACGCTACTTCCAGCGTGATCACGAGCAGCTCCGCGGTATCGCCGCGAAGTTCATCGAGAATGGTGTTGTGCCGGTGCAGGATGGTGGCGTACTCGGACTCGCTGTCGGCGTAGCGCTTTGAATCAGGCCGGCTATGCAATCGCACCCAGCGGTCATCCAGCCGCCTGAGGTGATGACGGATGGGTGCGACCTGCGGCCAACGGGTCTCCCAGACCTCCTGCCGACGATGCCCGTCAGCGCCTGGTGGGGGCCACACTCGGACCTCGCCGGAGGGCACCGACTGCCGGCCCGACAGGACCACCTCCCGCAACGCGATCACATGGGGATCGTCGCTCGGTGCATCCGGGTCGGCGTCGAAGACCACGATCAGCGGATCGTCGTCCCACTCCCAGCCCTGGATCTCACGCCAGATCCGCAGGTTCGGATGCTCGACCTCCCGGCATGCCTCGGCCGGCGCCAACATCCCGATCGCCTCCGCAAGCTGCGCCTGCCCCAGCCGCACCGAGCCGCTGCCACCACGCCACCCCGTGACCGTGGCCAGCACTGCAGCCGATAGCAGGTCCTCACGCGCGTTGACCCGCACGAACCCGATTTCCCACTCCATGGCGACGGAGGCGATCTTCCCATCCAGGCCGTGCTCGATGACGCGAGGAATGAAGCCGATGCCATGCAGCACCGGCCTCTCCCAGCCCCGATCCTGCTCACATCGCACCAGCGCTTCCTCGATCTCCCGAAGCGTCGACCACCTCTGCGACATGCCGAGATCATCCCAAACACGATGACCCCCCGGCTGCTGACCCAAGCGCCGACAACCGTCCACGGCAACCGAAGATGACCAACCACCATAAGATCCAAAGGGGACCGCTCGGGGAGCCCGCTCCGCCCGACCCAGCTGCCCGCAGCGACCACCCTGATCGCTGAACGCGGATGGCGGCATGTGCGTGCACCCGGTCGCTGTTGCCCGTCGCGGTGGGCCACGTGGCTTGGACAGTACGGGCGTGGTTGATCATTGAGCGGTGATGAACCCTGCCGTGCTGCCGGCCGACCCGGGTGTGTTCTCGTTGGCCGTTCCGCCGCTGTTTGCCGCCCTGGCTCCGGCGCGGAGCATCCTCATCGCCGGTGCGGGCGGTGGGTTCGACGTGTACGCCGGCCTGCCCTTGGCGTTCGCTCTGTGGCACCGCGGCGCGCAGGTGCACCTGGCCAACCTGTCGTTCTCCCAGCTCGAGTTGATCGACCGTGACGCGTGGGTAGCGGAGCACGTCGCGGCAGTGCAGCCGGACACCACCAGCCCGGACTGGTACTTCCCCGAACGGACACTCGCCCGGTGGCTGGCGGCTCAGGAGCTGCCGTCGACCGTGTACGCCTTTCCGCCGCTCGGTGTCCAGCCGTTGCGGGCGGCCTACCGGTACCTGGTCGACCACCTCGACATCGATGCGGTGGTGCTGGTCGATGGCGGCACCGATGTCCTGCTGCGTGGCGACGAGGGCGATCTCGGCACCCCGGTGGAGGACATCACCAGTCTGGCCGCGGTGGCCGCGCTGGACGTGCCGGTCAAGCTGGTGACCAGTCTCGGCTTCGGTATCGACGCCTACGACGGCGTCAACCACGTTCAGGTGCTGGAGAACCTCGCCGCACTCGACCGTGACGGCGGTTACCTCGGTGCCCTGTCCATCCCCGGATCGAGCCGGGAGGCGACGCTGTACCGCGATGCTGTCGCCGACGCCCAGGCCGCCACCCCGGACCGGCCCAGCATCGTCCAAGGACAGATCGCCGCCGCCACCAGCGGCGCGTTCGGAGACGTCCGCTTCACCCGGCGCACCGGCGGCGGCGACCTGTTCGTCAACCCGCTGATGGCGATCTACTTCACCGTCAGCCTCGACAAACTCGCCGCCCGATGCCTGTACCTCGACCGCATCGAGAACACCGTCGGCAGGCGACAGGTCATCACGCGCATCCAAACGTTCCGCGACGAACTCCTCAGCGCCCGCGTCCCCCGCGCATTTCCCCACTGAACGGCCGACGGCAGCAGATCCGGATGCCTCTGGGTTGCTGCCAAACAGGCTCCTGCAATCATGGGCAGCGTGGCCGGATTCAGTTACAAGACGTCGTGGCTGGCTGTCCGGAACCGGACCCCTTCGGAAGTCGCCGACGCGCTTGAGCTCCAAGACCGGAAAATCCTCGACTGGGCCACCGGCACCGACCGGGCCTACCAGCGTGGCGTGTACGTGGCCACGCCGGTGCCAGGCTGGACCCTCGCCCACGGCCGACTGCACTTGCCGACAGGGTTCGACGCAACTGAGCCGCCCTTTCCCGGCTGGCTCCGGCAGCTAAGCCGACATCTGGGCGAGGTCCAGTTCTTCGCCAACGAACGGGTCCCGGACTATCACGCCTGGGCCCGGGCTCGGCATGGTGAACTGTTGCGCGGCTACTGCTTCAATGGCAAGCGAGGCGAGGTGCCGCTGTTCGTCGGTACTCCGACCGCCGACGAGATTGAATTGGGCGTCGGCCTGCGCGGTATGGAGCCCGGGTGGGAACGCTGGTCGGACGATGAGTGGACTGCCTGGTACGAAACGACGCCGTCCGAGTCCGATGTGATGGCGATGGCCGGTCGCTGGAGCACCGACCCGAGCGCAATCGACGACGCCACCGTGACTGAAGGTGGCATCTACGGACTACCACCGTCAGTCTCCGACACGTCTTGAACTGACAATCCGGCTCGCAGACCCTCGGTCCCCTTGCGGACTCTCGTCGGCAGAGCCGTGAGCCGGAGGACCCAGCACGCCACGACGTTCGTAGCGAGCGCTGATCCGCGCGCGTCGTGGCGCACCTGTCTCGTCCGGCGGCTGGGGCTAACGGCGGGGTGGCATTGGTGCGACCGGGCGAACCGCGGTGAATTGGGTGTGCTCGTACCGGGTGGCGGCGAGTAGCAGCAGCCATTCGTCGCAGCCCTGCCACGGGTAGACGTCGGCGGCACCGCCGCGTACCGTCCTGGGACCGTCACCGGTGCGTGGGCGGGCATCCGCCGGGGCGCCGGCGAACCCGGGAATCCACACGTCGGCGCAGATCTCGTTCGCCGATCCCATCGCGGCCAGCCCGAACGCGTTCTCGGTGGCGGCTGTCCGCTGTTCATCGCTGAAGTCGTCGAGCACCTGGTCCTCGCCGGGTTTCCCGTCGCCGCGGAAGGTCAGGGTGGTGGTGCCGGCGCGGGCTGCGTACTCCCACTCCGCCTCGCTGGGCAGGCGGAATGGCAGCGCGTCGAGGAGGTCATCCAGGTCATCCTCAAGCCGGGCCGTGCCGGATTCCGCGTCGGCGTAGTCGTCCTCGTACTCGGGCAACCAGTGCTGCACCTGCGCGACCGTCAACGGATGCCGAGCGATCAGGAACGACTCGACCCGCACCTCACGGACCGGCTGGGCGTCACCGGCGCCGGCGAAGAACGGCTCAACAGTGTCCTCGACTCCGCCGCCGCGCTCGATGACGCGTACCGCCGCCAGTTCCGCCTCGGACAGACCCATCCGGAAGGCCCCACCCGGCACCTTTCGAAACACCACGCCGGACGCGACGTGCCGCCAAGCCGGCCGCCCCGCCACCATCTCCTCGGTCCACATGGCGCCGAACGCTAGCAGCCACCAACCCCATCGCCCGGCACAAGTACGAGCACTCGTGTCGGCACCCGCGCTCACTGGCTACGACCGCGCGTCCGGTCGCCCTCCGAGCTGAACGAGACGCTACGTGGCGAGCGATTCGCGTCTGGCGTCGCGCCCTTTGAGTACCGGCTTTGCCCTACGGGGCGGCCGCATTCGCTGGCTCACCTTCAGCAGGCCGGGGGTGATCTGCGATTCGTGTCAATCGCGGCGTCGGGGTGCGGGTGGGTGACCGCGGTTCGGGTCGTGTTTTCGGAGGGAATCCTCGGTTTCGTTGGCGAGTCGTTGTAGCAGCCATTCGGTTGCGGCGTGCACCTCGGTGGCGGCACCGAGCGGGGTCTCGACCGGCGGACTGGTCTGGGCGTCGACCTGGTGGCCGCCGCAGCTGGTGGAGTCGGAGTCACAGCTGAGGGAGATCGTGGTGTGCACCTGCCATGGCGGCCCGGGGCGGTGGTAGGGCATGCTGCCCGCCGGGGCGCACAGGACATCGACCCAGATCTGATTCGATCCCCCTTCGCCCGCCAGTATCGTGACCGGGAACTCCGGTTCAGGCCCGAGCCGCTGATAGCGGAAGCGGTTCAGGGTGACGCCCCAGAGATGGGCGTCGGATCGTGCACCCAGCCGCTGCCCAACCCGGAAGAGGGTCTCGTCGGCGGACTGCAGAACCTGACGAACGCGGTCGTGTTCCGTCCGATCTGCCAGCGCGGGGAACAGCCAACCGACCTCGCCCAGCGGCAGCGGAATGTCCCGAGAGGTCACGGCTCAGTCTGTGTTGCCGAACCAAGCTACGTCCACCCTTCAACCGTGAGGCCCGTTCGATGGCCGTCGGAGGCTCGGACGCTCTAGAGGGTGAGGCGGGTGTCGTCACCGAGTCTCCGAACGGTCGTCTGGAGGCGCGTCGACCCGCATGATGCATCGCGGATCCTCTAACGTCGAGGGTCGCTGCTGCCGGGCCAGAGCCTTCAGCAGGGATTCCCGCAGGGGCAGGCCGAGCAGGGTCGCCGAGTCCCCGGGCAGGTCGCTCAGGCTCGGGCAGGAGATGCGGGAGCGTACCTCGTCGTTGCGGACCGTTTCGACCCCGCCCGCATCGGAGAGGACGGTGGTGTACTCGTCGTCCACCGACACCAGGTAGCCGCGCAGATGGCGTAGCGGCGGGTCCGCTGCCGCGACGTCCGGGTCGCTAGCGGTCTGACCTGGCGTGCTGCTCGGGACCGGTGCCCGGGCGATCTGCAGCGCGGTGGACGGCAGGACCGGTGTGGTTACCACGGCGTGTATGACGCCGAGGGCGAGTAACCCGGCCAGGGCGGCGCTGGCCCGCAGGAAGGGAACGACGCGAGCGGGGTGCAGCGGTGCGTCCACACCGGCGACGAGCAGCAGCACCGGCCAACCGATGGTGAGGGCGAGCGCGGGTCCAGCAGGCAGCGCCAGAACGACGAGCAGGCCGACGATCGCGCCCGAGGCCGACAGGGCGAGCCACCGCAGCCGGCGCGCGCCGGGCAGCTGACGCCCGGTGACCGCCCGTTGGCGAGCCACGCAGAGCGCCAGCGCCCAGGCCGGGGCGAAGACCAGGGGTGTGCTGACAGCAGCGGCCACGATGGAACACCAGACCACCCAGCCGGGCACCCGCGCGGTCCACCGGGCCACCGCGTACCGGTCGCATAGGCGTTGCCGGCCACCCCGGTCGACGGCGCTGCTGAGCACCACCGCGCCGACGGTGAAGAGCAGCGCGGGCACGGCCGGGAAGATCCACACCACGGAGAGGCTGACCGCCGCGAGGAAGTTGATCGGGTTCACGCTCTGCGCCAGCATCAGTGTGAACTGGCGGTCGCCACCGGACTGGATCCACAGGTAGAGCGCCGAGACGGCGACCGGTACACCGAACAGCAGCGACCATGCCCCGGGCGACAACGGGCCCTGTCGGCTCGCCTCGGCCGCCGCCGGCTCGCCGGTGGGCGCGGGGGGATCAACGGGTACGGCAGTCGCGGCGGTCCTGAGCAGGACGGTACGGCGTGCCGTGCCACGGCGCCGCCGGTGCGCGATCGTTCGGGATCGGCGCGTCGACGGTGGCGTGCCGGTGGTGACTGCCTTCATCGCGACGGGTGAGCTGGTGGGACGGGGCCCGTCTCCGGCCCCGCGCAACATGGTCCCCTCCGGTCGCGGCTGGAGGCCGGTGAACCCGGCTGCGACGAGATGACGGTCCGCGGCCTGCTGCCAGACGCCGTCCACGCCCCTGATATAGCTGGCGTGCAGGAACGAGTCGACGAGCGCCTTCAGGAACGGGTCTCTCGGGGCGACACCGATGAAGTAGCGCTGCGCCGGCTGATACGCCGCCAGCGGGAAGAGCTTCAGCTTGCCGCCCGCAGCGGCGACGTAGCTGCGGAGCAGGATCTCGTCGCCAGCGGTGGCGTCGAGGCGGCCGGCGAGCACCTCGGCGACGCAGCGGCCCGGGCTCAAGCCGCGGATCAGCACCGAGTCGGTCCGGGCGGCGGCGGGCTCGGCGGCCGATCCTGCCGCCACACACAGCGAATGCCGCTTGGCCGGTGACGGCCAGGTGGTCCCGGTCGCGACCACCAGCTTCCCCTCGAGGTACGGGCCGGCGAACTGGACGAGTTGCTCCCGCTCCGCCGTCCGGACCAGGCTGGCGAAAACCAGGTCGACGCGGCCGTTCAACAGGGCGGAGAGCCGATCGGTGGCGTCGACAGCCTGGAAGCGGACCGAGACACCGAGGGAACGCCCGAAGGCGCTGGCCAGGTCGAGGTCGAAGCTGTTGGCGGTCCCGTACCCGTCGCCCTCGCCCACGAGTGGACGGTCGGCGAGGACTCCGACCCGAAGGTCTCGGCCCGCGATGGAGGAGTTGCTCAGGTAGTCCGCGACCGTGGCCGAATCCGGCCTTTCGGTGGCGAAGGCGACCGTTGAGACGGCCGTCAGCGTCAGGGCGACGAAGACCAGGACACCTCTCGGCGGTTGGACACCAGCCCGGCGTGGGCGGTCGGGAACGCGCATGCCACCATCCGGTCGTTGACGGGCGGCATCGGTACCCAACTGCCGCCGACCGTGATCAGGTCACTGACCGTACTGCGTCACGCACCTGTTGCGAAGGCGCGCGACTGTCCTCAACCGGACACCAGACGATCGCCTCGGAGGGCCGCGTCGCCTGCACCAACACCTGCACGATCCGGTACTGGTCAGTGTTGACCACGTGCTCCGCCCACACCTGAATATGTTGACGTCACCGGAGACCTCAGTACCAGCTCACGGCTACAACTGGCGCTATCTTTGGCGATGTGGCCACTTGTGCACGCCGCGTAAAGCGACTGGGCCACCAACCCTGCCCGCCCAGAGCTGCTCATGACAGGGCTGGCCATCAGCACGTTGTGGCCGCTGGTACACCCCCGTATGTGGGTATCGGGTTCGGCGAGGCCCAAGCCAAGATCGACGGAGTGTGCATGTTCGAAGCCCGCGTCCAGCTGGCGGACCAAACGGTTGACAACCGTGGGCCAGGAAGGCGGGGACGCATCGCCGGGTGCCTGCTCTCGCAGCTTCCGTGATCACTTATCCGCTCATCGGCAGATCAGTATGTTGAGGGATGGCATCCGTCACGCAACGTCACCGAGTTGGATCTCGGCTAAGTCGAGGTCCAGCCGCCGTGCGTGGGTGCAGGGGCGCGGTGTGCACCTTGCAGCCGTACCTACCTCTGTAGTCGGACCTGTACGCCGACCGTTGGGCCGCACTGCCTGGAGCGCCGCCACGGTCAGCCGCTTGGCGATTGCCCGAGTGGCATGATCGCTAAAGTGCCGTTCCTGAGCTGCTGGTCAGGGCGGATTGTTCCCCCGTGGTCGCCCTGGCCAGCCAAAACCCCGACGAAACCGCCCCTCCTACTGCGGGGACTCACCCAGCGGCGCTCCGACGGCGATCATGAACGGCACGGGATCTTGGGCGCCCGTGCTGCTGGGATCGCCGTTGGTGTGGATCTCGTAGTGCAGGTGTGGGCCTGAGCTGTGGCCGGTGGAGCCGACGAGGCCGATGGGTTGGCCGACGGTGACGGGCTGGCCTGGTTGGACCAGGGGCGGCTTGTCCATGTGGCAGTAGCGGGTCATGATTCCTTGATCGTGTTGGATGTCTATGTACCAGCCGCATCCGATGGTGAGGTGAGGGTTTCCGTCGCGGTGGCAGCCCCAGTCGCTGCCGTCGCGGCGGTCGATGGCGTTGCAGCGGACGCGGGTGACGGTTCCGGTGGAGGCGGCGCGGATGGTGGTGCCGCGTGGGGCGGTGAGGTCGACGCCGTTGTGTCCGGGGCGTGCTGCGGTCCGGAATCCGGATCCCACGGGGGCGTGGATCGGTTGGGTCCACGGGCCGGTGACGTCGCAGTTTTCGGTGGCCGGTGATCCGTCGGGCTGTGGGTCGGTGCCGGTGATGGTGGTGACCAGCAGGGTGGCGTCGGGTTCCCATTTCGCGTACGCGTCGGGGTGGGCCGAGATTTGGGCGCGTTGGGCGGCTTCGGTCAGCGGCATGGTCTGCCAGTGGGGGATGGTCAGGAGTGCGGCGTAGAACCTCCCTGCGGCGTAGGCGGGGTCGAGGAGCTGCTGTGGCGTGCCCCATCCTTGGCTGGGGCGCTGTTGGAACAGGCCGACGCTGTCGCGGTCGCCGCCGGGGAGGTTGCGCAGGCTGGACTCTTGCATGGCGGTGGCGACGGCGATGACCCAGCCACGAGCGGGTACGCCGTCGCGGGCGCCGACGGCGGTGATGGTGGCGGCGTTGCCGACCTGGTCGTGGTCCCAGCGGCCGATGGTCGGCCACCCGCCGGCGGGGGTTGGCGGTAGGGAGGTGGCGGGTCCGGGTGCGCAGCCGATGGCGGGGGTGGCGACCAGGACGCTGGTGCCGGCGAGACAGGTGAAGATCACCGCGAGGCTGACGGCGAGCAGGATGGTGGCGAGTCGGCTGCTCACCGTCGCACCCCGGGCATGCGGTCGCGGATAGAGGCGGTTGCTGACGTGGTCATGAAGTCCTCCAGGTGCGGGGGCGGCAATCGCTGGATTTCGCCGCCTGTTCGATGCGGTATTCGTGCTTTGTGGTGCTTGTGGCTGCTGGTTGTGGGCACAAAAAATGGCCGCATCTGCGGCACGGTCGAGTGCGGGGCTTACAGGGGCTGTGACGTCAGTAGCTGTTTGGGCAGGGATTGGGCCCTGGCGTCGGGAAGACGGTTCGTGATGTCACGTGCCCGCCCTTCCCGACGCCAGGGCTTATCGAGGATCGGTCAGCAGACGAGCTCCGGTCGGCATGTGCACGGCTGGCGGCGGATGTCAGCTGAGAACCCGGCTCACCGACGAACGTGGGGGGCGGCTTCCCGAGGCGGCGGGGTCGGTCACGGTGAGGCCGGTTGGGCGTCGGTGGGCGGCGGGGGTGGTGGTTCGTGGTGTCCGGTGGCGGTGGGGAGTGCGGCGAGGCGTCGTGCGGGTGGGTCGGGGTGGTCGAGGATGCCGAGTTGTCCGGCGCGGCGGATGGCTTGGACGGAGCGCACGTCGAAGTGGTGTCGTCGGGCGAGGTCCTTGAGGTCGGTGTTGCCGGCTTTCAGGTCAGCCCAGACTGCTTGCCAGCGTTGGTAGGGCTCGGGGTTGACGGGAATGCGGCGCATCAGGGTGACCGGCCAGTCGTCGGCGGCTGCCGTGTCGCCGTCGATGTCGTCGAGTCGCGACACGGCCGGGTCGTCGGGTGCGGCGGGCGGTTCCTGTCGCGACACGTTCTCGCTCGGCGCGTCGTCGAGCCCATCGGCCGGTTCCGCGGTCCTGGTGATGGAGGAGGCCGGAGGGTGTCGGTCGGGTGGGGTGTTGTGTCGTGGGGCGTGTTCGAGGATGCCGGAGAGCATTTTGATCGCGGCGATGAGTGCGATGGCGGGCCAGCCGGCGATGATCCGGGCGATCAGGTCGTCCTGGGCGACGAGGATGTTCGCGCCGAGGCTGGCGATGCCGCCGGCGACGAGCGCGGTCCAGGTGACCCAGGTGGAGGGGCGGCTGGCGCGTCGGTCGGCCAGGATGGTCAGGGTCGCCACGATTTCGACGCCGTCCACGGTCAGTGGGAAGGCGTGGGCTCGCCAGCCGGTTTCGCCTCGGGACTCGGCGAGTTCCCGGAGATGGTCGTAGCTGACGGCGCCGGCGATGCCGGCCAGTCCGAGGGTGGTGAGGGTGGCGGCGGCGGTGATCGTCAGGTCGGCTGGTGACCGTCGTGGTGTGTCGTGGCGGGCGCGTAGCCGCAGGACGATGTCGGTGAGGGTGAGTGCGACCGCGACGGCGATGCCGGCGGCGAGGAGACGCCCGTCCATCAGCGGCACCCCCGCCGGTGGGGTGGGCTGTCGTCGGGGTCGCGGCCCTTGTCGGGTGTCGCGACATCGGCGGGACCGGTGGTGTGGCGTCGGGTGGAACCGGCGGCCGGTTCGTGGGTGGTGCGGGTCGAGGGCATCAGAGGTTGCGCCTTCCACTCAAGACGTGCGGTGTCGGCGCTGGGGCGCCGGCACCGCAGTGGGTGTGATTCCGGCACCCAGGGGGAGCACCTGTCGGTGTGTCACCCGGGGGGTCAGGAACAGACCGCGGGGGTCAGTCGGTGGTGGGGTCGTAGTCGCTGTGGTGGACCGGTGTGATGTCCACGGCGCGGATGTCGGCGGTGTCGGCGTGGGCGACGTCGAGGTGGTCGAGGTCGGCGGTGACCATGTCGACGGCGATGGGGATGGCCTCGCGGTGGTCGACGGCCTTGACCGTGACGACCAGCGGCACCACCCACACCACCCGGTACCGGTACTGCTGCTGGTCGGCGGGGTGGGTTGGGGGTTGGTCGAGGACGCGTAGCCGCAGCTGCCACGGTTCGGTGGGGTGCACGACCGCATCGAGGCTGCGCAGGTCGACGCGCAGGAGGTGCTGCGCCGAGGCGACGGCGTCGTCGGTGGTGGCCGCGTCGACGTCCACGGCCAGGGGAGTGTGGACGGTCGCCTCGAAGTGGGTGCGCAGGGGCGGCGGCATGGTCAGGTAGTGCAGGGCGGTATTGGCGTCGGCGACGGACAGGGCGCCGGTGTTGACCGCCCAGATGATCCAGCGTCGGACGAGGTCAACGAACTGCTGATACCGGTATTCCAGAGCGCCGTTGCTGTCGCGCAGGGTGTCATCGGTTTGGGTGAGCGCGCCGCGCAGCGTGCTAATCAGGTTGGTGTCGGCGCGGCGCAGGAGCGCCACCTGCTGCGCGATGAGGTCGGCGATGGCGCGCAGGACAGTGTCGTCCGGCATTTCGCCGCGGCTTTGCTGGAGTCCGGCGTGCAGCAGGTCGGTGATCTGTTCGGCGGTCCACGGCGTCTGCTCGGGCAGGGCCCCGCTGGCGTCGGTGGGGTTGGGATGGTCTTTCATGACGGGTCCTTTCGGTGGCCGCGCGGAAGCGGCCCGGGCGGGTGTCGGTCTGTCGGGCGCGACCGAGTTCGACCAGGCACAGGCAGGCGCACAGGACGCCGCCGTGGGCGCGGTCGAGGACCCGGCCGATGTCGGCGGGTATGGGGTCCAGATCGGGGTGGGCGAGCTGCGCATCGACGGCGGCGCGCAGCTCGCCAGCGGCGGGGCGACGGCGACGCGACACACGGGGCTGGGTGCGGCCGGTTCACCGGAGCGCTTCCGTGAGCCGGCGGTGCAGTTCTGGCACGACATTCCTGCCATGCAGGGGGTGCGTGCGGCGGGTGAGGTCGGTAGCAAGGGCCTCGCCCGCCGCGTCGGTGAGGTCGGTCAGGGCTGAGGTAGGTCCTCGCGCAGCGCAGACGGACGAGGCGGTGCCGGTGAGTGAACCGCCGGAATTCGTCCGTCGGCCGGTGCAGTCAGACGGGTCGTTACGGTCGGCTCCACGGAAACTGCCGTCTTCCGCGTAGTCGACTGCTTGGTCGAGCAGGTCGCAGCGGTGGCCGCGTCACCGGGAGGCCCGGGCTTCATGCGAATGTGGCGGGCCTGGCGTGGAGGAATCCGCCGTCCGGCCCGGCGTGGTGACGCGACCGCAGTGACGGCATTCAGCGATGCGTCATCGAGCAGGCATCGGGCCGACGGGGGTTTGTGGTCACGGACACCGTGGCACGCCGGTACCTCTGCCTGGACTGTGGGCAGGTTGGTCCGGTCAGCGGGGCCGGCGTGAGGCCAGGTCGTGGATCTCGCCGCGAAGTAGCCTGATTCCGTCGGTGGCGGCGGCCTCGACGGTGTCGAACGATGCCGCGCGGGCGCCACCGTCGGTGTAGGAGGGGAAGCCGACCCCGGTGACCCGGTTGTGCACGGTTACCTGCCAGCCGGAGGTGTCGGTGGGTGGGTGCAGATAGGCTGTCGCGTCGATGACTCCGCCGGGCGCGTCGATGGCGATCGCGTACAGGGCGCCGTCTATTCCCTGATGGGGTCTGGCGGTCCAGCCCTCTGGCAGCATCGTGTGGACCCGGGGCAGGTTGTCGGTGACCTGCCGGGCGGAGGCGGCGACGCGCCGTGCCGTCTCGGCGGCACGGTCCCGTGACGCATTGTCGGCGTAGCTGACCCACTGGCCGGTCGGCTCGTGGAGGACAAGCCAGATGCGGCAGGTGTCACACCACGGCCGACCGTCCCGCACACCGCCGGGGGTGGCACAGGTGCCACAAGCGGGCCGCGTCACGATCTCCTCCCTTCCGGACGGTCTGGCCGGTCGGTGATGGTGGGCGGGGCGGCCCGCAGGGCGGGCAGCCGGGCGTGCAGCCAGTCCGCGATGAGGTCGCCGACGTCGCGGACGAGTTCACGACCGGGATCCGGCATGGCGGTGCCGAGTTCCGGATACCGTGCGGCCACCGTCCTGACCATGGCGCCGGCGGCGGCCGACGCGGCAGCGGACAGCCGGGCCCGCCGCGCCTCGACCTCGTCGATGGTGGCGATGACCAGCGCGCACACTTCCGCGGTGGTGGTGTGTTCGGGTACACGGACGCACCACCAGCTGTCCTCGTCGTCGGGACCGATGGTGAACTCACTGGTGTCCGCGACGGGCCGGCGGCGGCCGGGTGCGTCGAACCAGCCCGGCCCGGCGGACACTGACCAGCGGGTGTCACCGAGACGGTCGGTGTAGCGGCTGCCGGTGTAGAGGGTGGCGGTGTTGCCGCCGCTGTGCGCGACCAGAGCCGGACGGCCCTGCTCGGCCAGGTGGGCGACGAGGACGTCCAGGTCGATCAGGTGGGGGCGCCGGCCGGCGTTGAAGGCGTCCCGCAGGTCGTCGACGAGGAGGTCGTCGACGGGTGCGGGCAGCCCGGGGCGGTGGCGGCGGGCGTATGCCCACAGGTCGTCGTCGCTGGGCAAAGACGTGTCGTTGCGGCGGCTGGCCTCGCCCCACGCCGTGGTGAGGTCGAGGAGTTCCTGCCAGTCCTGGGATGTGTCCACCGTGCTCCTTCCAGGTTGACGTCGAAGGTGTGGCGTGGGCGTGGGGTGCTGGTTCCGGCGCGCACCTGCCGGGGTGCCCGGGATGTAGGGCAGCGGCTGCCCGGGCACATCAGGCAGATCGCGGCTCAGGCCGCTGCTCACGCCGGGGGCGGGTCGGTGACCTGCCAGCTCCATCCGTCGAGGAGGTAGTAGCCGTCGACGTAGGCCGTGATGGTGCTGGTCGACTCTGTGGGAGTGCCGGCCCGCTCGGTCTGGCGGACGGTGCCGTCGACCAGGCGGATGCGGGTGGTGCCGACCGCCTCGCCGACCCGCGCCGCGTGCGCATCGCAGTCGGCCGCGATCCGGGCGATCGTGTCGGCGGTGAACCGGGCGATCGGCCAACCCTGCGGGCCGGTCAGGTCGGCCACGAGCGCCGGGTACCGGCCGCCGACCCCAGGCAGCGCCACCCACCCCGGCTCCCACGTCGTGACGAAATCCCGGTCCTGCCCGGGGCGGCTGGTGGGTGGGGTGATGTGCGCGATGACATCGGCGGCGTCGCGCACCAGGCGGATGCGGGGCTCCTCGCGCAGCGCCTGGTGGCAGCCGGCGGACAGCCCGGAGGTGACCGGACCCGGCACGGCCACGGCCGGTCTGCCCAGGGCCAGCGCCCGCGCGAGGATGCCGCGGCCTCTGCCGGGGGCCGCTTCGACGAGGACCGCGCCGCAGGTGAGGGCGGCCAACCAGGTCTGGTTGAGCATGGTTCGGGTGCGGCTGGGGTCGCTGCTCGGCGGCCAGACGCTGATCAGGTCGAGCCGGTCGAACAGCGGCCGGTTGCCGACGGGGTGCAGCCGGTCGAGCCCGCAGGCGGGCATCGCGACGGCGGCGTGGGGTCCGCTCGTGAGGGCGCCGCGCAGCGCGGCGGCGTCGATGCCGTAGCCGCCGGCGTTGAGAACGGTCCAGCCCTGCTCGGCGAGCCCGTGGCCGAGTTCTGCCGCGACGTGCTGGCCGTAGGAGGTGGCGCTGCGGGAGCCGACGACAGCGACCGCACGGTGCAGCAGGTCGGGCAGGGGCCGGTCGGCGCGCGCCCACAGGCACAGCGGCGGCGCGGGCAGATCAACGCCGTCGGCGGTGTGACCCGCGGTGGCAAGGTCGTGCAATCCGGTGGGCCATTCTGCGTCGTGCGGTGTCACGATCCGCGCGCCGAGGCGTGCGGTGTCGGCGATAACCGTCTTGGCGACCTGCCCCTCATCGACGGTGGACAGATGCCCGACGGGAGCCGGCATCGCGGCGGCGGGCAGGTCGCGGGTGAGCAGGCGCCGCAGGACGGCCAGCGGGCCCTCGTGGTGGACCAGGGTGTGGATGTGCCGGTTGCCGGGCGTGGTCAGGTGGGCCAGCACGGCGCGGGCAATCGTCGGGTCAGTCATGGCGGGCATGGTGGTCTCCTTGGTGCAGGGTGAGGGCTTCGGTGATGTGGCCCGCGTCGGGCAGCGGCCGGCCGCCGAGGTCGGCGAGGGTGAAGGCCAGGCGCACGGGCGGTCTGGACCGTGCGCAAGCGCCCGCCGGCCCCGGTTGGTGTGGACCAGGTCGCCGCGCACTTTCCCGGCAGGCTGAATGGGTGTTCTACATCGGCCAAGGTGGGGGCGACCGGCCCGTCATCCTGTCCCTACGCGACGACTCCCCACCCATCGCCGTCAGCGCCGAGACAGGCGCGGGCTAGAGCGTGCACGCCGAGCTGGTGGCCGTGCAGGCGCTCGCCCGGGGCGGCCGCGTCGCCACCCTTCACCGAAGTGCTCGCACCGTCGGGCGCTCAGACTGGCCGGGGTCGACTATTCACGCGGCCGGCGCAGATGCATGAGGCCCTGGTCCGCGCTGATGTTCTCGCCAACGAGCGCAACCACGTCGCACTGCACGAGCCGGAAGACTGGGATCCCGGTCCCTGCAGGCTGGTCATCGCCGAGGAGTTGAAGGCCAGCATCGGGCAGTTGGTCAACTTCTGGACGGACGTACGCGGCAAGGGTGACCCGAAGCGGTCCCCTTGCCGTGTCGGCTCTGGCCAATCTGCTGTTCATGGGTCGCAGTGCCAAGGTCAACGTGCTGGCCATCGCGCAGATACTGACCGCACGCGCCATCGGCGGACCCGAGGCGCGGGAGAACGTCGGCATCCCTTGCCTGGCCGGTACACGGCGAACAACGGGAAGATGTGCTGATTGCCGAGGCAGCCATGCCCCGGGTATCCCGGACGCTTGGCAGCTGGCAGCTGGCAGATGGTGATCGGTGGACAGGCGACAGAGATACAGGTCGCCCACCTGACCGCTGCCGAGGCTCGGGAGTTGGCTTGTCCCCGGTCCCCGTAGACATCCCAGGTCAGCGGCCTATCAGGCACTGCCGGAGGACTTCCTGACGCTGCGGCAGGCCGCCGAGGCGGGAGTCATCCCATGGAAGCTCGACGCAGCCAAGAAACGGCTGCAGGGCAGGGTAGGCAGCGTCCCCACCCCGAGAGGTAAGGACGGGAACGCCCGACCTGTACGCGCGGAGCGACCTCGTGCGTTGGAGCGGGAGACAGTGAGCTATTTTCATCGTCTGACGCTGGCGTTCGGTGCGACGCCGGAGGTCACCGGGGACTGCGACTCGTCGGGTTGCCCTCTCGCGGCAGAGGATCTTCGCGATCTCCGGGCCCCGCTTGACAGGGCCCCTCCTGAACATCCGATTGCTCCGCTCGATGCCCTTGCCTAAGGGACGTCTCGTAACTCCGTCGGCCGTCCATGATGGATCATGTTGGGGTGCAGGTGATCTCGGCAGCCCGCCCGGAGTGGATCTTCCCGTTCACCGGGCTGCAGCCCGTGCAGTTCCGCAGGCTGGTCAGGCTGGTCGCTGAACGCGGCGGTGACGCGATCGCGGACGGGCGGCCGGGGCGGCAGTGGTCGCTCGATCTGGCTGATCGGGTGTTGCTCGTCGCCGCGTACTGGCGCACGAATCTGACGATGCGGCAGATCGGCCCGCTGTTCGGGGTGTCGCACTCCGCCGCGCACCGGGTCATCGACACCCTCGGCCCGCTGCTCGCGTTGGCCCCGGTCCGGCGGCGTCGGGTCGACCAGATCACCATCGTCGACGGCACCCTGATCCCGACCCGGGACCACCGCCTCGCGGCACCGAGCAAGAACTACCGCTTCAGCACGAACGTGCAGGTCGCCATCGACGCCCACACCCGCTTGGTCGTGGCCCTGGGTGACCCGCAGCCCGGCAACCGCAACGACACCATCGTCTACCGCACCTCCGGCATCGACGCCAAGCTCGCAGGACGACCAGTCATGGCCGACGGCGCCTACCGCGGCAACCCCGACGTGATCATCCCGTACCGCAAACCCACCGACGGCAGCGAACTACCCGACTGGAAGAAGGACCTGAACAGACACCACCGCACCGTCCGAGCCCAGGTCGAACACGCCCTGGCCCGCATGAAGACCTTCAAGATCCTCCGCGACTACCGCCGCGCCGCCCACACATTGACCGACACCGCTTCCGGCATCGCCCACCTCCACAACATCATCCTGCTCGGATGACACCACCACCGTTGCCAGGCAACGCCTTCACCGAGTTACGAGACGTCCTTTAGTGTGACCACTCACAAGGGACGAGGTGCGGGGATGAGCATGAGCGCTGGCCGTGAAGAGTTCTTGGCCGAGGCGAAGGAAATGTCCACTTCCAGCCCGGTTGAAGTTACGGTACGGGACCTAATCGGTTATTGGGGAGCGAAGCGTCGAGGATACTGGATCGTTGAGCAGGTCCAACGCTCGTTGAAGAGGCGAGGACTCCAGACCATACCGCCGTTTACTGATGTCTGGATTAACTCGACGGTAAGGCTTGTGCCGCTTGAGCCGGAAGAACCACTTGTGCCTGTGCCGGAGGTGGCTCCCATTGAGGCAGGGCAGGACGCACAGGCCGACATATATCTCCGCGTCGGCAGCTTGGGGTCGGCGAACTCGGGTGTCGTTTCTGTAACACCCCAGGACGATGTCCAGAAAGCGCAAGCGCTGATGCTCCGCTATGGATACTCGCAGCTCGCAGTGCTTTCTGGTGAGCGCGATCTCAGGGGGGCTGTAAGCTGGGAATCGATCGCACAGGCGCAAATCCGGGGCATTAGCACCACTCTTGCGGATGTGACTACAGCCGCGGAGGTGGTGCGCGAGGACGACGACCTGTTGGCGCAGATTCCTCGCGTTATTGGGGCTGGTTTCGTGTTTGTGCAAGCTAAAGATAGGCGGATTCGAGGAATCGTAACGACCGCAGATCTGAGCGAAGAGTTCTCCCGCACGGCAAACCCCTTCTTCGTTATTGGTGAGATTGAAAGACGGCTTCGAACCATAATTGATGGGGCTTTTTCTGCCGAGGAACTGTCTCAGATAGTCGACCCCGAGGACGCAAACCGTGTCGTCAGCGAGGCGGCTCACCTGACTTTCGGTGAGTATCAGTGGCTCCTGGAAAATCCGGAACGATGGGGGCGACTCAACTGGCAACTAGACAGAAAGGTGTTCATTGAGGCCCTAGATGAGGTTCGTGGAATTCGGAACGACATTATGCATTTCAGTCCAGATCCACTGGATGAGGAAAGCGTCTCGAAGCTACGAAACTTCGCGCAATGGATCCGAAAGCTCATGTGATCGCCCAAGGCGGTCACGGCCTGCGGCGAGCCAGGATGCTCGGGCGTCGTAGCGTTATCAGCTGGAGGGGTGAGTTGAAGGACGTTAACTGGGGCGTTGTCAACAACGGGCTTGACTTCCTTGAGAGCTCTGTCGAGCACCTTGCAAAGTCAAATAACCGAAGCCTGAAGTATGCGGCGTTGCACCTATATGCGAGCACGGAGACGCTCGTCAAGGCGAGACTTGCTCGAGAACACTGGACGCTTGTCGTTGCCGACGCGAACGTTCCTAGTAAAGCTGCGTTCAAATCAGGAGACTTTAAGAGCATCTCGCTTGCGCAGGCTTTGCAGCGGCTAGCTGCGGTTGCTGACGTCGTCACTGACAGCAAGGCTGTTGGGCGCATTAAAGATGTGGAGAAGTTGCGGAATCGAGCAGCCCACTTTAGCCTCGGCGGCGAAACGCCGGAGCGAGTAAGGGTCGTGGTCGCTCGCGGCCTTGACTTCACTCTTCAATTCATCGAAAAGGAGTTGAGGCCAGAAGCGCCTATCGAGGAGGCGCGTTTGATCGATGAGACGCTCGGGCGAGTGAGGGAGGCGATCGGGAGGATCCAGGTACTCGTTCAGGAACGAATGAGATCGCTCCAAGGAAGCTTGACCGGATTTCCTGTTGTTCTTGATTGTCCGGCCTGCCGCCAGGCGAGTCTCGTTCTGCCAAGTGGCCATGCAGCCAAATGTCTTTACTGTCTGTACAATCCTGATGGGGAGGTGTGTGCGGAAGAGTACTCTGCCTCAATCCTGGAAATCTCCCGCTACAGTCATGCTGCCGAAGGCGTTGACTGGCCAATCTACTCCTGCCTGAACTGTGGTGCCGAAGCGTTCGTAGACCACATCTACACGGCCAGCGGGGAAGAAGTCGGCTGGGCCTGCTTTGCGTGTGGCTATTATGCGCCGACGGGTGATATCGCGATATGTTCCGGCTGCGGGTCACCCACGGACACAATGCGCGGCGGCTTGTCACTTTGCGCCGATTGCGTGGCTGCCAAGTTCGAGAAATTCTGACGGTGTGTTCCTGCCTCGCGCGTTACCTCGGCTTGGATCAAGAGACTCGCCAAGGCGACAGTGGTCGCGGTCGTACAGGGCGGAAGTGCAGCCACTCGGTCGGCGACGGGTGGTCTCAACTGCGGTCTCATTCGCTGCCGTAGGCGGTCGTCCCATGGCGGTCCGACGGACAACCGAACAGCTGGTCATGTGCACTGTCGGACCGGCCTGGACGGATGATCGCAGACCTCGAAAGCGTGTGAGGGGTAACCTCTCCGCCGGTTCAGATCCCGCTGCCCTCTGGGCATGGGGCCGCCCCCGTCTACCCGGCGGTCCTGTCGCGGCCGGGAATCAATCGTCGGTCTGCACCTCGCCTGCGCCCTCACCCGGGAAGTCTGAGATCGTCGTCAAGAACTCGCTGGACACGAAGTACGGGTTGTCGGGATTGTTCACGACTTCGATGAGAATCGCATCGGCATCGCACTCCAGAACCCGGTACTCGTCACCAGCGCCGAGCTTCAATCCGCTGTCCTCACCGTCGGTGACCACCCTGAAGAGTTGGCCCTTCGTCTCGCATGGCGTGTTCCTTTTCTTAAGCGCGGCCATCCACGCCTTGATCGCCCTCTTGCCACCTGCTTCGGTGGCTCTACCGAGGACGTACCCACCGCCGAGAGTCGCGAACAGCAGCGCCTTCGGGCCACCGAGCGTCTTGGCGAGGCTCGTCATCCGTTGGTAGTTCCCTAGATTGCCCATCCGCGCCTTCCTCGCCCCGGGGCCTATCCGAGTGACTCTATCGAAGCTGATTGCCGCCAACGCCCCGCACACGGTGGGGGCCACCGCCGAGCTGGTCCACTCTGGGAGGCAGTGACGTCGGCGGGATCACGGGGCACAAGCCGGGTACAACTGAGGTCGACAGAGGCTCTCGACCGCTGTACGGCAACAAGAGACGCCGCCCAGGTCAGGACGCCGATCCACCCGGCGTGAGGTGATCCACAGGCCGCCGGAGGGGTTCAGGGTTCGAGTCCCTCGTCACCGCCTGGCGGTCGGGCTGGGTGACAACAAGGGCGGCCGACGCCAGATGCCCACGGAAGGTGACTGACCGTTTCGGCAGCTCACCCGTCTACTTGCCCAGGTCATCGACGGCTGATCATTCCTTCACGCCGGAGGGTTCATTCACTTGCCGCTCGTCAGCTCTCGACCGCGCTGAAGCGCTTCGTACTCAGCGGTCGACGGTGCTTGAGCGACGTAGCCCTGTGACATGACCATCTGGCGCAGGCTGTAGGCACGGTTGACGTTGCCCGCCTCGGACTCGCTGACCCGTAGAAGCACGTAGTCAGATGGTCGGCCATCCTTCAGTTCGTCGAGAGCTTGAGACAGTTCCGCTGGTTCCGTGACAAGTTGAACACCGTAGACCTGAGTCCCGCCTGGCATCCAGCCCCGCATGGTCCTCTCACGGTTTAGGCGAAGCTCCTTCGTCTGCTCCTCGGCCAGCTCCTTTTCAGCTTGTTGCCGGGCTCGCCAGTCTGCCCAAGCTGAGCGACTGCCGAGCAAAGCTACTATGCCGAGAACGACAGCAACGAGGCCGCTGATTGCATCGCCGAGGTTGCCTAGATCATCGATCGTCACGGTCGTTGAAGGTATCGGGTCAGCGCAACCGGTCCAGCCGGCTAGTAGCGCCCGGGGCTTGTAAGCGAGGCATCAGGCGGACCGAGGCAGCGAGAAGCCAGCGCGAACCTCGCCCAAGGCCGGCTCCGAAGGAAACTCGACGACGGCCGACGCCTGCTCAACGACGCGGATCGAGGCCGGTTGGCAGGGGCCGACAGATTGGGACCGCACCCCCCGGGTTGGGGCCGTCCCCCGGGCAGGAAGCCGACGGCATCGACGACCTGATATTAGTGAGCCTCCTCCAACCTGACCTTGCAGGTCAGGGACGGTGTGCGTAGCCCGGTGATCGATGAGGGCGAGGCTCCAGGTAAGACAGCAAATCGACCAAAACCCGATGCCCCAACACGGGAGCCTCGCCTGCGCTGTCTTACCCGTCCACGATCTCGTTGTCCAGCCGGACCCTGAACCACCTCGCTGACCGTATTCGCAGCCACCGCAACCAGCGTCGATCCAGGTGGGGCCGCCTCGACGCGGGACGGCAGGCACTGCACGCTCTGGCTCACCTGCGCAAGGGTGATACCTACACCCGCCTGGCTGCCGGGTTCGCCGTCGGCGTGAGTACCGCATGGCGGTACGTGCAGGAAGCTGTAGCCCTGCTCGCGTGACCGCCGATGACCTGGCCACCGCCATGGATTGGATCTGCCGGCTGGCGTACGCGATCCTGGACGGCGCCCTGATTCCGATCGACCGGGTTGCCGACCAGAGGCCGTACTACTCCGGAAAACATCAGCGCCACGGCGTGAACGTGCAGGTCATCACCGACGCGGCTGGCCGCCTCGTCTGGGCTTCGCCGGCACTGCCCGGCTCGGTCCACGACCTGACCGCAGCCCGAACCCACGGCATCATCGAGGCGCTGACTAGCGCTGATGTGATGACCTTCGCGGACAAGGGCTATCAGGCAGCCGGCGCAAGCGTGCGCACGCCGATCACGCGGCGCCGCTCCCGGCCGAAGCTGTCACGCCGGCAGAAGGCCGTGAACCGCGCCCACGCGAAGATCCGCGCCTGCGGCGAACGGGCGATCGCCACGCTCAAGACCTGGAAGGTCCTGGCCAAGCTGCGTTGCTGCCCACGGCGAGCGACCTGGCTTGTGCAGGCCATCCTCGTTCTCCACCGCGTCGACGCCAACCGCTACGCAGGATGAAAAGGGCTCAGTTGTCGGATAGGTGGGCAGGGAAGCCTGCACCTGGTGGCGCAGGCTTCCGCTCACACTGATCGACGGACGACGGCCAGACCGCAGGTAGCGAGAATTCCCACCGCAACGAGCCCGATGCGAAGCCACGGCACGTCCTCGGTCTTTTTGATCCCGATCGACAGGGAGATGCCAACGCAGCCAGCGAGGACCAGGCAGATGAAGGCGGTTATCGTCCGGTATGTTGCGCTGTTCTCAGACCACCAGGCCCATGCGCCGAACACTGCGGGCACGAACAACAGGAGACTGAGCCCGAGCAGCGGGATGGCGATCCTCCACCGCTTCCATGCGCTCATCGCTGTTGGCCTCCCTCAGGACGCTCTTCGTCCTCTGTGTCGTCGTCGTCCAGCAGCGTCAGGTCGTCACCCGCGTCGCGAAGCAACCGAGTCTGCCGTTCGTGCTCGGCTCGCTCCTGCGGCGACATCGTGTCACGCCGGGCCATAGCTTCCTCGAACGAGGCATGCAATGCCGTGCCGTACCACGAGATGGAGGCAGCGGTTTGAAGGTTCGCCTCGCCGCTGAGGACGGTGCGAGCGAGTGAGCCGAGAGGATCGTCGGGCCCTCGGGTGCGTGCCAGCTTGGCGAGCACGGCACGCGCAAGGGGTTCCTGGGTGATGTCGTCGTTCATCGGTCCGCCAAGGCTGGGTGCTGGTAGGGCTCCAGATCGGGCAGCGAGGCCACGTCCATTCCGGCTTTGACCATTTCGATCGAGGCGGCTATACCCTTGAAAACCATCTCGGCGTTGCCGAAGAAGCTGGAGATCTCGTCATACAGGTCGTATGCCTGCCAGGCGTAGTAGCCGGCTACGCTGTAGCCGATAACGGCACCGACGCCGGTCTTGATCGTGGCAGTGCCGACAGCGGCAGCGGCGTTGATGACGATCAGCACGTCGATCAGCTTGCTGATCAGCCCTGTGACCACAGAGTAGAGTTGCTTAGCCGCTTCGGCTGCCTTGCTGTACAGATCCGCGTACTGGTCACAGACGGGATGAAGGGCACGGGCGGCCAGGCCGACCGATAGCTGGTACTCCTGCTCGGCCTCCGCAGCGTTGCCTCGCCACACGGTGGATACGTCCGCTGCGCCGGTGATCAGGTTGCGTCCGATGTCATCCATCGAGTTGCCGATTATTCGCCATGCGGCGGCGCAGTGAACGTAGGAGTTCCAGTCGCCACTGAAGGCTTTTCCCCAGCTCTCGAACGGGTCTTTGCCGAACAACCAGACGCTGACCTGCCGCACCCAGGCGGCGGGGCTGAGCAGGTCAGACATCGGGTTGATGTGGAACATCTCGACGCCAGTGATGTAACTGGGAGGCACCAGCCGCGCTGTCGGCTCGACCACGTCGGCGAAAGGTGACCGGACAGCCGCAGGCCACAGGTCCGGCCGGGTCGGGCCAGCTAGCGTGCCGCGAAGACGGGAAGGGTCACTGGCGCCGGGGTAGGTTCGGTCCAGATCGGCTGCCACGTCTGCGTCAGACGTCACGTACTCACCCTGGGCCAGATTCACTTGCGTCGCGGCGCTCTGCAGGAGTTTCTTGAGCCGCTCCAGACCTTCGCTCATCCGACGGTAGGCCGTTTGATGGGGGCCGGCGAGCATGAAGATAAGACCCTCTTGGTCGAAGGTCAGGTCGCAGTGTCGGGTCATGTAGTGCAACCCTTCGGCGGCATCCTGCGACGCACGGTGCAGCACGTTGTATACGCCATCCATGCCGTTGACGTCCACGTAGAAGCCGCTCACTTATCGCGCCTCCACGCCTGGCGGCTGGGACTGCGCCTCATCGCGCTTCCCGGTTGCAGCGGTCACCTGCGCGATGATCTGTGCCGCGCTCACGAACCCTCCCCCTGATCCTGATCGCCGGTCGTGATCGATCCGCAGCAGCCTACGCAACAGAGCGGATGCGGCGCAGTACCGCACGTGATCGCAGCGAGTGAAAGGCGCAACATCCTCGCGAGCAGTGACACCCGAGAGGGGATCGGGCCCGGACGACGAGACAGGGTCGCGTCCATTGGCAGCAAGGAGCTGATCTCAGTGCACACCCCCATGGGGCCGGCCGGTTCGAAACGGATGCGGTGCCTGCCGCCGCGGGCGGCACCGCCCACGGATGCCTGCCTCGTCGCGGGCCAGGGAATACCGGCTCCACCGCCGGCAGACGGCGGTGTGCGTCGCGGTGCTACCAGCCGTTGCAGGTCGGCGGTCTCAGGCAGGAGCAGTTCCTGGGGGACATGCGACACGCCACCCGGGACGGGTGGCGCCAGATGAGACTCGACAATCGGCCCTCGACGGGCGCTGCCAGTCACAGGTGGTGGGTTGCGGTGACGAGTCGGCTCAGCACGTCGGGGATGGCGCCGGCCAGGCGGTTCGGCGTGAGCGCGTCGTGGACCGTGATCGGCTGGGGGCCTTCGCCCCGGATGCGTCTGGTCTCGTAGCAGCGGCCGTCGGTGTCGATGGCGGCGATGATGCGTACCTCGGCGTCGGCCATCGCCGGCACGGTGTTGATGTCGCCGTAGGTGTAGTCGGCGTACGGCGTGTACTGGAAGCCTTCGAACACCAGCGCGTACCCGACGAACGTGCGGTGCGTGGCGTCGAGCCAGTCCGTCAGCTCGAGTGCGTTCTCGGGGATGCAGATAAAGCCCGCGAGCAGGCTCAACACGCCGGCGAGGCCGGAGTCCGAGCCAGGCTCCAGGTCGAGAGCGAACGGCGAGGGCTCCACCTCGATCAGGTGCAACGGGGAGCCCGTGACCAGGTGGCGGTGGAACAGGGCGAGAAGCACCGGTGGGGCGTCCCAGCCGAGATTCTCGGCTTTCTCCTCGATCCCGGTGACGACCTCGGGCAGCGCGAGGGTGATCTGCGGGGACAGCATATTCATGCTCCTAACGAGTGCGGGATGTGTGTGCACGATCTGCCGGCATGCGGACGGGCGCGTGCGCCCGGTGCCGGCCGGGCCGGCGCGGAATGAGATGTCGACGGGGTGGATGAGGAACCAGTCGGCGGCAGCCGGTCAGACGGGCTGCGCCTCGACGGCGAGCCCAGGCCCGGCGGCCGCGGTGAGGTCAGCGTCGTCGGGGGTGAGGTCGCGCAGGATCGTCTTGGCCACCCGCAGCACGGTCTGCGCACAGTCACGGATCAGGGCGAGATTGCCGTCGGCCCAGCCGAGCACGTACGCGTCGGAGTAAGCCTGGGTGTCGAGGCCGAGCAACCGGCACACCAGGTGGGCGACGCTCTCGGCTTCGGTCTCACGTCGGCCGCGGTGCAGCAGGTCCTGCCGGTCGAGGTCGTCAAGGTGCCCGCACCGGATGTGGGCCAACTCGTGCAGGCTGGTCTTGATGCGCTGCGCGCTGCTGACGTCGTCGCGCACCCGAACCACCTGCACACCGTTGCCCTTGACGGTGACCCCGTTCGCGCGGCCCAGGTGGGCGCTGCCCGCGGGCGCGAGGGCGAAGTCGTAGCCGGCCTGTCGGATCAGTCCGACGACGTCGTCGTAGGCGCCGGTGGGGTCGTCGCCGGTGAGCAGCTGCGCGGTCTTCCCGCCGGCGGCCTTCACCTGGCGGCGGCGCCGCACGGTGGGCACCTCAAAGGGTTCACCGTCGGTCTGGCTGATGTCGAAGGTGCTGGTGGCCCGGAAGCCGACGACCTGGATCGCGGGGCGCCCGTCCGGGTCGCGTCGAACGGTGCGGCCGGCGGCCTCCCACTCGCGGACCTGCTCCTCGGTGGGCCGGCGGGTGACCGGCGCCCAGATGAGGAACCCGGTCTCGCCTGCGCGGACGTGCCGGTTGAGGGCCTTCCAGCCTGAGGTGCCGTCCCTGTTGCCGTAGGGCAGGAAGTAGCGGGGCTCGATGTTCCGCTCGGCGGCCTGGAGCATGAGCAGGAACTGGTTGTGCAGGCTGTAGCGGGCGCCGAAGACGGCCGCTTCCTCGATGAAGGTGACCCACTCGGTGGGGTCGGCGGCGAGGCGCGCCAGCCGGGCGTCGAACTCGGCTTTGCTCCGTTCGAGGAACGCGTCGCGTTGCTCGGCTGTCATGGCCATGGTGGCCCTCCTGTCTCCGCCACGTGGCGGCGGACAGGCTGGGGCCGCAGCCCCAGCCGGCCCGTAGGCACGAGGTGGGACTGCGGCCCGGGTGTTGCGGGAGCGCGGACGGATGTGCGCGTCAGCTCCGGGTCGGTGCGGGAAGAGTCGCGGCCAGCGCGGCGGTCTTGGGTGCGGTGCGGAACATCGAGACCGCGTTGGGGGTGATGTCCGCGACGCCGTCGGCGCGTTCGGTGGCGGTGAAGGGAAGTTTGGCGTGGGGGCCGACGCGGAACGCGGGCAGCGTGTAGTGCGTTCGGGCAACGACGGTGCCGTCGGCGGCCGTGTACTGGTCGAAGGAGGCGAGGTCGAGTCCGTCGATGGGTGTCTCGCGGTTGCCGGTGCAGACGATGACGAGGTCGTAGGTGCGCCCGCCGATCAGTGCGGCGTCGGGTAGCGCGATGGGACGCACCCGGCGGCTGATCACGGTGAGTCGTTGGACGCCGCGGCGGTCCGGCCGTAGGTAGCGGCCGGTGGCCTGGTATCTGCTGCGGATGTCGGTCTGCCACTGCTCGCAGGTTGTCGGCAGGTCCTCGGCGTACCAGTCGATGCGGTCGACCTGGTCGAGGGCGGCGGCGGCCATGAACGGTTGCGGGGCGAGGCCCAGGCACGACTCGACGGCGCACTTGGCGGAGTCACCGCCGCCGACGACCGCGACGCGACGCAGTCCACGCAGCGGCCACATGCCGGCCATCCGCTGCATGAACTGCCGGAAGGTGAGCACGGTGGTGCCGTTGGCGCCATCTTGGATCGGGTCGCCCACGCCGCGGGCATCGATGACCCGGCCCGCCAGAATCGGGGCCTTGCCCGCGATCTCAATCTTGGCACCGGTGCCGGCAGCGCTGACGGACGAGACGGTGGCGTTGGTCACCACGTCGGCGAACTGGGCCAGCGCCAGGCGGATCACGAACGCCATGTCCGTGTTCGGCTGATATTCGATCATGGACAGGTCTGCTGCCTGGATCGGCGCGCCCGGCAGGTAGTTCAGGCTCACCCCCTGGTCGCCGGCGGGTCCGGCGCCTCCGGCACGGTTGCGGGAGTTGAGCCAGAACGTCGGCCGTGCGGTCAGCGCGAACGTGCCACCGACGCGCTGGTGGCGTTCCAGCACCAGCGGCTTCGGGTAGCCGGCGAGGACGCGGACCGCCGCGTAGGTGGCGGCGTGGAATCCGCTGCCGATGATGACCTCACGGTCGGTGCCGCCGGCACTGATGATGTCGTGGTGGCGCTGGTCGTCGGACCAGTAGGTGTCCAGGAACTGGTCGGCGAACTCGCGGCCGTAGGGGTCCAGGGCGATGCCGGTGAGCTGCGCCTGCGTCTGGCTGGGGAACTCGGACTGGCGTTGCATTATCGTCCGCATTCCCTCGGCGGCGGCCGGCCGTAGAGAGACGGCGGCGAGCAGGGCCTGGATCTGCGTGGATGGCTCGATCATGGCTCCGTGTCCTTTCGTGCGGAGTCCAGGCATCGCGCCGTGCCGTGCACCCACCCCGGGGTCACCCCCCGGGGTTGCGGCACACGGCCGGCACGATCCCCGGAAGGGGTCAAACTGGGATGGGTTCTGGGCTGGCGGTGACCAGCCCCTGGTGGGTCGCTGACGTGGTCGGCGTGGACCGTCAGGCGGGCGGCGCCTCAGCGCGGGGCAGATGCCCGCCGGTGGTGGCGGTGAGGCTGGCGTGGTGGGGCGGTTATCGGGCGATCACGACCTCGTCGTCGAGGACGGCGAACCAGGGGATGGCGGTTGCCTGGCGCAGCTGGGTCAGCCAGTCGTCGATGGCCGTGATCGGGCCGTCGGGATCGGGCAGCGGATACCGGTCGGTGAAGTCCGGGGCGTCCTCGGTGAGGCTGCCCGTGTCGGCGAGGGTGTGGGCGAAGATCCGGATCGCTTCCCGCTTCACCGCCTGGTCGCTGCTGCCGACGATCAGGATCGGCGCGTCGTCCCAGTCGATCAGCCCGTACACGTCCCCGCCGACTACCGCAGCGTTACGCGCCCGACGGCGGCAGCCGACCGGCCGGCGGGTCCTCATCGGACCGGTCCGCCGTCGGTGGTGCCGGGCGTGGTGGCGGGATGGAACACCGTCGTGTGCCCGCGACCGGTCTGCTTTGCCGCGCGCAGGGCGCGGTCGGCGTGCACGAGCGCCAGCCGCCGCGCGGCCTCCTGGTGCGGCGTGAGGGACGCGACGCCGGCGCAGGCGGTGACGGTGACCGCGACGGGCGGCCCGGCGAGTTGGAGGTCGGTCGGTTCGGCGACGGCAGCGACCAGCCGCGCGGCCAGACCAGCGGCGTCGGCGCGGTCGTCGATGATGGCCGCGAACTCGTCGCGGCGCAGACGGAACACCTGTGCGCCGGCGGCCTGCGCGGCGTGGTGGAGGCGACCGGCGGTCAGGACGAGCAGTTGGTCGAACGCGCGGTCGCCGAAGCGGGCCACGAACGTCCGGGCGTCGTCCAGGTTGATCAGGATCACCGCGACGGGTCGTCCGGCGACGGCCAGGGCGGCGTGCAAGCCCGCCCGGTTACCGAGGCCGGTCAGGTCGTCGTGGTGGAGGCTGTGCAGGGCGGCGGCGACGGCCGCTCGGTAACGGCCGGCGGCGCGCAGCCGGGCCAGGTGGTAGGTGATAGATGCGGTGATCACGATCGCCGTCAGGAGGACGGTGATCTGCGTCAGGGTGGACACGGTGCCCACACCTCCAATCCCCAGGGTTGGGGAGGTGTCGAGGGCAGCCGGGGGATGCCACCGGCTGCCCTCACCTCGAACGGTGTGCGAGCGTCTGCTCGCGACAGGGTGCTGGCGGCGCCCGGGTCGGGCACCGCAGCGACGGACTACTCGGCGGTGGTGTCGGTGGTGGCGGCCCGCCACTGCTGCGGCGACACACCGGCCTGCAGGGCGTGGCCGAGCAGGTGCGCCAGGTGGTAGTCCGGGTCGGCGTGCAGGGCCCGGGTTACGGCGATGTTCGCCAAGGCGCCGTCCCCGGCCAGGTAGGCCGTGATGGCGAGCAGGCAGGCTGGTGCGGCGCTGGTGGCGGGCATCGCCCGTCGGGTCACGTCGATCCACAGCCGCCGCTGCCCGTCGCTGCCGTCACAGCTGATCCAGGCGTGATCGCGGACCTCAGGGACCATGAGGACGGCGGTCAGCCACGCCACCTCGTCGTCGGACAGGGCCTCGCCGCGGGCAGCGGACTCGTACGCCTGCTGCACCGCCGCTACCCCGGCGCGCACCACATGCTCCGTCGCAGTGCCGGCGGTCGCGCTGGTCTCGTCGGCGAGCATGCCGGTCAGCCGGTGAAGCGCGGTCGTGGTCGTGGCGCGCATCCGGTCACGCTCAGCCCCGCTGATCGGCGTGATGAGGCGTTCCAGCGCGGCCCGGTCCGGTAGTGGCGCGAGACCGCGGTAGACCGCTTCCGCCGCAATCCTGCTGCCAGCCGGGTCGTAGGCCACACCGTCGGCGCAGCCGGTGTCACCGCACAGGCACCAGTAGCGGCCGTCGCCGACCCGCAAGGCTTCGAGGACGTCGACGCCGGCGGTGGTCAGTGCGGTGGTGAGCAGCGTGGCGGCGGGTGCGACCCGGTCGGCCGGTCCGTAGCCGACGAGGAACGCCGCCGACCCGTGCCGGGCGATCATCGCGGCGTTCTGCGCCGCCGGCGCCGCCAGTTCCGCAAGGTCGGACGGGTGGGGGAGGTCGAGGCGGGCGGCGAAGCGGACTTGCCTGCCGTCCAGGACCACCACGACCAGGCTGTCGGTCGGGGTGAAACCGACGAGGTAGGGCACTACAGCGACACGATCGTCGCGGGTGGTGAGAGTCAGCTTGTCAGGTGTGACCACGGTAGTTCTCCTTCCCGAGGCCGTCGGCGGCCCGTGCCGCCGACGGGCAGATCAGCGGCAGCAGGTGAGCGCGGTGAGCACCGCGTCGGTCTGGGTGGTGGTGAGACTGATGGCCGTGGTGCCTCGGCGACCGGTGACGACGACAGGTCCGACCAGCGGCAGGTCACCGCCGCCCAGGCGCGCCACGAGCAGGCGGGCGACAGGGTTCGGGCGCAGGGCTTTCGGGTGGCCGTCCTCGTCGCCCCAGGCGTAGAGGTCCGGGACGCTGATCGGGATCGGTGTCAGCCACCCGCCGACCGTGCGGCGCAGCAGCGATGCGACGTTGCTGTGGCGCAGTCGGGTGTGGTGTTCGTGGCTCGTGCCGTCGTCGGCGACCACGATGTATCGGAACGTTTCACGGGCCATGGAGACTCCTGTCGGGGCAGTCGCCGGGCATGGCCGTCTGGCCATGCCCGGCGCGCGAAAGGGGTGGCCGGGCATTGGCCAGGACAAGTGGTGTGCAGGTACGGCCGCCGCTGGCGGCGCGGTCCCGTGGCGGATGGCCGCCGGGACCAGGAGGCAGTCCTGAGTGGTCACGCCGCGTGGGCGGTCGCCGCGATGCGCGTCTCAGTCGCCGAGGTCTTCCACGTCGGCCGTGACGTCGATCGTCACGGTGTCGTCCTCGACGTTGTCGACCCGATCGGTGTCTATCCGCAGGTAGCTACGAACGTCGGACTCGGTGTCCTCGGTGTCGCGGTACACGTCGGGGATCACGTCGAAGCTGCCGCTGATGGTGAACCGGACCCGGTGGCGCGGCTGGTAGGGATCGAGGTCCAACCGGGACAGGAGGCTGTCGAGCCCGTCGCGGGTGATGTCTGCCTCGCGGTACTGGCCGATGGCGTAAGACCGGATCTCGGTGAGTTGGCTGGTCTCGCGTCGCCGGTCCTCGTCGCGTTGCTCGGCCAGGTTGCGGGCGCGTTCGACGGCGCTGTCCTGTTCCGTCAGCGCCCAAGCCACGGCCTGCCGGGTCAACGCCAGCGCGGTGGCCGGGTCCGTGACCGGTACCGCGGAGATGTCCGCGCGCACGCTGCGGACCTGCCCGTCGACCAGGACACGGACCATGCTCGTCCCCGGGGCGGGGGACAGCACCACGGCGTCGTAGCTGGCGCCGGCGTCCAGGATGGTGACCGCCCGGCCGGGAGAGCCGGCGAAGGCGGTCAGCGGACGCGGCGACGGCTGCGGGGCGACGGCGGTCGGGGAATCGGGGCGTTCGGAGGTTAGGGCGTCGGTCATGGCGATGCCTTTCAAAATGAGCCCGGCGGGACACCGGGACGTGAAATGGGGTTCGCGCCCAACGGCGCGCAAAGGGGGAGTGGTGAACTGGCCACGCGATCACGCCCGGTGTGGGCGGCGACGACGTACGGCCGCTCGCGTCCCGGGTCACAGGGCACTGACGGTGGCGCCGACCCTCGGCGTCGGGTCGGTCAGCGGCGTAGCCGCATTCGCCCGTGCTGGCGTGGTCGTCATCGGCGATTCAAGTGCGTCGCCAGCGGCTGCCGGGTCAGTCGGGTGGGTCGGTAAGAACGTCGATCAGGGGTTCGCCGGCGAGCGCCGGTTCATCGAGCCAGCCGCTGCGCGTGAACGCATGCGCTGCGGTGCTGACCTGGAACATCCCGCTGCGGGGGTCGCGGTCCAGCCAACGCAGCCGGACCAACCGGTGCAGGGCCGACTTCACCGACCCGGCCGACATGCTGGTCATGTCGACCAGGTCGTCCGGATGGCAGCCCGGGTAGGCGCCGCCCGTGGCGGTGACGCAGTCCGCGTGATGGTGCACGGCCGCGCACACCAGCCGCTGGGCCGGCGTCAGGTCATCCGGGTGCAGACCACGTCCGGCCCGACCGTCGGCCAGCAGCCACCATCCGTAGGCGGTGTAGGTGCACAGCCTGCTGGTCGCAGCGGCCAACGCGCTCAGCCGCTGCGGGCGGCCAGTCACTGGCCGTCCCGTCCAGGCGCTGCCGACAGGCGTCCGGTCTGGTGGCGGCACCGGGCATCTACCACTGGCCGGCCACGCATGCCGTTCGAGGTCCGACGGCACTCGGGTACGGCCAGGACGACGTCCACCTCGCCGGGCAGCCGGACGACGTCGTCCTGCCGCAGATCGACATCCCGCGCAGTCCGACGACCACCAGAGCAGGCGGTAGCGGTCGTGGCCGGGTCACGACTCGCTGCTCGGCATATCGAGGGCCGCGGCGATCGCGTCGGCGAGTGTCGCGTACGTGGCCATCTCCGCCTGCGCCACCACCGTGATCCGATCGATCCCCGCCGCCGTGGGCGTGACATCGATCGTCTGGTCCGCCCCGTCTGCCGTACCGCTGCCCGTCGGTGTAGGTCCGGCGATGGCTGCCCACCTCTCGTAGGCGGTTCGAAGGGCGTTGACGATCGCTGCCGCGTCGGCTCCCGAGCACAAGATTCGGACCGGCGGAACCGGCCTGTCGGTGACAACGATGTCGCGGCCGGGTTTGAGGTCACGGCGACGGACCTGCGTCCGGGTGCCGTCGGCCTGCGGTATCCCGTCGCGGTCCGGCTCGTAGACCAGGGTCTGGTTGCCGGCCCACTTCGCGGTGTACATGGCAGCGTCGGCCTGGGCCAGGGCGTAGCGGGGATCCCTGCCGTCGCTTGCAGCCACGCCAACACTGGCCCGCGGCACTGGTTCATCAGCGGTCGGTGCAGTGAAGGCGGCGCGGATCGCGTCGGCCAGCACGGCCGGGTCGGTGTGCGGGGCCACGATCACGAACTCGTCGCCGCCGGCACGAGCCACAACGGCGTCGGCCCGCACAGCGGTGGCCGCGGTGGTAAGCCGATCCGCGATCACGGTGAGGTACCGGTCGCCCGCCGCGTGCCCACCGTCGTCGTTGACCTCGTGCAGACCATCGGCGTCGGCCACCGCGACCGCCACAGGAGCACGCTGATCGGCGGCGGTAGCCAGAGCACTCTCAACGACCGCCCGGGTGGGCAGGCCGGTGAGCGGATCGGTCAACGCCGCGACGAGTTCCCGCCGAAGGCTGTTCTCCCGGTCGGTGGCCGCGGCGAGACAGGTCCACAACCGCTCGTACTCGCTGCCCCACCTGACAATCATCTGGTGGCGGCGGGCAAACCGGACCAGCGCCACGGCACCCGGCAGCGCCACCACCACAGCGATGACGGCGGCTACCGCCGCGGCGGTGAACCGTTCGGTGGCGGCGAACGCGCCAGCCGGCCCAGCGGCGATGACGCTGGAGATGACGACGAGGGTGCCCGCCCTACTCAGGCGGGGTTGGCGGTCTGGTCGGTGAAGAGAAGGCATTGAGAGGCTCCTTATGGCTGAGGAGCACCGGGGACGGTCCGGCTTGGCAAGGCAGGGCCCGCCCCCGGGCCCACGTGAAGCCGGCCCACTGGTCAAGCGGGCTGGCCAGGCGTTGTCCGACGGCGAATCGGCCCGTGCACGGTCATCGGCTACGGCGACACAGGTGGTGGCTGCGGTGCGGCTCGCGCGAGCTACCGGCCGGCAGCCAAGGTGGACGAGATGGCTAGCGGAACGCGGTGAGGCGACGCCAGGCAGCGCAGAAGCCTGTCTGCTGGCCTGCCGAGAGTGTCGCGGCGTGGCGGTTGCCAATCCCGGCAGCCCCGAACGCAGCCGTCCGGGCCGCACTCGATGCCCGCGGCCATTCGCCTGAGCATCTGCCGCAACTGGGGCGTCGATCGGGTCGGTGAAGAGCCAGCTGAGCCCGTCGGCCAACATTGGCCTTGGGCGCCCCGGTACCTCGGGTAGTCGGCGTCGTCGATGACCGATGCGAGGTCGTCGCGGCCGTGCAGCCAGGCACTGCTCACGGACTACTCCCCTTACTGCCGAACCGTTGTGGTCCGGGCATGGCAATGGCCGGGCAGGCTCAGTGCCTGTCCGGCGCAAGAGAACGAATAGAGGTGCGGCCCGGATCGAGGCATCTCAGGCAGGCGATGCCCGGGGTGCGTGCGGGGACTATCCGGCTGGGTGGGCGGCGATGGCGACCAGGGGAGTGCGCGTGGGCAGGTGGTCGATGTAGCCGTTGGCGGCGTGAAGATAGGCCAGTTTGTCGGACAGTCGACCGCTGCGGGTGGTGAGCTACATGCCGGTGGCAGCGGCGGTGGCATCGCCGGGAACCCCAACGAGTGTGGCTGCGGTGCAGTGCTTGCTAAGTCTGGCCTGTAACGATTCGAGTCCGGTCGTGGGGATGGGGTGCTGCCGGTATGCGGCGTTGTAGGCAGTCATACCCAGCGCTGGCGGCTGCGCCAGGTACGCCTGTTGGGCGCGGTTGATCGGCCATGCGGCGGGGTCCGCACGGTGGCAATCGAGAAATACCCACCAGAGTTGAGCGTCGTGGGATGCCGAAGACGACGCAACGCCATTGCTGCCACTGCCAATCGGCGCGATCTGCGGCATGGTGGCGCATCAGGCGAAGATCCAGCAGGCGAAATCGGTCCGCCGGCGCGTGTTCATGCAAGCGGTGCACGAGTCTGCGGGTCAGTCGACGGTGCGCCGGGAAATGACCGACAAGGCCGGTGGAACAAAGGTGCCCCTGCGTGTGCACGTGGTCTGCGGCGGAGGCGGTCAGGGCGTCAGTGGTGATGTCGGGGTCGAGTGCGACCACGATTGTCTGGGATGTGGGACATACCTCCATTCGAAGAGAGATTGCGATCGGCGAAGCGCGTTGGCGTCGAGGCTGTTGACCGGAAAGATCCATTGGTGGGCAACAGCGTTGGAAGAAGGGACGGCGTGGGGAGCGTGGGGCGATTCGGTGGTACGGGTGGGCGGGCGTCGCGGGAGGAGGTGTCGCTGCCGACCGGCCGATGAGGCGGGTGGGCGGGTGCGGATCCTGCCGTGACGGGCCGAGGCCTGGGGTGGCGCACGATGAAGAATTCATATATATGAGCCCTCACCGTAACCCGCCTACCCAACAGAAAACGATCATGCTCTGGTGCTGGCAAACCATGATCTGAACAGGACTGTTGGCTACGTTAAGGGTCGCTGTGGTGGAGGAATCGGCCAGTCCTGTTGGCCGCTTCGGTCCGGCTGTTGGTCCTCAAGCCATGGCGGTTGGGTATGGGGCTACAGTGAGGTGGCGTTGGCAGAGCCAGGTACTCAGCGCTATCAGGGTCGCAAGCAGCGTACGATGTGGCCGACCGAAGAGGTCGCCCTGGAGGTCAAAGCGATCGTCGAGGGCTACCGCGGCAACCGCACCGCCGACCAGGTGTACGCCGACATGGGCGTCCTCGACCCCGAGCCCGAGCCAACCCTGCCGACGCTGCGGGACTGGTCTACCACCTGGCTGGCCGCGAAGACCCGCATCACCCCCGGCACCCGGGCCGCGTACGAGCGGCAGCTCGTCACCCGCATCTGGCCTGTCCTCGGCGACCACCACATCGACCGGATCACACCCACCCAGATCGGTGCGCTGCTCAACGCGCTGCGACGGCCGGAGGACGACGACGAGCCCGGCCTCACCAACTCGACGGTGACCCGCTACTACAGCCTGCTGTTTGCCATCTTCTAGGCCGCCGTCGACGAGGGACACCTGACCCGCAACCCGGTGAGCAAGACGGACTACGTCCGCGACCAGGTCGAGCACGACGACACCGGAGAACCGGAGCAGGTCCGGCTCACCCGCGACGAGTATCGGTTGCTACGGAACGCCTTCGACCCGGCCGACCGGCCGCTCGTCGAGCTGCTCGCCGGCACCGGCGCCCGCTGGTCTGAAGCGACCGCGCTGAGCGTCGCTCACATCGTGCCGCCGAGGGGCAAGGCGGTGCCGCGGGTGCGGATCTGGCGGGCGTGGAAGAGAGACGGCAAGGGCGGCTGGTACCTCGGCACCACGAAGGGCCGCCGCCGGCGGGAGATTCCCATCCGTAAGCGACGCCCGGGTTCGAACCGGGGACCTCCGGGTTATGAGCCCAGCGAGCTACCAGCTGCTCCACGTCGCTCCGGGTGCGGGCAGACCGGTCGCACCTCCGGCCTGCCCGCACCCCTTGTACGCCGGCCGTCCCCCGGACGCACAACAGCCCGCCGGGTGGGCGGGCTGGGGCTCGTCTGGTCCATGTCTCGGCTACGAGGCCGCCGAGCGGGCCTTGGACATAGTCCACCTGTACGGCCGACTGATCAAATCATGCGGCGTGGGCGTGGCCAGCGTCAAGCGGGGGTGGCGCGTGTCGCGGCCGGCCCTTGCCGGTTTCCTCCTTCGACACCCGCTTGGCCCGCTCGATGCCGCCACACTCGTCGAGGGCGAAGAACACACTGCGGCGGTACTCGCGGCGGGTGAGGCCGTCGCGGTTGGCGTAGTTGCGGAAATCGCCTCGCTGACGTCGCCGTTGTTGCCGAGCGCATGGGCGAGCTGGGCGGCAATGCCCCAGAGCCGGCCCTTGTGCTCGATCAGGGGTGCGAGGCCGGGGCATCGACCGGAGCCGGGGATCTTGGCGCGGCAGGACGGGCAGCGGTCGGGTTTGGCTGTCACGCGGGCCGCCACTCGTCGCGATAGCCAGGCCGGTGATCCTGTGGCACGGCCAGCAGCCGGAGAGTTGGGCAGCCCTCAGCGCCGTAGTAACCCGTGCAGCTTTCGTTCACGGTTTGATCCCACTCAGGGCATTCGTGCGGGCCGGTATGAAGGTCGAGGATGCGTCGCCTGGCGTCCAGTTCGGCCAGGGGACTGTGCCATCGACCTCCGCTTTGAGCGAGGAACTCTTCGCGGGTGATGGGTACACCGACCGCGAGCACGTTTCCGATTTCGGTCTGGATCTCGCGCTCGACCGCCGCCTCGTCATCTTTGAGCTGACGGCGGAGCCACGTCGCCAGGTCTTCCCCGTTCGGTCGCACCTTCCTAGGCTACCTGGTTGGTGTACACCAGCTTCCCGCCTTACGCACATTAGTGGAATTATGGTGCGCCAAAACCAGACACTACGGCGGCCTGAGACGCGCGTCTGCTACCACTCCATGATGGGCTGTCGCGGCCTCGGGGGAAGCTCGACCACGTCAGCGACCGCGAGAAGCTTGGCGGCAACGTCCACACCCAGATCTGCCGCCAGTCGCTCACGATTCGACGCGCACGCGATCCACGAACTGCCTGCTCTGCCCGCCAATCGTTCAGCGGCATCGATTACCGCCCCTTGGTGCACCGCCATCAGCGCCTGGATATCCGGCTCGTCGGGCTGGATATCTTCGGTGCCGGCCACGTTGTCACTGCGGTCCGTCAGGTTGTCGAGGAATATCACCGGCGGCCCTTGCTCGATGAGACGCGGGTCGTAGGCGCGGGCCATCTCATAAGCCTGGTACACCCTCAGGTTGGCGGGTGGGTAACCGGCGGCGAGTAGGCGGCGGAGCGCGGCGTACGCGTTGTGGGTCTTCCCGGACATGAAAGGGCCGAGCAGCAGTAGGCGAGCCCTGGAGCCGGACAGGATGGCACCGCACCAGCGGTCAATCTCCGGTAGGGACGTCTCGGCGTCGCTGAAACGGGCAGGTATGAAGTCCTCAGCCATTAGCCCTCCCGGCGCTTGTCATCGGCTTGTCACACTCTGTGAGCAACGTACTCCTTGGCCGGGGTACACGGTCGTCAGCCGCGGCGTTTCTTGTCCGCCGAGGTCAGACTGCGGGCCGTGCCGCTGCGCCGAATGGGTAGCTGACAGCCCCAGTTACCTTCTGCGGCATGGACGTAGCCGAGATCGTCACGAGCGCCATCGCGGTGCTCGCCCTGCTCGTTTCGGGCTGGAGTGTGCGGTACGCGCGGGCATCCGCCCGGTCGGCGGACAAGTCAGCTGGTGCGGCCGAACGTTCGGCCGATGCCGCAGAGCGACAGGCCGCAGCAGCCGAGGCCGCACTGCCCCCACCGCCACCGGACGTCGCCTGGTCCGCGCGCCGCGACTACAAAGACCGCTATCTGCTGAAGAACATCGGCACCAAATCAGCCACGGGAGTGGAGTGGATCAAGACTGGTGACAGCCGGGAGGACCTCATCCACTTTGAGCCTCCCCCCGGCCGGGTCCTGCCGGGGGGCGAACTCGAGTTCTTCGTCATTCCTGCATGGACAGACTCCCCGACCGAACTGCTCATCACCTGGGATGGGCAGAGTGAACCGGTAGCTATCCCCATCCCGTCGTGAGTCAGCGGGCGGCGGCCGGGGCGGCCGTGTGGGTGCGTACCCAGACGTGCCGTGCGCCGGCCACCGCGCCGTCCAGCCGGCATCGGCAGCCGGGCCCGGCGCACACGCAGTCGTCGCGGCAGATTACCGTGCCCGGGCTGGCCGCGTAGGCGTAGACGAGCCGGCCCCGGCAGGCCGGGCACTCCACCCCCACCCCGCGCAGGTGGTCGCGGCCGCTGCCGATGCGGAGCTGGGCCTGGGGCAATGGCGGGCAGCTCGCACGTGTGGTCTCGCCGGTTGTCGGAGTCAGGTGAGTTCGTGTAGCGGGTCGTGATCGGGTGCGGGTGGTCCGGGGTTGAGGGGGCCGGGTTCGTCGTTGGTGGTGGGGAGGTCGGCCAGGCGGAGTCGGTGGCCGCCGTTGCCGACGAGCCGCCAGACGGGGCCGGCGGGGCCGTGGCCGTTGATGCGGTCCCGGGCGCAGGTGGCGATGGTGAGGGTAGCCAGGGTGGCGGCGATCCGGTGGTCGTGGCCGGCGGTGTCGATCAGCCTGTGGTGGAAGTGGCGTTCCCGTTCTCGGGTGGGCAGGGAGAACAGCAGGGTGTAGTCGGGTCCGCCGTCGATGCGGAGTCGGCGGTAGGGCTCCAGCTTGTCGCGTAGTCGTGGGTGGTGTTCGGTGCCGCGGTCGTGTTCGAGCCAGAAGCCGGCGTGGTGGTGGCCGGTGGTCCAGACGCCGTGGCCGTCGGGGCGTATACGGCGGCCGAATGCGGCGGTGGTGTGCTGCTCGGACCACCAGCGGGTCAGCCGGGATTGTGGGTGCGATCGGTTGTGGACGAGCAGGTCGATGAAGAACTGGTTGGTTTCGATGGTGTGTCGGCGGGTGCGGTCGGACAGGACGCGGTCGGCGGCGAGGGCGACCGCTTTCGGGGTGGGTGGGGCTTCGCCGCGGGCGAGGGCGACCAGGCGCGCCGACAACCGGCCGGGCACCCAGTGAACCTGGGTGGGTCGGCCGGGGTGGGAGCGCAGCACGCGGTTGACGAAGTCCATGCGGCGTAGCGCGTAGAGGCGGTGGCCGCAGGTGATCGGTGAGTCGAACAGCACTGCCGCGATCTGGGCGGTGGTGAGGGCGGTGTGGTCGGACAGGAGGAAGGCGATGACCCGGTCGCGGGGCCGCAGCCGGGCAGAGATGTCGGCCAGGGTCGTCGTCGTACGCCGGGCCGGTGTGCGGGGGAGAGGGGGCGATGGGCCGCCCCCCGGTCGGAGAGTGTCCCCCCGAGGGGACTGTCGGGACGGTTGATCATCGAGCATTTATGCACCTACCTGCACTGTTGGGCGTTCGAGGGTGAGTGGGGGCCGGCCGGGTCTGCACCGAGGCGCGGACCAGTGCCCGCCCGCCGCCAGGCCGGGCGGCATTCCGGCGTGGCAGCAGCGGACGGGGTTCACCGGCGGCGGTGGGTGTCGGCGTGGGTGGCCAGCCGTTTGGCGAGTTGCTCGATCGCCGTGGGATCGCCTGCGCCGCCGCTGGCCGCGGCGCAGGCGGCGCGGATCTGGTCGGCCGCGCCGACGATGGGGCGGGGTGGTCGGGTGTGCAGGGTGAACGCGGCGGTTTCCCGGTTGCCGATCACGAGGCGGGCGGCGGCTTGGTAGGCGTCGAGGTGGCTGAGGTCGTGGTCGGACAGTTCGGGGAACATGTGTCGGGCCATCTGGTGGGCGTCTTCGGGCGCCACGTTGAAGGTGATTTTGTTGCGGGCGTTCGCGGACAGGGCGAGTTGGGTGGGGCGGGGGAGTTGGGCGAGGTCCTGGTGGGCCAGGACGAGGCTCATCCGGTAGCCGCGGGCTTCGGCGAGCATGTCGTCGACGGAGCCGGGCAGGTTCAGGAAGTTGTGGCATTCGTCGATCACGACGGTGCAGTCGCGTCGTTGGTGTTCGGGGAGTTTCGCGCGGGCGGTGGCGGCCTGCCAGGCGCGGGCCAGGACGAAGGAGCCCATCAGCCGGCTGGTGTCCTCGCCGAGTTGTCCCTTGGGTAGGCGGGCGAGCAGGATCCCGCCGCTGTTGAGTAGCCGCTCCATGTCGAACGATGAGCGTGGGGTGCCGAGGGTGCGGCGGGGGAAGTCCCGCAGCAGGAATGCGCGTAGGCGGGCCATGACGGGGCCGATGACCTGCGCCCGTACGGGTGGGGGCATGGATTCGTACCAGGTCCAGTAGCCGAGGAGGCCTTCCGGGTCGTCGAGGCCTTCGGTGAAGGCGAGGCGGAACTGTTTGTCGTTGAGCAGCGGCGGGACCAGCGCGAGGGTGGGGTTGGCTTTGCGCATCAGGGTCAGACAGGCGACGCGCAGGGTGTCGTCGATGCGGGGTCCCCAGTGCCGTTGGAAGATTTTGGAGAAGATGGAGACGACGTTGTCCACGGCGAGGTCGTGGTCGTCGCCGGACAGGGGGTTGAAGTAGCCGCCCTGGGTTTGGTCGGGGTCGATGAGCACGACCCGGTCGGCGACGTTCGGGTTGAGCCGGTCGAGGACGTCGGTGACCAGGTCGCCTTTGGGGTCGATGACGACGACGCCGCGGTGGGCGGCGACGTCGTCGAGGATCATGTTGACCAGCAGGGTGCTCTTTCCGACGCCGGTGGAGCCGAGGACGTGGAGGTGTTGGCGGGCGTCGGGGACGGGTAGTCCGACGGCGTGGCCGCCGATCTGCGCCCGGCCGAGCTGTTTGACGCCTCGGCCGCCGGTGGTGGGAACGTCGACCGGCATCGGCATCGGTTTGGCGCGGGCCCGCAGCAGGCCGGGCACTGCCACGTCGGAGGGCAGGGCGGCGATAGCGGCGAGTTCGGCGGCGCCGAGCAGGTAGCCGGTGCGCAGTGGCCGGTTGGCCAGCACGGTGGCGGGTTGGGTGAGGCGGACGCGGCGCAGCCGTTGCCGGGCGGTGTAGAGGCCGTAGGCCGAGGCGACGCCGTGGGCGAGGGTCGTCAACCGGGCCCGCAGGTTTTCTTGCGGGGCTTGGCGGGGGTTGGTGTGGGCGATGCCGTAGCGGATGGAGGTTTCCCACAGCTGGCCGCAGGCCAGCTTGTCCACCGCGGCGCGGGCGTCGCGGTCTCGTTCCGGGTCACCGGCCGGCGGCCGGTAGGCGGTGGTCCGGCTGCCCGCTGTGGGGCGGGTCTTGCCGGGCGTGAGGAGACCGAACAGTCCTTCCAACCAGGCCGACGGGTCGAGAACGCCGGGGGTGCGCTGGCCGGTACGTAGTGCCGCGGTGCCGGCGCGCAGCCGGCGGATCTGGCGGGGTGTGGCGGGGCGGGCGAGGATCTGCACGCAGGCGTACTCGTGGTCGCGCAGCCCCGACAGGGCAGAGATCAGAGGGCGTAGCGGGTCGGTGTCGTGGTCGGTGACGATCGGATACCACGCCGGCAGGGTCGGTGTCAGGGCGCCGCCCTCGGCGATGACGCCGGTAGGGATCGGGTCGGTGGCGTCGGCGGTCGTGGTGGCGGCGCCGGGCCAGGCGCCGGCGATCGCGGCGAGGACCGGGCCGGTGGCGACGGTGCCGGGCAGCCAGATGGTGATGGTCAGCTGCCGGCCCGCCCACCGGTACTCGTAGCCGACGTGCGGGGTGCCGTAGAGCCACCGTCGCCAGCCGGCCGGGCGCAGGATCTCCGCGCAGGTCGCCCACCACCTCGCGGCGCTGTCCGGCTCCACCTGCGGCGGTGGGGTGATGGTGACCTGCTGCGCATGCCGCTGCCAGCGCCTTTGCCGCCAGATCTGCAGCTGGCCGTGGGCGACGACCGCGACCACAGCTGCCGCGGCGGCGACGGCGGCGAGCCACGGCCGGGCCACCACCCACCCGACCGCGGTGCCGATCGTCTCGGCGACCGGGTTGGTCGGCGTGACCGACGACGGCAGCGGCGGGGTGGGTGGGGCGAGCCAGGTCACGACTCGTCCTGCGGGTCGGTGCCGGTGACGCAGAGCTCGTGTTCTCGGTAGGAGGACACGGCGTGGCTGGCCACCCGGTTAGCACCGGAGAGGAGGAGTCCTTCGCCGCGTTGGGCGGACAGCAGCATCCGGGCTTCCCCGCCGGTGAGGTGGAAGCTGTCGGCGACGGCGGCGATGGCCTGTGGGGCTTGGCGCATCAGTATCTGGGTGGCGCTGTTGGCGATGACGGCCTGGCCGAGGTCGGAGCCGAGCAGGTCGGCCGCGTCCTGCGTAATCACCGACAGGCCGGCGCGGCGTTTGCGGGCGGCTTTCGCCAGCCGGTTCAGGAACCGCACGCCTTCGCCGTCGCGCAGCAGGGTCCAGGCTTCGTCGACGATGACGAGCCGACGCGGGTCGCTCGTTGGGCCGGTGGCGGGTGGGGCGTCCACGATCCGCCAGATGGCGTCCAGGGCCAGGAGCATTCCGGCGGGGCGCAGTTCGTCGGCGAGGTGCCGGGTCGACCACACCACCAGATGCCCGACAGGGTGGGTGGTGGTGGGTTCGGCGAACAGGTGACTGAAACTGCCGGTCGTCCACGGCGACAGCCGAGCGGCGAGAGTGACCGCCGGCGGCGGACCGTCGGTCTCCAGGGCGGCGGCCACGTCACGCAGCAACGGCGCTGGCCGCGCCCAGGTGCCCGGGTCGTTGGTGATCCCCGCCTCCAGGTAGGCGGTGTTGACGGCCTGGTCGAAGGCGGCACGTTCGGCCGGCTGCATGCCACCGTCCTGCCCGGCGCCGAGGAGCACGGTGACCAGGGTGTGGGCGAACAGCGCCCGTCGGGTACGCGCGTCGGGCCGCCGGTCGTCGGCGGCGATGTCGAAGGGGTTGAGTCGCACGTCGGGGGCGCCGAGGTTGATCACGGTGCCGCCGACCGCCTCGGCGAGCCGCCGGTACTCGTCTTCCGGGTCGATGACGTGGACCTGCACCCCGTCATACAGGCTCCGCAACGTCTCCAGTTTGATCATGTAGCTTTTGCCCGCGCCGGAGCGGGCGAGCACCACACTGTTGTGGTTGTCGGCGGCCCACCGGTCGTGCCACACGATCCCGTTGGTCGCCGTGTTCAACCCGTACAGGACACCGGAGGCGGTGGGCGGATCCCCAGGCAGCGGCGCGGGAAGGTCAGCGGAGGCCAGCGGCATACCGGCGGCGAGGCTGTCGGTGTCGAACACCCGCCGCATCCCGATGCTGTCCACCCCGAGCGGCAGGGTGGACGTCCACGCCGGCAGCTGCCGCCACGTCGCCGCAACCGTGTCGAGCATGACCGACGCGGCGGTGGCCCGCACATGCGCCACCGACTCGGTCAACTCCTCCAAACTCGTCGCGTGCACGGCGACGTAGTGCGCGACCCGGAACAGACGGCTCGCACCCCGGGCCACCCGGTCGGCCAAATCCGCGGCATCCGCGGCGGCGGCCTCGGTGGTCGGGTCGTCGAGACGGCCGTGCTCGGCATCCGAGCGCCGAGACGATTCCAGGCGGGCACGCTGGCGGCGCAGCCGCGACGCGGCCACCTGCGGATCGAGCGGCTCGATGTGGATGACCACGTCGGCGCGGCCCGGCCAGCCGGTCAACGGCGACAGCCAGCCCGCGCCGACCTCCGCCGGATAGCCGTTGACCAGCAGCGTCGAGGTGTAGCCGTCGCCGACCTTCAGGTAGCGGGGGGTCACCTCGACGCTGGCCGGGCCGATCAACGCGGCCACAGCGTCGACCTGCGACCCTGCCGACGGTGCGGCCGGCGGCGGCGTGCGGGTGGGAAGCAGAGCACGCAGCACGTTTCGGAGCCTCATCGTTGCCCTCCGGTGACCGGCTCGTCCGGCAACGCCCGCTCCCCGGACAGGGGGAGGGTGTAGGGGTCGACCGCGGCGGCGAGCACGGCGGCGACCGCCGGCCCGTCCAAGACCCGGGTGGCCGCACCCACACCCTGCAACGCGGCGGCGGTGTGCTCGGCGGCCCGCAGCACATCGGTGTCGCGGCGCGCGCCGGTGGCGGTGTGCACGATGGTCACCGTTCGCCACAGCGGCTGCCGCTCCTCCTCCACGTCGAGGAGAAACTCGGCGTAGTCGGCGGCGGCGTCCGCCAACGCCGGATGAGGCAGCAGATCCGCGGCGTCCGCGATGCGCTGCGCATGCCCGGCCAGGTCCACCGGCTGCGTGGACACCACGATCTGCACCGGCGCCGTCAGACTGTTCAACCAGCGGGCGTAAGCGCCGACCAGCGCCGACTGCTCCGCCGGCGTCCGCAAACCCAGGTTCACCGTGGTCACCGCGACCAGGGCGGCGCTGGTCCCGCCCAGGTCCACCACCCCGTTGGCGGCGATCGCCCGCGCCGGCAGCCGCAACATGGCTGGTGGCGTCAGGTTCCCCTCGGCCCCGACCGGGCTCGGCGCCCACCGCGGCGCCTTCCCGCCGGGGGAGGGGACCTGCCGGCGCGGAGTGCGCGAGCCCCGGACCGCCGCGAGGAGCCACGCGTCCAGGCCCAGCCCGTCACGACGACCCAACGCCAGGACCGTGGCGGCCCCGAGCAGCGGAATCAAGGCGGCAAGGAGGATCGGCATCGGCACATGGCCCAACAGCGCCCGCCACAGCAGGTACGCCACCGCGGCGGCGGTGGCCAGAATGGCCACCTGCCGCGGGCTCAACTGGTACAGCAGACGATCCGGGGCCTCAATGTCCGCCGGAATACGAGCACGAAGATCAACATCAGACATGGGAAACACCAATCCTTGACATCAGAAGGAAGGTCAGCCCGGCCAGCCGGTGCCGCTGCTGTCGCGGCCGGCAGCCGGCCGGGGTGAAGGCCGCGGTCGTGACCGGGTAGTGGCTGCGGCACGTGCTGCCGCCGAGGTGCGGGTGGTCCGGGGTCCGTAGATGGGCACCGACGGCCAGCCCGTGCCGCTGGCCGTTCGCGCGGACTCAGGGACAGCAGAGAGCACCGGCGGCACGCGCAGGCCTGGCACCGACTCGGCCGACCAACTCCGAGACGCGCCGCTCGGCCAGCCGATACCGGATTCGGTGTAGGCCCACCAGCGACGCCACCGCGGCATCCGCTGCGGCATCACCGTCGCCGGAGTCCGCCCCGACGGCACCCTCCGCACCCCGACCCCGGGCTCGGCCTGGGACGGACTGGCAGACGTCGACGCCGCAGCAGTTCGCGGCGGACGACGCGCCACCGGACCAGGCCCCGCACCAGGGCGAACCCCAGCCGGCTGCGGCAGCGGCACTCCGCCGAAACGGGCAGCCAGGTTCCCGGCACGGCGCGTCCGGCCGACGACGGCTCCCGCCGCAGCACGCCCCGCGCCACCCCACAGACCCCCGGTGAGGGCGCGGCCGAGTTGCTGAACGATAGCGACCCGAACGAACGCGCCGACCACGTTGCGGGACTGCCCACCCGTGACGTACCGGCGCACCAGCCCCGGTATCCGCGTCACCGCCAGCAGCAGGCAGCACACGATGAACAGGTTGAGCGTGCCCGTCGGATCGTTCGGCAGACCCAGGGCGGGCAGATTCGCCGTCGGGCTGACGAACACCGTCAACCCGGCGTGCAGCGCGATGCCCTGGCCTCCGACCGTGGCGAACACGCCGAGGAAAGCCCGCCACCACAACTTCGCCACCGGCTCGGTCCACGGCGTGCCGTGACAGGCCAGCGCCGCCGGTGCGAGACCAACGAGGATCACCAGCAGGCCCAGCCGCAGCACCCAACCCGCCATGATCATGGCGGCGAGCACGGCGATGACCACGCCGATGACGAGCGTGAGCAGGGCGTTGGCCGGATTGGTCAACGCGTCGACGATCGTGCGACGTAACTGGTCCAGCGAGCCATCGGTGGTGACCGACTCACCGATGAGCGCCTGGATCAGCGCGTTGCCCACGGCGATGAGTTCCCGGCACATCGGCATCGCGAAGTTCGCGCCGATAATGCCGATCAGCAGACGCGGCGCGAGTTCCGCGACGCCGTAGCGGGCCTGGACGCTGTCGCGGGCCATGACCACCACACCGCAGGCGACGATCGCCACCACGTAGCAGGTGTTGGCGACGAACAGCGCGCGGGTGCTGATCGTCTGGACCTGCGGCAGGGCGGTCACATCCGGCACCACGAGGAACGCCCAGGACAGCAACCTCCACAGGGCGTCGATGACGTCCGCGACCCGTGCCGCGATCCATTCCAGGACCCTGTCCAGCACCGCCGCGATGGTGAACGGGTTGTACATCAGTTCGTCCCGAGGATGCCGCGCAGGATGCTCATCAGCACCGGCGCGAGCACCGCCAGGCCGTAGCCGGTCGCGGCGCCCTTCAGCGCACCCTTGGCCTTCTCCACCTGACCGGGGTCACCGCCGGCCATCAGATACAGGGCACCGCCGTAGGTGAGGAACAGCGTGGCGACGCCGACGAGGATGCCGACGATCCAGGCGATGAGGTTGTTGATGACGGTGTCCAGGCTGTTGACCGCCAGCAGTTCTGGCGGCCCAGCCTGAGCCGCACCGGCCGTGCCGGCTATAACGGCGGCGACGATCGTGGTGGACAGGAACAGACGGGACAGGACACGGCGCATCTGGTCTTCACCTCCCACCCCGCCAGGCGGCGGGGCATGCGCGACAGCCGATAGGGAGGCGCCGCCCGCACGGGCGGAGACCGTGGAAGCACTCTCCTTCCACAACCAGGTTCGGAAATTGTGGTGAGCACGGGCCGACAGCCGGGCCGAGTCACCACCCACACCGGGCGGCGCCCAAGACCGTCCGCAAACCCGGCTGGCGTGCCGGGCTGGATCGGTCTTGTGACCGCCAAAAGCCGCTGTTGGCCGCGAACTGCGGGGACCTGGCAACCCAACAGCGGCCAACGGCTACCCAACTGTTGGGGCGTCTCCTCAGGACTGGGACATGCATTGGAGTCGGTGGGCTTCCGCATGTGCGCCTGCCTTCGCCTTCGCGCAGCGACCTTCTCCGACTGCGGCGGTCCCTGTGAGGAGGTTGCCGACGGTGGTGGAGATCTGTGGAAGTGGCGGTGCTGCGTTTCGGCGATCGGGGGGCACACAATGCGTACATGGCCCATCACGACAAGCGGGTGCCTGAGCACCTGCTGATCGCCGTCGAGCAGCAGGACGATCCGGTGTCGGCGGTGTCCGAGGACGATGCCCGACGCCGCTCGGTCGCCTATCCCACGCTGATGTGGGGCGCGCCGGTTTTCGGCTGTGCCGAGGAGGTGGACGGCCGGTGGCGGGTCGTGCGGCTTGACGCCGACGAGCCGCAGCATGCGCGCGACAGCCTCGCGTCGCACTTCCGGCGCCTGTTCAGCGAGACGCCGCAGACGGCGGAGAACGCGGCCGTGCGGGCGGCGTACGAGACGGCGTACGAGGTGCTCGACTGGGAGTCGGTGAATGAGCTGACCGTCAGTGGCCGTCGTTACCGGATCATCCGGGCGCAGCCGTTCATTCGAATGGGCCCGGACGGGCCGGAGCCGCCCCGGCCCACCGATGCGGACCCGTACCCGCCGGGCGAGGCGGAGCGGACCACGTCGCCGATGGACGGATTCGTCATCGACCCGGCCGCGGGCACCGGGCTCACCGACGCCCTCGTACGGATGGAACTGGTCTCGGCGACCTACCCGGCGACGTCCTTCCCCGACGACGTGTACGCCGATTCGCGTCGGGCGTTGGTGACGCACCCGAACGTGGTGCTGCTCCCGGTCGGGTTCACCGTGGGGGAACAGGTCGACGGCAGGTGGCGGCCCCGCTCGTTCACCACCTACCCGACACCGCAGGCGGCCCGGGACGCGGAGTCGTTCGCCATCGCCGACGTTCCACGGGATGCGGACACTCCGATCGAGGAGTTCATGGCGGCTTACGCGCGCGCCCGCGCGGCGCACCGTCCGCCACGCACCGACGACTTCGAGGTGGGCGGTGTGCCGTGCCGGGTGACCCGGGTCGAAACCTTCATCCGGTACGGCCCCGACGGTCCGGAAGGACCCCGCCCCTCAGATCACGACCCGCTACCACCGCCAGCCAGCCAGGTCGAACAACTCCGCGCGCAGGGCCTGATGCCCAAACCAGACTGACCCGAACACGGCAGGCATTCGGCGGCAGGTACGCCGTACGCCCGCCGTGCACCGCGGGCGGCACCCGTCACGCCCTGCGGCCCGCCTGCCGTGACGGTTGACGTCCCCAACCCGACGTCGAGGTCGGCCCTGTCGTTGACCTTGCTACTACCAAGGGACGACGGTGTAGTTCTTGAGCAGGACGCCGTGTAGTGGGGTGCCGGTTTCGCCGCTGATGATGGGGTGGTAGATGCGGGCTGCGGCGTCGGTGACGTCCAGTGGTGGTTGCCAGCCGGTGGCGGCGCGGTGGGCTTTGATGGTGGTGGGGTTTTCGTCGGTGATCCAGCCGGTGTCGACGGCGCTCATGTGGACGTGGTGGCGGGCGAGGTCGGTGGCGCCGACGCGGGTGAGCATGTTGAGGGCGGCTTTGCTGATGCTGGTGTGGGGGTGTCGGGTGGGGCCGGTGCTGTCTTCGGAGAACCAGCCTTCGCGACCTGTCACGTTGATGACGTACCGGTTGCCGGGGCCGGGTGCGGTCAGGGTCGGGCGGAGCCGGTCGAGCAGGAGGAACGGTGCGACGACGTTGACCAGTTGCACCTCCAGCAGTTCGACCGGGTCGATCTGGCCGATGGTGGCGGTCCAGGAGTTCGTGGTGCCGGGGACGACGAGCGCGCCGGTGGCGTCGATGATGCTGGTCAGTTCGCGGCGGGGTGTTTCCGGTGGCGCGGCGAGCCGCAGGCTCCAGTCGGGTGGTGCGGCGCCGGGTCGGAATCCGGTGGCGGATTCGATGGCGACTGCGGTGGGGGCGGCGTGCAGCTCTGCGGCGATGAGGGGTTGGTAGGCCCATTCCGGTCGGCGTACGGTCTGGGCGGCGTTGTTGATGAGGATGTCGAGTCGGGGTGCGTCGTCGGTCAGTCGTTGGGCGATGTCGAGGACCTGGCGGGGGTCGCGGAGGTCCGCGCCGATGATGCGCAGTGAGTCGAGCCAGTCGGTGGCGTCGGGTTGGTGGGCGTAGCGGCGGGCGGCGTCGGCGGGGAATCGGGTCACGATGGTGACGGTGGCGCCGTCGCGGAGTAGTTTCAGCGCGGTCTGGTAGCCGATTTTGACCCGGCCTCCGGTGACCACCGCGCGGCGGCCGGTCAGGTCGGTGCGGGCGTGCCGGTGTCGGCGGTGCAGGTCCGCGCAGGTGGGCAGAGCGCGTGGTAGAAGGCGTCGACGGTGCGGAACCGGTCGCGGCAGGCGTAGCAGCGGCGGTCCCGCCGGGTGCGTCCGACCCCGGCCGTGTCGGTCAGCTCGGTGGGTTCTGCGACGGGTACGCCTTCGGCGCGGTTGCCGGCTGCGGTGGCGGCGTCGGCGACGACGGCCCGGTCGGCGGCGGCGGTGGCGCGCCGTCGGTCCGCGCGGCGTTGGCGCTGCGCGTCCTTGAGTAGCCCGTCGACGGCGCGTTGCACTCGTTGCCGGATCGGGTCGTCGACGGGCAACGCGCGGATCTCGCCGAGCACCCGCAGGGCTTGCTCGACCTCGGTGCTGTCCATCGTGCCTCACCAACCAGTCGACGTGGACGGACCGGATTCGAACCGGTGTCCTCCGCCTTGAGAGGGCGGCGCGTCGACCTCTGCGCTACCGACCACGCGACGGGGGTGGGACCCGACCGGACTCGAACCGGCATCCTCCGCCATGTAATAGCGACGCGACTACCTCTGCGCTACGGGCCCCACCACGACGCATCGTAGCGACGCCGATCACCATGCCGCCAACCGTTTACGCCTGCATGGTGTTGACCTCGACCGGCGCGGCCCGTGCGTCGACGTGCCGCCATATCGTGACCGAGGACCGCCCTGCGGCGTCCGGGAGCTCGAGGACGGCGAGGGTGATTAGGACCACGGTAGGCGACGGGGGTACCCGTCGGTGACGGCGCTGATCTCGGCGACGGCGTCGCGCCAGTGCATCGACCGGCGTTCGGTGCCGAAGTGGAGGTGTTCGGCGCAGAACCAGTAGGCGTTTTCCGGGTGGCCGACCCAGCCGACGGCTCTGCGCGCTTCGAGTCCTGCTCTCTCATGGTCGTTGACGGCGAAGTTCACCACGGTGAATTGGGTAGCGCTGTCGGTTGATCCACAGACGAGGCACAGCGGTGGCTTCATGAAAGCAAGTGTCGCAGCTTCGATCCGCATCTCTGCACCAGGTTTCCCAGGGATAGGCGCTCCGCTGGTGTAGGTTTGCGCCAGCGATGTCGCTGGCGGTTGCCCTGATCAGGGACGGCATGATCGGTTTTCGCGGTCACGTCGCTGGGTCCTTCTCAAGATTGCGTCGCTTACCGCGTCTTCCGGCCGGGACAGCATCGATCGGCGACGAGGTGGCTGCCGCGGAGCGTGTTGAAGTCGCTGCTGGACGCGGGATACCGGCTGTAGGCCCGTCGTATCCGTGACCAGCTTGCTGCCGTAGACCTGCCGCACCATGCGGCAATGGTGGCGAAGCCTTGCGGGCCGCCGGGGGATGCCGAATCGGATCAGGTTCCGGCGGACGGCTTCGGGGGTGAGTGCGAGGTCGGCGGCGATGTCGCTGGCGGAGCGCTGCCTAACTTCGCTCCACTCGCGCAGCCAGCCGCGGTAGGCCGAGCAGTACCAGCGCTGAATGGTCGGGTCCGCGTAGGCAGCCACGGCAGCGCGGCGATCCGACAGCTGCCAGGAGCCAAGCAGCAGATCGTTCGCGTGGATCTCAGGCTGCGCCAGCGCCACCATAGGGCTCGCCCTTCGACGGCCGGCGGCCGGCACATGGCTCGGCCGTTGCTGCTCTGGACGACATCACCACCGAGAGGGCCTGTTCCGCATTCCCGGGTGGGCCTACTCGCCGGGCCATGCCATCAGCGTCGTCCGATGGATAGGTTTGGCGGGATGTGGCCGTAGCCGCACGTGGGCGAGTTCGCCCTTGCGGATGGCGTTGATCAGGCGCTTTTCGGCTTGGTCGCGCCAGTGTGAGGCGAGTTGGCCCTGGATGCCGCGGCGGGCGGCGGCGACCTGGACGGAGGCGCCTTCAAGTCGGGTCTCGGCGATGATGTTCGCGTCGTCGGCGTCGATCACGCCGATGGCAACGGCCCGTGCGAGGACGAAGTCGGGGTGGTCCCACGGCTGTAGTGGTGTGCGGGGGCCGGCGGGTTCGCTGTCGAGCGGGTCGGTGGTGACGTCGGCGTAGCGAATCTTGAGTCCGGCGCGTTCGGCGGCGTCGAGCATGCGCCCGAGTACGCGGCGCTGGTCGGCGTCGACGCGTTCCAGGAGTTGTTCCCAGAAGGTCTTGAGCATCTCCGCGTCGATGTCCTCGACGTCGCGGTGGAAGCCGCGGGTGATGTTACCGGCCCGCTTGCGTAGGCCAGGTAGGGCGATGCCGATCGCGCCGATGCCCCAGCCGGCGCCGTCACGGCGGGCCCGTACGACCAGCTCCCGCCACACCGTGTCGCGGACCTGCGGTGCGGTGTCGCGGTTCAGCAGGAAGGCCTTCAGTTCGTCCAGGGCCATGAGCCGCGGCGGGCAGCCGGGGATGCCGCGGCCGTCGAAAGCGATCGGTACGGGCCGGCGGACGAGGAGATCGAAGGCGCGTTGGTGGGCGTCGAGCGGTGACAGACGGATGGAGGTGGACGGCATGAACCTCTCCCGGGGGCTCCGAAGCGCTGTACCGAATGGCACGGCTCATCCACTCACACCAACCCAACAGCAATCGGAGTGCGCCGATGGATGGTGAATGGTGGGTGTATCGGGTACGGACGTGTTGGGTACAGGTCGGGGCCCTGCATGCTCGACGGTCCGGCGCAGTTTACGAACGGCCGGAGTTCACGCGCGTGGACGGCGCCGGCTGTTGGTTCAGCTCAATGCCCTGTTGGCCGCTGTTAACCAGGTTCTTGTCCAACAACGGCAGCGGCCGGGTTTCTTGCTGTCTCACCGGGTGTACACAGTCGACCCGACAGAGCGCACCGCCCGGCGCTCGGGCCTGCAAGCTGGCGGTGTCGCCGGCAGAGTCGACCCTGCCGATCGGCTGAATGCCTAAGGCCGGGCGGGGCATCGCCTGTTGGGTCCGCTGTCTCACGCCGTTGGGTGGCGCCAGGCCGCGGTTGGGCTGAACCAGCCCGGACTCTAGGCAGGATGTTGGGTTGAGCGGCCCGACCCAACTGGCGGCCGGTTGGCCAACGGTCCTGCCGGCCCGCGTCGCTGTTGGTTGCTGTTGGCCGGGAGAGCCGGACGGCCCCCGCACATCGGGGTCCGGTTGCCCTATTGGGAGTCGTGAGCACGGGCCAGCCGGTGGAAGCCACCCGCCGATGACCGAACCCTTCGCAACACCCGCACACCCCGGCGAGTCGCCTCAGCCGCAACGCGGCAAACAAGCGAGTCGCGACACGCACCCACCCAATGGGGTCGCGTACCGCGACTTCCTCCGGGTGGACCTCACCGACGGCCCGCCAGTGCCGATCTCGATCTGGCGTGCCGTCGGCACGGACGGCGACAACGACAAGGCGACCCAGCAGCGGCTGGCGCGGCGGCTCGTCGTCACCTACAGCCGCCGCGACGCGGCCGTGGTCGACTTCGACGGCGACCCCGCCATACGGGAAGCCGCCGCGGCGACCGGCCGCCTGTACCTGCCCGTGACCCAGCCCGCCGACCTCGCCGACATCGACGCCGCCCAGGTGGACCTGGTCGTGCTGCGGTGGCCCCGACCGCACCCCGCGGCCGAGGCTGTGGCGGATCTGTTCCGCGCGTTCCGGCTGGTGGTCACCCCGGACGGCTTCGCCGTACTCATCGTCGACCCGACCCAGGACGGCGGCAGCTACCCCGAACAGGCTCGCCGATTGATCCCCGAAGCCCGCTCCGGCGGCATGCGCCACCTGCAACGCATCATCGTGATCACCGTCCCCACCGCTGTCAACGGCAGCGACACCACGCCCGAGGACGACACCACCTCCAGGGATACGGCGACCGGCCGCCCTGTGCGCGTCGATGTCCTCGTGTTCGTAGTGGCGGCAGGCCGCCATGGCTGACAGACAGCTCAGCGCGTCGTTGATGTCGCCGCCCCAACGGTCGGTGTGGCTGCTCGGCCAACGCCCGGTCGCCGCCCAACGGCGCGGGAAGTACGTCCCCGGCTCGGCCGCACACCCGCAACGGATGTGGCCCGACCTGGCCACCGCCGCGATCATCCGATACAGCCAGCCCGGCGACCTCGTCCTCGACCCCCTGGCCGGTGTCGGCACCACGCTGATCGAAGCGGTGGCGGCGGGTCGCGACACGATCGGGGTCGATTACGAGCCGGACTGGGTGCGACTGGCCCAAGCGAACCTGCACCGCGCGAACCGCGCCGGCGGCACCGGGCAGGGCATGGTCCTGGCCGGCGACGCGACCGCCCTGTCGGACGTGCTGCCGTCCGCGCTGCGGGGACGTGTCGCGCTGGTGGTGACCTCACCGCCGCACGGACGCCCCCTGCAGGGCCGTGTCGCGAACCGCACCCGCCGTGTCGACCTCGCCGCCGGCATGACCGCCGTACTCACCGGCTGTCTGCCGCTGCTGCGACCGGACGCCACCGTCGTGGTCACCCTCCGCCGCCACCCCAACCACCCAGCAGTTGAAGCGCCGGACGCGATCCCCGCCGCCGGCGCCGGAGCTGGTCTGACGCTCATCGAGCACACCATCGGCCTGCTCGCCGACGCCCACGACGACCGACTCGTCCCCACGTCGCCAGTCCGCCCGCCCGCAACGACCGCCCCACTGTGGGACGACCTGTCTGTCCACACGAGCGCCTACGAGGACATCTACGTCTTCCGGCACCAGCCGTCCGCAGACCTGGTGGCACCCGACCAACACGGAGTGCGCCCATGATTGCCAGCCCGCACCGCCGTGCTGCCCGCCCCCGCGTGCGCTCGATCAGTTACCGGGCGGCCAGAGACTTCATCACCACCCATCACCGCCAGCTCACCCCACCGCAGGGTCACAAGTTTTCTCTCGGGCTGACCAGCCATGCCGGTGTGCTCCTCGGGGTTGCGGTGGTCGGGCGACCGCTTGTCCGTCACCTCGACGACGGACTCACCGCCGAGATCACCCGCCTGGCCACGGACGGATCCCGCAACGCCTGCTTCGTCCTGCTGTCCGCCGCCTGGCGCGTCGCCCGCCACATGGGCTACCAGCGGATGATCACCTACACCCGCGCCGACGAGCCCGGCACCAGCCTCCGCGCGGCCGGCTGGACCGCCGTGGCCGACCTGCCCGCCACGCCCGGCTGGGACCGGCCAAGCCGACCCCGAACGCCGCACGGCACCGACCACATCGCTCGTACGCGCTGGCAGGTGACCACCCCCGACTGGACCCGTCAACCCAGAAGGCCGCACCGGCCACGACGGCGGGGCGAGGCCGGATGACCAGCCACCACACCGACCCGTCCGACCGGTTCCTGTACCACCGGGACGAGAAGGTCACCCTCTACACCGGCGATGCCCAGCAGGTCCTCGCGACCCTGCCCGCGGCAAGCGTCGACATCGTGGTCACCAGCCCGCCGTACTACGGGCTGCGGGACTACCGCCAGCCCGGCCAGTACGGACTCGAACCCACGCCCCAGGACTACGTCAACACGATGGTCAACGTCTTCGGGCACGTCCCCCGGGTCCTCAAACCCACCGGCACGCTCTGGCTGGTCCTCGGCGACTCGTACAGCCTCAACTCCGGCGGCGCACCCCAAAGCGGCACGTACTCCGGCTACCGCAGCCCCGACACCACCCAGCCCAGGCTCGTCCGCCTCCGCACCCAGGACATCCTCCCCGCCAAGAATTTGATCGGCATCCCATGGAGGGTCGCTCTCGCGCTGCAAGACACCCGGCAGTGGATCCTTCGCCAAGCTGTCGTCTGGCACAAACCCAACGCAATCCCGGAAAGCGTACGAGACCGGCCATCCTGCTCCCACGAGTACATCTTCATCCTGGCCCGATCACGCTTCTACTACTTCTACCTCGACGCCATCCGCGTCCCTCTATCGCGGCCCGAGGCGCTGGATGGAACCAGGATCATCGGCGGCCGCCGCAAAGGAACCCAGGGCGGCATCGGGGCCACCGCCCGTCGGAGAGGCGTCACGCCCTACGGCGCGAACCAGCCCAAGTACGTCACCGACCCTGCTGCCCACCGCAGCAACACGGCCCGCAACAACCTCCTCGCCAACGGGCGCGCCCACCGCAGCCACCACCCCCGAGGCAAGAGCCCAGGATCAGTTTGCTCGATTCCCACCCGCCCCTTCCGGGAAGCGCACTTCGCCGTCTACCCGATCGACATACCCCTACGCGCCATCATCGCCGGCTCTCCGCCCGGCGGTGTCACCCTCGACCCGTTCAGCGGCGCCGGCACCACCGGCCTCGCCGCACTGCAACTCGGCCGTACATACATCGGCATCGACATCAACGCCGGCTACCACGACATAGCCCTCGACCGAATCGATACGCCGCGACAGCACGGCAGGCATCCGTGACCGGCCGCTCCCAGCCCACCCAAACCGTCAAGCGGCCCGATGGCATCACAGACGCGAAAACCCTTCCGACCCGAGGAGCGTTGAAGGGGAAGGCCGTAACTGGACCGGACGTCGCTCCGCTGGACAGAGGTTTCGTACTGCACGAACCACTGCCGCATGGGCGGAACGCTGTTGGTGTAGGTCGGTTCGTGCAGGCATCCGCCGGCGAATACCTACAACCGTCACCGGCGCTGCCGATTCCAGCGCTTGTGGACACTGAGCGCGGAACTGACGTCCGCTGCGTAGTCACACCAGTCGACCGCGATGGACGGCTTGCCGATCGATCCGTACTTGCGTTCATGGGTTGGCGCGCAGGGCAGGCGGTGATGTTCGTGAATGAATTTGGCCTGATTGTCGTCGCCCGCACCAGTGGCAACGGCCGAGTCGACCGGCGCGGCCATCTGCGACTTCCGCTCGCCGTCCGCCGCAGATGCGGGATCGTCACCGGAGACCGGGTGCTGGTCACCGCAAACCGGCAGCGCAACGAACTACTGGTGATTCCGATGGCCGCAGTGGACGCCATGGTTGTCCTCTACCGCCAGCCAGACGACAGCCAGGCGCGACGATGACCACGCCGATGGATCACCGCAATGCACAGTTGGAGACACTGCGGAGTCTGCTCAAGCAACTGGGTATCACCCCTGAGCAACTGCTCACCGAGACGACGGCGGCGTCGGTGGCGGTGCCGACGTTCGAGGAGTACGTCGGCCAGGTTGCCGAGGCTGTCTCACCCGGTACCCGCCGGGTCTACGGCTCGTACTGGCGACGCATCTGCCACCACTGGGGCAAACGGCGAATCACCGAGCCGACGCCCCTAGAGATCAAACGGCTGGCCGAGAACATCCGCAGCGATGTGGTCGTGCGCCGCAACACGCGCGGTGGCCGTACCGCAGCCGAACACCTCATCGCCGCCATGCGCTGCATCTACCGGCATGCGGTCATGGATGGGCTGATCCGGGAAGCCGACAACCCCGCCGCCAAGGTGGCCAAGCCCCGCCGGCTGGCCAGCATCCGCCGTGCTGTCCCGGAGGCGCAGCTGGCTGAGATCATCCACATCGCCACGACCACCGGCAACGACCCACGCCTGGATGGCCTGCTGATCCGACTGCATCTGGAAACCGCCTGCCGCCGCGGCGGGGCGCTGGCGCTGCGCCCGCGAGACCTGGATCCGGACCAGTGCTTGATCTACCTACGAGAAAAGGGCGGCACCTTCCGCTGGCAGCCGGTCTCACCGCCCCTGATGCAGCACCTGCTGGCACACCACGCCGAACGTGGCGATGATGACCGCAACGGAAGTCTGCTGCGCTACCGAAACGGCCGACCGTTGACCTACCGCCGTTACGACCATCTGTGGCAGCGCATCGGCGCTCACCTGCCCTGGGCTGCGGCGCAGCAGGTCAGCACCCACTGGCTGCGCCACACCACCCTCACCTGGGTCGAACGCACCTTCAGCTACGCGGTAGCCCGCGCCTACGCCGGACACGCCGGCAGCAACGGCGCCAGCACAACCATGACCTACGTACGCGCCGAAATCCAAGAAATCGCCACCGCCCTCGCCGGCCTCACCGGGGAGCCGCACCCGCTGGCCACCTCCGGCACCAGCATCCACGATTCGCCAAGGGTCCGCCTCGCCACCTTGACAAGCCCACCTGGCGACATTGAGTAACGGGCCGCGCGATGGTATCCCCGGCCGCGGCGCGATGATCGGGCCTGTTGGCACAGGAATGCCTACCGCCATCGCTGCGGTCATCATGATCCACCGGGACGAGCGCCGCGCACGCCAATAAGGAACACCGCCTCCACCACCGTCGCCGGCACAGGACCCGCTGTCGGCGTACAGGTTCGAGTACAGAGGTAGGTGCGACCGGAATTGCAACACACGCCGAGATGAGCCGCCACACGACGAATGGCACCTCGACCGGGCGGCGGTCCAAGTCGGTGGCGTTGCGTGAGGGCTTGCTGAGCCCAACCGATCCCGCGACGTGCGGATCTGCCGATGAGCGGAAGCCGACGGACTGGCTGTCTGCACGGCGCCGGATCTACCCCTGTACCCGCCGGCCGACTACGGTGCCGTCGGATGGGTCATAGGCTCGCCGGGTGACGGACGAGGAGACGACGGAACGTGTCATTGATCGCCTGATCCTGGCGTTGGCGGCGCAACTTGACAGGTCGGGGGGACCGGCCCTGGCGGCCGGTGCGGCCGAGGCGCTCGCCGACGTGAGCAGAGCCGAGGCCGATGTTATCTTCGGCCAGGCGGGCCATTTGGTTCATTACGGCACAGACACCGAACCGCTGAAGGCTCTTATCCACGCGATCACGGCCATCCAACGCGATGAGGCTCCGGCGGATGCCGCGGTCAAGCCGGGTGACGACGTGCGACTCGTGGGTGAAGTGCCGGAGAGTCTTGCCGGCTATGACGAGGCGTGGCTGCGCGAGACCTCGTTCGTCGTCCGCTACGTCGACAGGAACGCGATGGTCGGCGTGCAGCCGGACCTGACCGAGGATTACGTGATCGCGACGGTGCCGGCCGCCAGCGTGGAACCCGTGCGAACGGAGAGCGCTCCGTAGCATCGCCGCATCCGCTCAGATACGACTGTCGTCCATGCGTCCGGTGGATACGTCGGCGACAAGACAGCCCGGGCGCCTCGACCGAGGCCGGGCCGCGCGGTCGCGGTCGTAGGTCTTCGAAGGGGTGAAGCGAACGTCGGTAATCCTTGCGCCTCGGGGCGATGAAGGGAAGCGGCTGGTGTGAGGCCCTACATCGAGCCACTGGTGTTCTGGATCAGCTGCCGGAGTACCTTGAGGGTCGTGACGTAGTCTGCGTCATCGATGCCCTTGTGGATGTGGGCTCGGATCGCCGGTGCATGTCGCTTGAGGCTGAGGCGGGCCTCTTCCCCTGCTTTGGTGATCCATAGCCTTCCTTCTTGGTCGCGGATCAGCCATCCGCGCTCCAGCAGAGCCTCGGCTTCGGCGTCCAGATCGTCTTCGGCCCTGAGGTACGAGCTCATCGCCTGCTGGAGTTCAGGGATGGTCAGCCCGCCGCCATCCGGCAGGAGGTCGTTCTTGGAGAGGTTGCGAAGCAGCCAGAACTGAGGCTGAGTGAAGCCGTGTTCGGCATGTCGAGCTCGGGTGAAGGCGATGGGCGACTCATAGGCAACGCCGGTCCAATAGGCGGCAGGCTAACCTGCAAGTTCGGCGTCGGACAGCTGTTGCTCCACAGGGTCTACCTCCGGTGGTGAGCGGTTGAGAACGAAAGGTAGAACTTCAACCTTGGTTCAGATCAAGAGCATGGCCGGAATGACTGGGTGGTCGGGGAGGGCACCCGGACCTCCGCCGACCGAGCGCTGCCTGCGGGTGGATTGCACCCGCCGAACTCGGTGGGGCTTACCAGGCATGCTGATCATCGGCGTCGGAGTAGGCGGCTGGGCGTACTGATTCCCGGCGCCATCGAGGAACATGTACAGCCGGAAGCAGAACTCGTCCCGGCGCTACCAATGGTCGTGCCGCGCATCGTCCAAGGCCAGACGCACGGATCTGGCGAGTCGTTTGCCGCCGAAGGTAACCCCGGCCCTCGATCTGGCCGATGAGCGGATGGCCGCTCCGGTACTCGCCGTAGAGGCCGCCCTTGCGGAGCGATTCATGGTGATCTTGCGCCTTCAGCTTGAGTTGAGGCGTGCGTTTGCGGCCCGACGCACGGATGCCTCTTCAATAGGGTCGTCGCGTAGCGTGAGCAGCCAGCGTCGTGTCTGGTCGGCAATCGGGGCGTGTTGAGCGGCCAACAGCCGGACATCCGTCTCGCAGTCGAGGAGGTAGGACGGCAGCGCGGCTGTCGTCTTGTCGGGATCGAGGAGCAGCAGGCTGCGTAGGTAGCTGCCTCGCTCGTAACTGTGTGGCGATGCCCGGGTCAACCAGCGCAACCGGCGGATCAGGGCTGCCCGCACGTCGGCGTGAGGGGCTGATGAAGAGCTGGCGAGAATCCTGGCCAGGCCCTCGGTGAGCCGGTCGTGGCCGCACCACTCGTCGGTGAGCCGGTCGAGTGCGGCGCGGATCGCCGGGATGTCCTGCTCGTCGCCGTGTTCCGCGAGGAGATGCGCGGCAGCGTCAAACAGCGGGTGCTCGGTGTCGACAGCCCAGCCTCGTGCAGCCGAGAGGACCTGCGGGCCGAGGACCCGGAGCGCACCGAACAGGCCGGCTTGCCGTTCGGCCGCCAACTGCTCGACCGCGTCGAGCAGTTCCGGTACCGGCCGTGCATTGCGACGGATCTGGTGCAGTGCGGATACCTTCACGGCACGGCCGGTGTCCGCCGCTCGCAGGAGCGCGACCAGTTCGGCATCACTGGTGGCCGAAAGATCGACCGGGCGATCTCGAGCATCCTGTCGGCTGCGCTGAGCGGTGTTCAGCACAGTGTCGATCCTCGGATCCCGACCCCGCCAACACAGCCACGGCTCAGAGGTTGGCAGCACCTCGGCCGCATCTTCGGACCTGATACGCCTGGCCGCGGTCTCCCACAGGTCATCCCACCACTCCGCCGGCCAGCTGCAGGCCAGCGTGGAGAGGGCATCGATCCAGCGGACGCCGTCGCGGATATATCCTCGCAGCGTCTCGGTTGCCTGCGTGTTCCCTCTGCGGGCGAGCACCTCCAAGATGCCGACGGCAAGGTTGAACTGGTTGTCATGATCGGTCGGGTCCGCTTGAGGCCAGGCACGGTACGGGCCGCAGGCGCGAAGCTGCGTGACCAGTGGGGCCGTGTCGAGGCGCAAATCGTGCAACAGCCGGGCCAGGTATGTGTAGCGATCGTCGACCTGCCAGTCCCACCGGGTGTCGCGACCGGTGCAGGTGTAGACCAGGTGTCCGTGATCCGGCTGATCCTGCAGCCAGGCCGCCGCGGCACCCTGGCCGCGCTGCAACGCGCCCAGCCCGGTGCGGTACGGCGCATAGTGCCACTCGTGCGCGCAGTCGTCGTCTTCACATCCCATCACGAACAGAATGAGACCGGCGGGCTGCTCCGCTCCACCGAATTCGTTGCGATGAGCAGGGTACGCAGCACAACTCCCTACGTAGGGGCCCAATGACCACGCTCGCGAGAACGGAGCCAGGTGCTCTCGTCACGCGAAAATCGGCGCCACGTTGTTGGCCGAGCCTTGGCAGGGCGGCAGGTCAGCCACGACGCAGACACTCCACGTCAGCACAAGTTCAGGTTTGCTGCCCGCGAGTGCACGGATTTGCCGCGGACCGAGCGCGGCCGCCCTTGCTGCTCCTTCGTGCCGTGGTCCGAGGTGAACCTCCGCAACCTGAAGATCGGCATAGGATCTCTGCGTGTTGGGAGTGCACTTCGCGATCACGCCGGAGCAGGAGCGGTCGCTGCTCGCGGCCGGCGACAGCGACGCGGTTGACGAACTTATCGAGGAGATCGAGGAGTCGTGGGCCGAGGACGGCCTGAGGGTCGACACCGACAAGGCATGGGACGGCATCCACCGGTGCCTGACCGACGGCACCCTCGAACCTGACGGTGGTGAGTATCCGTTGAGCCATGCGGTGCTCGGCGGGCGCCGGCTGCACGACGAGTACGTCGTGGTCTACCGCACGGTGGACGAGGCCCGGGACGTGGCCGCCGCTCTGCAGTCCGTCGACCAAGGCCAGCTGCGCCAGCGGTTCGACGCCATCGACGACCCCGACTACCGCGGTGCCCTCGACGACGCCGACTTCGACTACACCTGGGACAACTTCGTCGAGGTGCGGGCGTTCTACCAGCGGGCCGCGGCCGCGGGGCGTGCCGTGGTCTTCACCGCCACCTGAACTGGGCACTGATCTGCCGCCAAGGCGGGCACTGAGGAAACCGCGCCCTTGAGGCAGCCTTCCCGTAGCTGGTCGACGGGAGAGCCGACTGTCAACGACCGGTCGCGACGATGGTGGTCAGCACCAGCAGGACGCCGATCGTGATCTGTGCGCACAAGGCACCGAAGAAGAGCTTCGGGTGGTTGACGAACAGGCGAAGCGCTCGGGATGGTCCCGGCAGCGTTCTGCCTGCTCGTAGCCGGCGCTTGGTCCACAGCCGCAGGACGACGTTTCCGAGGGCGAACGTCAGGAACAGAACCCCGAGGACCCCGAGCGGAGCCTGCAGTGATGCGTCTGCGGAGTTGCTCAGGCCAATGGGGAGCACAGCCCGACGCTCGCACGACTTTCGATCCCTGTAAAGATCATCAGTCCGTCACCGTCGCTTATCGACGGACGGCGGCGTCCGTCCTGACGATCGACGTGGGCTGGCTGACCGCTGTACTGCGTTACCGCTTCTGTGCTCGGTACTTCCGGAGCAGCGCCGTGATCTTGGTGTAGTCACGGGCGCCGTTCAGCTCGTTGAGCAACTCGTCTGGGTAGAGCTCATAAAGGTCGCCCCACCACCGGCGAGCCCGGTTGTCCCAGATCCGGTAGCCGCCCTCAACGCCCCTCGCCAAGTACCTTCGCCTCGCCACCGCTGGCAAGGTAGCAAAGTCGTTACCCGACCGCATGCGGTTTGCGGCCACCCAGCTCGGCACGCTGATCTGCCGCAGAGCGTGCGCGTCGCCGGCCGGGAGCCATTCACGTCGCCCAGGCTGCCGTGCGGCCCGCTGGCGTCCGCAAGCCAGGTGAAGAAATATGACGCAAGGTGTCAGGCTTTGGGTGGAGCATGGGTTCATCGGCCGGCGCCGGTGACAGGCGCGGAGCGCGGCGCAGATAGATGCGGAAAGACAAAGGCCTCCATGCGCGAAACCCCAGAAGATCTCGACAGGCTCCAAGCCCTTCTTGACGCCTCCCTCGCCGGCTCCACCTCCCACCTCCGCTCGATCAACACCACCGCGCGCACACTGAACGCGAAGCAGCTCACCCAGGTTCTCACCGGCATGTGCACCCTCGCTCTGTCCAGCGTGACGGCGAAGGGTGAGCCGCGGATCAGCGGTGTCGACGGGCACTTCCTGCGAGGCAAGTGGTACTTCGGCACGGCGCCCGACGCCGCCAAGGCGCGCCACCTCGCGGCGCGACCCGCCGTCAGCGCCGCCCATATGCGCGGTGAGGACCTCGGCGTCTTCACGCACGGCAAGGTGGAGATCCTCAACCCCCGAAACGGCGACCAGGCCACCGACTGGCCGGACGTGCTCGCGTACGTGAAGGACTTCTACGGCGACGACCTCTTCGACTGGGACAACGACGTGGTCTACTACCGGCTGCATCCGCACTGGATGACCGTCTACGCCCCAGACATCGCCAAGCTCACCGTGGCGTCCCAGCCCTGATCCACAGCACCGGCCAACCGCACGCGTCCAAGAGCCGCTTCGTCCACCGGAGATCGGGGAGCAACGGGGGGAGCAGCCGGGTGCGCTGAACAGCTCTGCACCGCGCCCAACTCGTCGAATGGCACTCAACTGCTCCCACCATGACCGGCGGGTTCTCGCTTCTGCAGGTCAGAGTCGGCGCAGCGTCCCGCTAGCCTCCGAAGTGGTCAAACCGACGGCAGTATCGGGTTGGGCCCTATACGGCGCCTGTTTGACTGGTGATCCCTGATTGAGGAGGTTTCGGTAAATGGATAACTCGTCGTATCGCGAGAAAGTTGCCGTGGTTAGGAGGCGTAAGTCATACCGCTTGCTGGTGCTTTCGTGGCGCGTGGCATTTCTGGCTGTGGGTGCGGGCGCGGCGGTTATAATCCTGCGCGAGAATAACTTGATCGGCCATTCGATGCTAATTGCTTTTGCGGTGCCGATCATAGTGGTCTTCTGCGTCTCGTTCATCGTGGTGATCGTCGTAGGGGCGATTGATTCCGCCCACTCCTCGATCAATCCTCTGGGAAGAGGGTTGATTCAGCGGCAGTTGCGATTTAGTTGCATGTTTCTCTCAGATTTGTTTACCCTTTCGTGGAGGTGGTCCAAGAATTCTGATGAGTGACGTGGGGTTATGTCGTCGGTCAGCAGCACCGCTGCCATGAACGGCTTCTTCTCCTACAGCCACGATGGCTCTCCGGTCTTACAGATCGTGCGCAACGATCACTGGCGACTGGTGTCGCCACTGGGAAAGCTACCCGGGTTGCAGCCCGATGATGGCTCCATCAGTCACACCCCGCATCCGTCTATGCCGCGCGGAAAGTGACTACGACGACGCAGCGTCCGCAGCTATCCGGATCTGCCGCCGAGCGGGCGGCGTTGCCTGCGGTGCTCCGTCAGTAGTGGCTGAAGACCTGGCGAACCGTGATGCCGAGCACGGTCGACACTTGCGCTGCCTCGTCGGGCGACAACCAGCCACGGCCTGGATCGCGAACTTGAAGTTCGAATCGCGCAAAGGCGGCTGGCCAGTAGTACTCCAAGTCGTTGAGCGAAACGGTGGCGCTGCAGCACGGTGTCACAGCGTCCAATGTTGCAAAGCGAGTGGCATAGGCATCGTCCATGCGCTCCTGCCACCAGTCGGAGTCCAGCGGAGCCGCGCAGACCGGGCAGCCGACTGCCTCGAAGTTGACGCCCTGGTCGATGAACGTAACCTCGGCGTACCGGCAGGCGACCAGCTCTCCCGCACCCGGACACATCGCCGAGACGACCTCGGCCGCAGCATCCGCGGCGTCCTGGGCCGGCACCCAATCTGGCACGGTCGGCACGACACGAAGGAGACTTTCGCTCACGCCCATATCCTGTACCAGCTGACGCCAAGCCGATATCCGCACATGCCGCTGATGGGGCGTCGGGAGGAGGTAGACCTTGTAGGTCCAAGAGCGCGGATGGTGCTGCAGAGCTGAGAACCTCGATCTCGAGGGCGTGCCCTGCGGCTTCTTCATGGTGGCGATCAGGGGCATGATTGCTTCGTGCAGGGCTGGACCGATGGTGACCTTGAGACGGAATTCGAGCAGCGGCTCGATGAGCTCCTGGCGGAGTTCTGCCCGGGCTGGCGGCATCCAGAGTTGCCTGAGCCGTATCGCAACAACGATCGTTTCGTGGCGTACGACCGCCGGAACGCCAAGCGCCTGTACCTCGGTGACTTTCTGGCCGCACGGCCCGAGGTTGCCGCTCCGTTCGCTGATCGTGTGTTGGCGGTGATCGTGTGCGATGAGGATGTCTCGTTCAACAAGCAGCTGATCCACCCGCTGCTGGTGGCGCTCGGGCGACGCCACGTGCAGCGCTACCTGATCTCGGTGATCGAGACGGGACCGGAACATAAGAAGGTGTGTGCCGTCCGTGCCTGGTACTGGTCTCAGGTCAGCCTCGTCTACGAGTCCGTCGAGGCCCTTCGTGCGTGCCGGCCAACCCCGACGAGCCGGGCTGCGGACGACGAGGTGGCCGATCTGCGTGGCCTGTATCGGATCGCCTGCCTGGCCGCATTCCTTACGTGCCGGCATGTGGCCACCCGGGAGTGGTTGGCCCGCGGATTCATCCTCAAGGACGAGTACTACCCTGCAAACCTGCACGATCTCGTGGCACAAGCCCGCGTGATCGCCGAGCGAGACGCGCATCGGTACAAGGACCTGCTCGCCAAGGACGACGACGGAACGAACATGGCGCAACTTCGCTTCGACGGCCACTAGCTGGCAGAGTAAGCCGCACTCTCGTGCCGCTCCCCGTGCGCGATGCGGGTGGAATATGGCGTGGAGGTTGCTGGCCGGGTCGGGCACGATGCGGGGTGTGATGCTGCTGGTTCCTGCGGATCCACTGCGACCGCGCCGTCCTGACGAGCATTTCAGGGCGGAGGCGGTGGCTGCTGGTGATGCCGGGCTTGACGTGGCGGTGGTCGACCACGACGCGCTGACCGGGCCGGGGCGTGCGGATCAGGCGGTGGCGTTGGTGCCCGCCGGCGGTGAGGCGGTCTACCGCGGTTGGATGCTGCGCAGCGAGCAGTACGCGGCCTTCGCTGAGGCGCTGTCCCGGCGCGGCGTGACGCTGCGAACCTCGCCCGAGCAGTACCGGCAGGCCCACGAACTGCCCGGCTGGTACGCCGCGCTGGCGGCATACACCCCCACGTCGGTGTGGACCGGGGGCGACCTGCGCGCCGATTTCGATCGGGTACGCGTCGAGTTGGGCAACGGCCCGGCCGTCCTGCGTGACTACACCAAGTCGATGAAGCACTACTGGCACGAGGCGGTGTTCATTCCCGACCTCGCCGATAGCGAGACGGCGTGGAAGGTGGCGAGCCGTCTGCGGCATCTGCGTGAAGACGATTTCGTCGGCGGGTTCGTGCTCCGGCGCTATGAGCGGTTCACCTCCGTCGAGGCGCGTACCTGGTGGGTCAACGGCGTTTGCGTCCTGGTCAGTGCGCATCCCGACACTCCGAACGACGTTCCGCACCTCGACGTGGACCTGGTCGCGGTCACACCGGTCATCGCCGCACTCGGCCTGCCGTTCATCACGGTCGACCTCGCCCTCCGCGACGACGGAGTCTGGCGGATCATCGAGATCGGCGACGGCCAGGTCAGTGACCGCCCGGCCACCACTGAGCCCAGCTCGCTGGTCACCGCGCTGCTCGCCGGCACCAGCTGACTGTCGTATGTGCATCCCAGATCGGGGCATCCTGATCTGCCGCTTCGTGCGCGTTGGCTGGTCGTCGCTGCCCGCGTCGTGGTGATCTTCTTCTTTGCTGATGCGTCACATCGGTTGGCTTAGCCGGCCGCGGTTACGGAACTGCGGCGGGCCAGCGCCGTTGCGGCGAGGAAGGCGGCGAGGACGATCGCCGCTTCGGTTCCGATCGCCAGTGGGGTGAGCGGGAAGCCGAGCGCCCAGCCGAATGCCGCCGCGGCAGCGATCGCGAGGGCGATCGTGGGTGGCAGGAGCAGTGTCATTCGTGTAGCGGTGTGTGGGATGCGGGGTACGTCGCGCAGGGCGATGCGCACGGCGAGGACGGCGCCGGCGACGACGACCGCTGCGACGCCGGCGTAGAAGACGCCAGCGGCGAGCCACACCGGTACGCGTACGTCGCGCGGCAGGTCGAATGCCGCCACGAATGCCTGGTGCAGGCCGATGACCAGGATGTATCCCACGATGAGGGAGAGCACTGCGCCCGCGCTCGCCACGCCAAGCACCTGGCCGTAGCGCGGTGGGATCCGCTGCACGCCGGCTTCCTCGGCGATCCTCAGGGCGAAGCCGGTGGGGTCAGTGCCGAGAAGCTGCGCAGGATCGATCCCGTCGGCAGTTGCGGCGTCGAGTTCGCTTCGCAGGTCGGCAGCCAGAGTGGCCCGGTCGCGGCGGTGTATGCCGAGAGCGCGCCATTCTCGGTCGGCGGCGGCGAGGAGGTTGTCAACGGCCGGCGTCGACGTGCTCATGGTCATCTCCTGGATTCAGCGGACGGACGGCGAGGGTTTCGTTCACGACGCTGGCGAACTGGGTCCACTGCTCGCGCCAGACGTTCAGTCGGTCATGGCCGGTGTCGGTGAGCCGGTAGACCTTGCGGGGTGGGCCGTTGGGGCTGGGCTGCATCGCGTTGGCCACGAGTCCTAAGCGGTGCAGTCGGGTGATCAACGGGTAGACGGTGCCGTAGCTCACCGTTCCGAATCCAGCGGCGTCGAGTCGGCGGACGAGTTGGTAGCCGTGCGCAGGCTCGGCGGCAAGTAGCGCGAGCAGGCACATGTCCAAGCAGCCGCGCAGGAGCTGGGCCTGCCGCTCGGCCGATTCGCCCGACTCGCCTTTCACTACCATGTGCCACATAGTACGGCCGGTACTATGCGTCGTCTAATAGGTGTCCCAGAAGAGGTCGTCCAGGCCGACCTCGCGACCGTCTCTCACCGCCGTTGAACAGCAAGAATCCCGACCTCAAGATGCGACTTGCGACCGAGGTCAGCGCCGAGACGGCCTGCCTCGACTGCGCCCTGCGATACGCCCGCTGAAGATTGGACCCCACGGGCTGCGGGGCTCCCGGTGGCCTGTCATCGTCGCCTGAACAGGGATCCGGATCTACCGCCCGTGCGAGTGTGGTGGCCGTCGGACGGGGCGTTCGAGCCGGTCAGCTCATGCGGGGCCGTCGAGATAGCCGACGTCGGTAGACCCCGACGCGACGCGGACGCGATACCCCCAGTGCCGTAAGACCTGGGCGATCTTCGCGGCGCCGGTCGGGTTGGCGGAGTGGACGGTGATGACGCCGACGTCAAAGGGACGCTTGTCGAACGCGGCCCGCTCCAAGACCTCCACGACCGGCCAGATCGTGTCGTCCCCACCGAGATCGTGGTCCAGCCACAACTCGTCCAAGCGCCGGTCCCGGTACCGATAGAGAAGTTCAACCCCGGCGGCGCTGGTACGGGCCACCTGGGCACCACGGCCGTCCACGAACGAACGAAGGTCATCGACCAGGACGATCGTTCGGCGGGCATCCACGCGATGATGATGCCTGACAGCATCGTGATGCGACATCGGAATTTGCCGCAGGGTGTGCGGTGGGTGAGTTGCGCTTCCACGAGAGCCTCATGGGGCGCGAACCATCTTTTCAGGGACTACGGTTTGCTCATGGCTGTCCGAGGAGTCCGTCGAGGAAGCATGTCTCCTCGTACGCCTCGCAAGCCCATACCGGCCGCGATCATGACGCCCGCAACCTTGCCCGAGCACGACCTCGTGCTCTGCCTCAAGCCAACCGCGGAACTCATCGCTGGGTGACCTGATAGGAGCCTGTGCGAGAGGCGCCCACCACTGTGTTGTCCGTACGGCCTGACCGGTGACGTGTCGACGGATCTCGACGCCGACGAGAAGGGCGGACCTCAACAGCATGGCAGTCAAGAAGCGGTCTGTTATCGGTGGTGTCGACACCCACCGCGACACGCACCACGCCGCGATCATCGACAGCACTGGCGGACTCCTGGGCGACGCCGAGTTCCCGGCGACCACCGCCGGTTATGCGGATCTGCTGGCCCGGATGCGTTCCTTCGGGCGGGTCACGGCCGTGGGCGTGGAGGGCACCGGCAGCTACGGCGCAGGCCTGGCCCGCTATCTGACTAGCAAGAAGCTGCCTGTCGTGGAGGTAGATCGGCCGGACCGCCGAGCCCGCCGCGACCAGGGCAAATCCGACCCGATCGACGCCATCGCCGCCGCCAGGGCCACTCTCGCCGGCACCGCCATGGGCACCCCGAAGACCCGCACCGGACCGGTCGAGGCCATCCGCGCCCTCAGGGTCGCCCGTCGAGGAGCGGTCAAGGCCCGCACCGCCGCGCTCAATCAGATGCGCGGCCTGGTCGCCGCCGCCCCGAACCCCTGGGAGCCCACCTGACCAGGGTCAGCGCCGCCGTGCTGGTCAGCCGATGCACGGCATTGACCTACGACCCGGCAAGACTTCACGAGCCGGAGCACGCCACCGCGGCAGCCCTGGTCGGACTCGCCCGACGGGTCACCGCCCTCACCGAGGAGATCACCCTCCTCGACCGGCAGGTGACACCCATCGTTCAGAGCGCGGCACCTCGCACCACCGCGTTGTTCGGCGTCGGCCCCGAGGTCGCCGCCCAACTACTCATCACCGCCGGTGACAACCCCGACCGACTGCACTCCGAAGCCGCCCTCGCCCACCTCTGCGGCGCAGCACCCACCCCCGCCAGCTCCGGACGGGTGCGCCGCCACCGCCTCCACCGAGGAGGCGACCGCAGCGCCAACCACGCCCTACACACCATCGCCGTGTGCCGCATGCGCTACGACCCACGCACCCGCGCCTACCTGCACCGACGCATTGCGGAGGGCCTCAGCAAGCAGGAGATCCTCCGCTGCCTCAAGCGCTACATCGTGCGAGACGTCTACACCACCCTACGCGCCGACTTCGCCGCCTTGACCGCTTGACCTCCATAGGAGCATCGGGATGGCAGGGACGCAAGGGTGGCTGGTTCGTGGGTGACGAAGTGAGTGTTGTTCGTAAATTGCCCGATTGCGAGATCGGACACGCGTTCGAAGTTCGCGTGGTTGCTTGCATGTAACCGTCGAGAGGGCTTTACAATGCAGGATCGGGTATTCTCAACGAACGCGATAGCGATTGGCCGGTTCTTGGCGTCGTCGCGTCCGAGCGAGGTAGGACGGTCTTGAACTGGAACCCCGGAATTCCGCTTCGGGAAGACGCCCAAGTCTTCCGCGTGAGTGCAAGCGATGCGGAATCCGCGGCGGGCGAACGCTCGTGCCCTTTGAATCTGGCGCTTAAGGTGCGGCCCGAGACGATCCCAGAAACCGGTGGGTGGAGGTCGCGCAAGGGGCCTTTCGCGTTGGGCAGCCTGGCTGAGGCAATCAAGAGAGTTGGAAGGCTGACTAACCGCGGCAGCGAGCTCTGGTCGTCGGTGGAGGCCCAGAAGCGCTTGTTCATAGACTTGCATGATGGTGTGCGTCAATTTTTTGAGCACGGTCTCGATCGGTACTTTGAGTACCATGAGGCACGCGAAGAAGCAATCGGGCAGCTCCACTTTCTAGATGGTTGGGTTGAGCTCCTTAAGGGACCAGACGCCAAGTTGGCGGCGTGGGCGTTCTTGTACGAGACAAGCGATGGCCTTCGGGAAATACGCCGGCTGCGGCATTCTAATGCCCAAGTCGCCGCGACCCCGTGGGCCTACGTAGCGGCCCATGCCGCAGGAGAATATGCAAGTCGGACACCAGTTCAACGCATATGGGTGACCGAAATTGGTCTCGTTGACGGCATTGAACACCACATTCTAGACGGAATTTCCCGGGATGACGCGCGCATTCTCTATGAGGAGCGAGCCAGGCCAAATGTGTTTGCGGCGATTCGCGGGGAAGAACGAGTGCCCGGCAGGTGCTGCGGTGAATGCAAGTTCACCGGATCCTGCGAGTCTCTAGTGCGTGTTGACGGGTTTCTTCAAGTGCGTGAACCTGGCCCCTGGACGAGGTCTGTGTCGGCATCTGATCTCGAAGGCTATGAGCGATGCCCTGCCCAGTGGTACATGGAGCGTCTCGTCCACTTGCCTCGCATTGAAGAGGGCAATCAGGCGTTGCTGCGAGGACTGGCAGTCCACCGTTGGATCGCCGAAGCTCACTCGCGAGGTGTTCCTTGCTCGCCGGATGACCTCCCTGACCCCGCAGATCTGGACCGCCTTAGTCTTGTCGGAGGCGGGGAGATAGACCCAGCCGACTATGAGTTGGCGTATCCATTCCTTCGATCCCACATCGAATGCTGCCCACTACAGTCTAATGACGCGAGGTCACTCACGGCCGAAAGGACGCTTTACGCCTACGATGGGATAGCCGACGTAGTGGTGGCGACCAAGTCAGACGCTTACTGGAAGAGCGATGACACTCTGACGATGCGTGAGATTAAGACTGTCCAGGTACAGCCAGTGGCTACCGACGATGAAATATTCAGCACTTATCTTGCCGTAGCGTGGGATCTTGTCGCCCTAGAGGCAGGGCTGGCGAGGCATTACGGCGCGATTCACGGTGAGGTTCAACTGGAGATTCTTTCGCCCGAGTCGGCCGTGGTTCACAGCTATTCCACACAAGATTTCATGATTATGTCGATGGCTCGGGGGCGTGTGCGTCGCCTCGCGCGCCGCTGGCTCGCGGATACCCAATGGGACTCACTTCCTGGACCTGGCTGCAGCAGGTGCAGTGTGCGGCGATGGTGCGCTGCCCGGGACGCCTACGAGGCGTCTGTTGGGAGTAGAGTGTCCAGTGGGGCGCAGGGGGCGCAGGCAACGTAGTAACAGGAGGGGGCGGGTGATGGCGGCCGAACCACCCAGAATATCTCCGAATATGATGCCTCGTCGCACGAGGTCGATCCCCCCTGCCGCCTCTACGCCCCAACGCCGGCACGCGTTCAGCCCTCTAGTACCTCAGCGGGGCTGGCCCAACTCAATTGTCTACGCGGACACTGGGATCCTCGTTAGCGTCGGTCGTAATAGGAGCTGTATACCTCGGTTCGAGGCGCATTACGCGGGACGACTGAGAATCGCCGAGAGCGTGGCAATGGAGATCGAGAGAAACGCCGACCCTGCTACACCTGTTGACGGCAGACTTCGAACGGCCGCAGCGTTGGCGAAGACCACACTCATTGATGGCGGATCGTGCGCGGTTGATTCCGACGACAACTATGATAGTCGGACGTTTGACGAGGTCCACGCCAAGCTCAAAAACCTGCCGCGCCGGAGTGATGAGCCGAACCATCCGTTAGCTCATTTGGGGGAGGCGGCTTCCATTGCACTATGCATCGCTCGGACGTCCCAGGGCGAGCTAGTAGTGTTCCTGGTGAACGACGGGGGTGCGAGTGTTGTCGCCGCCCAATACGGCATTCCAGCGCGTCACTTCGGCCAAGTCCTGGCCGAGCTAATCTGTAGTGGGCATTTCACAAGTAGTGATGCCTTCGACGCCCTGGCGATGGCAACAGCCGTGACCGGCATCCCGCAGGGCGCGGTGCCTATGAGTGCGTCGGCTCTCGAATGTCGTAGAGCTGCGGATGGTAGATCTTGTGGTGCGTGCGACGCTTTCGCTACGGCTGTCGCGGCCGGACAAGAGTAATTGACTGGTGGTATCCCTGAGACAGCAACTCTTGCTCTACGCTAGCGACATCGTCGCCACGACCGAGTACGCGGGCGACAACCTCCGAGGAAATCAAGCCATCACGGTAAGCGTCGAGCGCCATGGACAATGCCCAATGGGAAGCCGAGGTATTGCCCTGGTTCTCGCATGCGGCGTTCCACTCTCGGCTGAGCCGCGCTTGCCTCATGATGTCCGAGATCCGGACAGTCTTGTAAGGTTCGAGGGCCCGTTCCGGCACGCCCGCCGCCTCTATCAGCGTCTTGATGCTTGCTTGCCGACTTAGGCCAAAGTGCATCATAAACTTGGCTAGCGGCACCCCGTAACCATCCGTCGGCCGTTTGGGGCCATGCTCAGACCAGAATTCTTGAACTGCTATGTCTGGCGCCAAGAAATGCCGAGCAAATGCTTCGGCTCGAATCTCCTCAAGATCTTGATCGCCGTAATGCTTTCGGTTGACGTAAAAAGACTTGTCGTCCTTGTAAAGGAAATGGCACAGCTCGTGCGCAAGCGTAAATCGCTGTCTACCCCACCACGTGTCGTTGGTGTTGACGACAATGATCGCTCTCCAAGCCTCTTCGGAGGGATCGCGCAGTGTTACACCCTGGACCGATCCAGGCATGCTTTCGAAAATCACCGCTACGCCAAGATCCTCGATTAGTTCGACGATATTCCCGACCGGCTGCTCATCGTCTAGGCCCAGATAATCGCGAAGTCGCTCGGACGTACGTTGCGCCGCTCTGATGTAATAGTTATCGCTCGCGACAGCCCTGCGGGCGTCCTTAGCCAGGGCGCTAGTTCGAGCGACTTCTTGCGGGTACCATGACAGGAGAAGCTCTAGGTCCTGAAGTGCCGTCTCTGCTCGTTGGGCAGCTGAGGCAATGTCCTCGTCGGTCGCGCTTACTCCTGCACGCAGGGCAACGGCGAGGCTTTGTTGAATGGGCGTGTCGCCAACGAGCACTGCAAGCGGGATCCCACAAAGCGCCGAGAGCATCGCCAGCTGGGACCGAGCAGGTGGAACGCGTCCAGCTAGCGCATCGCCGAGCCATCCTCCACCCTGCGGGAGTCCAAGGCCGGCGTAGATGTCTGATGTCGAGATTCGCGAGAGCGTGAGCGCGTCGCGCAAGCGCTGCACCCAGTTGGTCGGTTCCTGGCGCTCCAACATCGCTACCTCTCGTATTGGCGGTTACGTGGGGTAGTCGGTTTGCAACTCCCTTGCTGCGGCTAGCATACTTGGCACCCCTGACACGCGAAGTCCCTGCGGGCGTGTTGACACGATTTCAGCCCTTTGTTCAAGCTACGCGGTCGGGTGTCCAGGTGCTCGGAGACTACTCGCCAGCATCCACCACGTCACCGTCCGGGACGTCGGTAACTGACGCGGTTTCCCGACAGCTGGAGCCAGACTAAGAGCGTGTTTGAGAAGGTCTGCTGTGGACGGTGTGACGGCATGACATCCACCAGCGGGACGGGCAGGGTGGCGCGGTGTCTACGCGTCGTGGTTACCCTTCTGACCTGACTGACGCCCAGTGGGCGCTGATCGAACCGCTGTTGCCGGAGCCGAACACGGACGGCCGCAGGGAGAAGCATCCACGGCGGGAGATCGTCAACGCGATCCTGTACGTGGTGCGTTCGGGGTGTCCGTGGCGGTTCCTGCCGGCGGATCTGCCGCCGTGGCAGACGGTGTACTGGTACTTCACTCGGTGGGAAGAAGCCGGCGTCACCGAGAAACTCATGCACACGCTGCGGCTCAAGGCCCGGGTGCAGCAGGGCCGTGACCCGCAGCCGTCCGCGGGGATCATCGACTCCCAGAGCGTAAAGGGCGCCGACACCGTCGGCCGGGACAGCCGGGGCTATGACGCGGGCAAGAAGATCAACGGACGCAAGCGGTTCATCGTCACCGACACCCTGGGACTGCTGGTCACCGTGACCGTCCTCGCGGCGAGTTGGCAGGACCGCGACGGCGCCAAAACTGCCCTGCTCAGCGCGTACCTGGCCACACCGATCCGGCATGTCTTCGCCGACCAGGGCTTCACCGGCCGACTCGTCGACTGGGCACGCGACATCCTGCGCACCACCGTCGAGATCGTCCGCAAGCCCACCGACCAGCGCGGATTCGCCGTGCACCCGCGACGGTGGGTGGTCGAGCGGACCCTGGCCTGGTTCACCAACTGCCGCCGACTCGCCCGCGACTACGAACGCCACCCCGAAGTCTCCGAAGCCATCATCCGCTGGGCCGCAATCGCCGGCATGACCCGCCGCATCACCCTCGGCCAACCCGCCCGCCGGCAACCCCGCCGCACCTTCACCTGGCGCTAACCAACCCCCATCTCAAACACGCTCTTAGGGGCCAGGGAAGTGAGGTCCGGTGAGCTTCGGGCGGGTCACCTCCGTCACCGTCCCGCTGACCACGCCCGTGATGGCCGCCTTCACCAATTCCCGCGTGATCGGCTCCTGTACGGCGAGGGCGGCGATCGGTGCGGCGGCGGTCGCCGCTAGGACCGTAATGCCGACACCCAGAGCGATGCTCACGAGCGGGTGCCGTCGGCCCGGACGGACGTCGCGATCCGGAACCGTCTGACCCTGGCCAATCGTCCTACGGCGGAGCTGGTCGTCAAAGATTCTCCGGAGCGCCGCCAGCGCTGCGTCCTGCTTCTGCATGAGCCCCGGTGTGAGTAGACTTAACGCCTCACTTCGGCCGAGCTGCGCTAGTTCGTTCACCGAGACATGCCGACCCAGCAGTCGGCTCAGCCGCTCTGCGGCGCCGGCCAAGACTTCGAGCGCCAACTCGTCGCGGGCCTCGATTCCCCTGTTGAACCACTCTGGTCGGACAGACGCCCTTCCGAGGAATTCGAGCGTCAGGTGCACGTCGTATAGCTGCTGCACCAAGAGGGGAAACCGGTCATCGCCGTCCATCTACCTATGATGGCAGGCGGACGCAAGCGGATCGACCATGAGGCAGATGCCGCGGTCAAGCCGGGGGGCGGTAAGGGCCTCAGGGATTTTCACGCCTTGCAGGTGGGTGCAGATTGGGTGCAGGTGGGCGAAGTGGTCACCGCGCCCGAAGTGCTCACCGACGCTGCGCAGAGTCGAGGGCCATGACCTGCGGCGATGCAGAAGAGCGGTTCGGCGTGACCTCCCAGAGAAGACCGAGGTGGTCAGGCTTCGCTGCTTCCCGCCTGGCTGGTGCCGGCTGTCCGCCTGGGCCTGTCGATGCCGATCACGACAGCCATACCGCTTCAGCGCACGGCTTTGGGTGCCGTCGTGGTGGCGTCGGCATGGATCCCGCGAGTTGAGACCGAATCCCATCGGCGAGCCTCTGAGCAGGGCTTCCTGAGCCGTGACCTCTTCGGCGTGCCCGAAGAGCCAGGCAATCCGGTTTCCTGATCGACCCGACGCTGTCCGGCCGGTGGAGTTCAGCTAGGCCTCGAGTCCTAATGTCGCTGGGCAGGCGCTGCTGTACAGATAGTCGGCCGTGCTTTCAGACGCGGGGGCGGATGGCTGTGACAACTGCTATCGTCTCGGCGGCCCGACGGCAGGGGTTGGTATGGACCGGGGAGACAGGCGCAAGCGCGGAGTGGCCGTGGCCCGGGCGAGGGTTGCCGTAGTTGCATACGCGTTGCTCGCTCTGGCCGGCAATCTGGTCACCAATGGCGTCGACCTGCCCAGTCGGCGATGGCTGCTTGTTGCGGTCGGAGTTTTCCTGTTGCTGCTTGTGGTGGTGGCGAGGATCGAGGTTGGTTCCCGCCGCGACGGGCCGGCCGTCGGTCCAGGGGTGATAGCCGAGGGGCCGGTTGGCGGTCGGTCCGATGGATGTACTTGTGCTGTGCCGCATAAAGCGGTCCAGGTAAGTACAGCTCCTCACCGGGCTGGCCCGTGGCCGCTACGGAGCGTGGCCGAGTTGGAAAGCAGGCGGTACTCGATCACAGACAGTCGCGTGAGGAAAGTTTTCGGCGCAGCGGGCTGGGAAGGAACGCTGCGGAGGCTGTACCCCGAAGCCCCGCTGGTGTCGCTGGGCGGCTTCACCTTTCCGATCTGGGCCGAGGTCGCGGCACCCGAGCTGCGGGGCGACCTCGACTCGGCGATTGGAAACATCATCGATCACGTACGGCCCGACAGACGTCGGTACGACGCGGAAGGCCGTGGCTTCGACAACCGTGGCAGGGCGGAGTTCCGACGCACCTACTGGCGGCGCGACGAAGTTCGGCGGTTCAACGCGGAGACGTTTGCGCTCGACAAGATCGAGCGTCATGGCCCCGGGAGGTTCAGCATTCATGCTCGCTACGGCACCTACTTCCAGTCGGTGGCGACCTCCGAAATGCTCGAGCGGGAGTTCGTCAACGTCGTGAGCCGCCGGCCGAATGCCGTGTGGTCGTTGAGCGACTTTCCGCGCCGTGCCTGGCTGCGAGAACGGGCTGGCGGAAACGAGCTCTTCAACGGCGCCCACCGGGCGGCCGCCTTGTCGGTGGCGGCAGTAATGATCGTGAAGGAGAAGCGGGGGTACAGCGCGCTATTGAGCCGGAGATCCGGGGACGTCAAGACCCATCCGGGCTTCCAGCACGTCTTTCCCTCCGGAATCCTCGCGCCGACCAGTTCCCGGTACGGCAGTGAGCGCGCGGAGTACTCGGTGAAACGGGCCTTCCTTCGCGAGTTCGCCGAGGAGTTGTTCGGGTATGACGATTTGGCCTACGACAGCAGGGACCTCCGCGATGCGCTCGGGGGCATCTGGCCGATCCAGCACCTGCTGGACGCCACTCAACCCGGACCCATGGGGCAGCGACCGGCGGTCGAGGTTAGGTACACCGGCATCTCGGTGCCGCTGCTCACCCTCCGCCCCGAGGTGTACGTGCTCGTGCTGGTCCGCCAGTCAGGCTGGTTTGATGAGCTGGTGAGCGGATCGGAGTTCAGGTGCCGCCAGCATGGATTCAACCTGAACTGGGAGTTCGAGGACGACCGAGACGACATCGACGGCAAGAGACTGGACTCGATTCGCGTTGAACTCGACGATCGGTTCGAACTCACCGGTAGGCAGCGGTTGACTCCGCTAAATACCGTTCCTCACGCCGCCGCGGCACTGTGGCTGGGTACGCAGGTTGCCCGTGAACTGGTGTAGTGACGCTCTCGCGCTGACCGCCGATGCACCCGACGCCCCGACAGCGCCTTTGGCATGATGAGCTCTTCGGCGGGCTCGAAAGTGTCAGCGTCTGTGGCTCGCGCAGGTCAGTCGGCGGATGCCCTCGACTGCGGGCCACGCTTGGTTAGGGTTTCCTGCTCGGGGACCTCTTCGGCGGACCCGAAGGCGTCGCCCCTGGAAGGTTTAGGTCATCGCCCCGGGATGCACGCTCGCTCATGGCCGAGAACAGTGCGTCTGACCTTGAGACGTGCAACGCTACTGCTGGTGACCGTCTCCTCGGAGACTTCGGTTGCTGGTGGGTGAGCTGGCAGCATAGGTCGTACGGTCAGCAAGCTGAGTCACGCTCCTGCCACTCACCCCGTTACGTGGCGTCGGCATTGTGGTCGACGTCGTCCCGGCTGGTGGTCAGTGCGGCAGGCATCGGCAGCCCGTACTTGTCGCACAGGAATCGGGTCTGACAGTACCGCTGGGCGTCGGCCGCCACGTTGCCGAGGACTGCAGAGTTCATCCCGGCACCGATGAGGACGCCCACGAATGGCACCACCTTGGCGACGTTCTGGACGGGAACCTTGGCACCGGCCGGACCCACGTGCTGCAGCAATTTCTCAAGGGCGGCCACGAGGCGATGGTCCGCACGGAGCTTGGCTGACCATCTCACGCGTCCCTTGATCGCGTTGGCCGCCCGTGCGGTCTCGCGCAGCGGACCCACTTTCGCCGCCTGGGCCATGAAGGACCGGTGTACGAGACGCTCGATGAAGAGCTGCTCGGCGGGATCTTTGGCGTCGTAGCCGTAGGAGTAGGCGATGCGAGACGCGATCGACGCGCTCAGGACCTGGATGACGAGGATGTCTGCGGTCACTGCGGCGGGGATCCCGGCGACGGGGACCATGGCCAGCAGGCCCATGGCGCCACCTTCGACCGCGCCGGCGGTTCGCCACCTGAGTGTGTTGCGGGTCAGGAGCCGGTCGCACACCTTGAGGTCCTGCTGCCGCAGCTCAGCGAAACTGCCTAGTTCGAGGCCACGCTTACGTGCGACCTTCTCGACGCCCTTCGGGTCGTTGAGCTCCAAGGCCCAGGCATTGACCAGTTCCAGCAGCGCTACCGCGCCTTCGGCCGCCGGCCGCAGGGCCACGCTGGCAACCGCGTCACCGCCGCGACGGACTGGCTCCTTGATCGCCTCGGGTACCGCCCTGGCGGCCCGGCTCGCGGCGAGGTGCGCGCACATGCCGCGACTCGCCTGCTCAGTCTTCGTTGCGCGATGGCTCTCGTGGTTGCCGGGCTGAATCAGACTGCCTGCGACGGTGTCTGCGCGGGTCCTTGTGGGGCAGGCAAGGCGAGCTGGTCAGGCCCGATGTCGAGGGTGGATCGGCGGTGTGGGTTGGCGAGGTAGAACTCGATCGCCTCGGCGAGACGCTCGTCGGAGACGGCGCAGTCCGGGCCGCTGAGCCCGACGTATCGCGGGTTTTCTGGTGTTTTCAGGCGCAGGTGAACGCCCTCCTTGTCGTGGTAAACCGCCCCGATCTGCTCCCAGAGGACGATGTGGCCGCCGACCGCGACGCCATGCGAGGTGATGACCACGTACCCGGAGCGGCGCAAGCGCCCGAAGGCGCTCGCGGCGAGCGCAATGGCCGCCGCGCCAGCGAGTATCGACCCGATCGGGCCGGACCACACCCTGCCCGCGCCGACCTGCCCGCCGAAGAACAGCAGCCCACTCCCGACGAAGCCGGTGGCCGTGACTGCGCCGATGGCGAGGGCGGACCGGGACCACCGGCCCTGCAGACCAGGGTGTACGCCATTGGGCAGGACCAATGCTGCCCGCCAGCGAAAGTCCGCGCGCCGGCCCCGCCTGCGCAGCCAGCGTGTACCGGCGAGGTGCACACCGGTGGCGACGAACAGGATGCAGCTGACGTCAGGGACGGCACCACCTGCCCGGCGCCCGTACTCCCACAGGGCTGCACCTGCGGCCACGATGGTGGACGCTGCGAAGGCCGCCACTACGATGCGAATCCAGCGCAGCCGGTTCCGGCGCGGCTCCTCAATGATCAGCATGGAGCGTCACACACGGCCGGTCGAGTCCGCCCAGCCCGCTGACGAATGGAGATGCCACGGACGGAACGCAAGGAGCGGCCGCGTCTGGACGTCGACGCCATGTCGATGCGGTCGGCCGTCGGCAAGGGCTGCCCCTTGCACCTACCAGCCCTCCGATGTCCGAACCTTGCAAGCACCGACACATCGTGGCGGCTGTGGCCCCCAGACATCAAGACCAGCACGGCCGGGCACAACGACATGTCCGGCGCAGGGCCCATACCGGATCAAGGCGGATGTTTGCGGTGGAACTCAGCCCCTGGTGCGGATCAGTGGTCGGTAGGTGTCGTGGGTGGCCGTAGCACACAGAATTCGTTGCCGTCGTGGTCGGCGAGGACGTGCCAGGCCCAGCCGTCTTCTTCGATGACACTGTCCGTGATGCACCGCGCTCCCAGAGACAGCAGTCTGGCCACCTCCGCCTCAAGGTCGGGAACGCGCAGATCCAGGTGCATCCTGTTCTTGTGCGTCTTTGGCTCGGGGACCCATTGCAACAGCAGCTCAACGCCGTTCCCGTCGGCGGGTAGCAGCCGCCGGTAGCGCCCTGGCGAGAGCGGTTCAGCCACGTATCCGAGCACCCCGCACCAGAAGGTCCCTGCGCGATCCAGATCGGCACAATCCAAGACCACCGCCAGGACGACGTCGCTGCGTCCACCAAACCGAGCCGGCCCCTCAGTCATTGCTGCAGGCTATGACAGCGACCATCTGCTCCACACAGGCGCCTCGGCCGGAGGTACTGCGCTACCGGCAGGCCATCCCGATCTGCCGCCGCGCCGCGCGTGCGGCCTCCGGCGTCGTCACGATTTCAGGGGCGGAAATGGGCCAGGTTCGGGTACCCCGACTGCACGGCGGGCATTGCGGGCGTTGCGCGAGCGGCTATGACGTATCCAGATCGCGACATCGAGCAGCCGTAGCAAGCTGATTGACTCGTCGCCCGCTGGGCGGAGATCCTCAATCGCGTCACGGAGTGCGGAATCGGTCAGCGCGGCTGCAAGCGTCACCCAGAACTTGTTCCGCGGCGGAGCGAGCACACGAAACACGACGTCGTCATGGATCGGCACAAGCCGGGGGCGCTTGCGGGCAAGGTGGTTGCGAGCAGATCGTCGAGGGTGAGCACGTAGACGGGTTCTCGCCGAGCAGGTCGAATAGCGTGCCGGCGAATGGCCCATCGGAATTGAAGTAGGCGACGAGGTCGTCAACGCCGGGGGCGGCGAGCACATCCCGGATCCGGACGCGGGCCAGCTCCTCAGGCTGCACCGCGAGAGCATGACACACCGTCGGTCTCGCGCGTAGATCATGCAGGGTTCCGCCGGACCGTGGGTAAGGGTACTCATGATGCGGATCTCGGTCGGAGACGGTGTCCTGGATACGCTGCGCGTCATGCCCTACGTGCCGGGTCTCGACGAGGACGCTGGTGGCGTGGCCACCATTGCCGAGCCAGCATGCCTGCGGCCCGGAAGCGGTAGGAACGGCTGGTCTCCCTCGCCACTGGCGAGGGAGACCGCAGACCGATCATTGTCTAGGGTTCCGCAGCGAGCGGATGCTCCTCACCAGTCAGATCGGCCAAGGCAATCGCGACCTCGTGCAGTGTTGCGCGTACGTAGGTGGCCGTAGAGCCGTTTCCGGCGCCTTCTGTGTGTCCGGCATAAGCGCGGGCCACGGCGTGACCATGGGTCCGTTCTACCCAGGTCAGGGTGGTGTGCCGTAGCCAGTGTGTGCTGATCTGCTGGGTGTGCACCCAGCGCAGATGCTGTCCGATCCGCGACCACAGGTGGTCGTAGCGCCGATAGGTCAGCGGCCGGCCGTCGCGGTAGCGCAGCAGGTTGCTGTTTCGGTCACCGTCGCCTCTCTCGGCGTGATGCGCCAGCAGGTGCCGCATCAGCGTTGGGGAGATCGGCTGCCAGCGAGATGCGCCGCCCTTTTCTCGCAGGAAGATCAGACATTGGTCGGTGTCCAGATCCCGCGGGCGCAGCGCCAGGGCCCCGCCGCGGCGGCAGGCCGTCTCGGTGTGCAACCGGATCAGCAAGCTGTCCAGAGCCGGGTCGTCTCCGGTGCTGGCCGCCGCCTTGTTGATCTCCGCCAAGCGGGCGTCGCCGATCGCCCGCCGCGTACTGGGCAGCCTGCGCGGCTTGTCCACCTTCAACGCCGGGTTGTCAGCCGCGTCGAGGTACCCATCCGCTACGGCCCGCCGGTATAGGCAGCGCAGCGCGGACACCAGATGTTCTGCGGCGGATCGTCCGCCGCGGTTGTTGCGTCGCATCACCACGTTGGCCTGCACCTCGGCGCGCAACTGCTCAATCTCGGAGGGAAGGGGCTCGTCGATGCGCCGACCGCCCCATGCTTGCACCACCCGTTTCCAGTAGGAGCCGTATGCCCGGCGGGTGCCGGGCGACACGGCTGCGGCGACGATCGGCACGTATTCGGCAAATGTCGGGGCTGGGGGACGGGCCGGCTGTACCCCCAATAGATCGGCGGGGGAGATGCCCATTCGCTCCAGCAACAAGCGGGCGGCCTCCAACTCCGGCCGCCCAGCGGCGGTCTGGCTCACGCCGTCTCACCCCTCTTCACAGCCGAGTGCGTGCCAGCCATCAGGCGGTCGAGCACCGCAAGGGGATGCGCCGCCAGTACATCTGCGGAAAGGTTGGCGACCAGCAGAACGCGATCCCCGGCCTTGAGCCGGCACCAGCGTCGCACCGTCAACGGCAGAAGTACGTAGCCGCGGTCGCCGATGCGGTGGACACCATCGGCGGTCGCGCAGACCAGGATGACTCCGGACTGTTCGCGGATGTCCAGGCGGGTTTCCGGTGCCCAACCGAGCGCTCGGACGATGCTGCGGTCGGCGATCCGGCCGCTCTTGTCCACCGCGCTCAACGCGTAGGCGGTGTCGGCTGTTCGGGCGTACTTGGAACTCAAGGCTGGCAAGGGAAGCGGCCGTCTGACTCTACCCAGTGGCCCTGGGCCGGTGCCGGCGTTTGCGGGGATCACCCTGGGAACCACGGGTGGCACGGACGAGGTGCTCATCGCCACCACCCCCGCCCCTGCTCGGCGAGTGCTCGCAGCAACGTCAGAAGGTAGATGGGGTGTTCATAGTGGTCTGAACACAGGTACGGGTTGTTGCGCACCGGTGCGGACCGTGGGGGTTCAAGTCCCCCCTCGGACACAATCTAGTACATGATCCACTCGGGGTCGCCTGAGCGGACACCGTTCGGGTCGTCGGCCGGTAGGTCAGGGCGATCCCTAATTCGCGGTAGACCAATGCCTTGTCGGCGGGGTCAGCGTCGCGGAGCACGGCGGCAATGTTTCCCAGAGCCTCTACGACGCGGTGGATCTCGTCAGGGCTCATGGTCCGAGGTCCGGTGAGGCGACGCAGGTTGGCCTCGGCGGTGACCTGTTCGGCCTGGATGTCGGCGATCCATCGTCCGACGACGGTGGGATCGACGCCGCTGTCCAGAGCGGCGCGATAGCGGTCCAGCCGGGCGGTGCAGGTGGCGAGGGTTGCCCGTGCCGCCTTGATCGCCTGTTGGTCGACGTCATCGTGCTGTGCGTCGGCCATGGCCTGGACAGTTGCGGTGAGTCGGCTGGGCTACCTGGGCTCCGCGGTGGTCGCGGGTGGCCTCGGTGCTGTGCTGTGGAGCCTCGTCGACGTGGTTCGAGGTGCCGGCTTCGGCCTATAGAGCCTGTTTCTGATCTATGGGGCTGGGCTTGTGGTACGGGTACGAGCGTGGCGGCGGGTCATCTGGAGGATCGCGGCCCAGTAGATGATGGTTTCGTGGTGTTCGGGTAGGCGTTCGTAGTCGCGGGCGCAGCGGCGTCGGCGGGTGAGCCAGGCGAAGGTGCGTTCGACGACCCAGCGGCGTGGCAGGACCTGGAAGCCTTTGCCGGCTGGGCGGGGCACGATCTCGATGGTGACGTCGAGGTCGGCGGCCCAGGTGATCAGGTCGCCGTGGTAGCCGTGGTCGGCCCAGATGTGTGCGATGCCGTGCAGGGCGGCCTGGTGGACGATGGGGCGGGCGTCGTCGCGGTCTTGGACGTTGGCCGCGGTGACGTGCGCCGCGATGAGCAAGCCGAGGGTGTCGACGATTATGTGGCGTTTACGGCCGTTGACGCGTTTGTGGGGGTCGTAGCCGCTGGTGTCGCGGCTGACGGTGGCTTCGGCGCACTCGTGCACCGATTGGGAGTCCACGCAGCCGGCGGTCGGGGTCGCGGTGCGGCCGGCTGCGCAGCGGATCTGTTCGCGGAGCCGGTCGGTCAGAGTGAGCGCGGTCAGATCGTCGTGCCAGCGGGTGAGGAATCCGTAGACGGTTCGCCAGGGCGGGAAGTCGGCGGGCATGGCCCGCCATTTGATGCCGTTGTCGACGAGGTAGAAGATCGCGTCGATGATCGCCCGCCGGTGATGTTTCTCCGGCCGGCCACCGGTGCGGCGACGACAGGCAGGCGGGGCCAGCAGCGGTTCGAGGATCTCCCACTCGGCGTCGGTGGTGTCGGAGGGATAGCGGCGGGGACGGGTCACGCAGCCACAGCCGCAAACGGCATGGGGCTGCTGGCCAGCTGCACGCTGGGCAGGGTTCAATGTCACGGCGGGCTCTTGGGACAGCAGGGGTGTAGGAACCGTCTGCCTACCAAGAGCCCGTCACCGATTGATAGCCGCCACGCCGAGCTCCCTGGCACCTACCACAACGCTCGTCAGGAAGATCAGAAACAGGCTCTATAGCAACGGGATTGACGCTGCCAGCGTCGGACCCGGTTGGGTTTTGGTTTGTGTTGTCCCTCGGACACCAATTTGCAGCATCCATGCTGTGTTTCGCGTACTGGTGGTCAAGCGCACTTGACCACGCAACTCTCAGCTCAGCGACTCCCTCGATCGACTCTGTCCCGATCGGGGGCGATTGTCGTGTCTGATCGTTCTCTGGCACCCGTCATCCCGCCGGTGACGCTGGCCGGCCGGGGGCAGGGTTCCCGCAGGCTTCGGAGTGGAGTGACTCGCCGCCCGCCGCTGCCCCTGCCGGTGCTGCCGTCGCCGCGCGCCGGCACGATGGTCTACGGCCTGGCTGCCATCGACAGCAGTGGCCGGATCGCCGACCGGGCGGTCATTCGAGCCCTCGGCTGGGCACCGGGCACCCGCCTGCACATCCGCGAGGGCGCCGGAGTCATCGTCATCCGGCTGGACCGGCAGGGCGTCTTCACCGTCAGCGGCCAAGGCCATCTACACCTGCCGGCGGCCGTCCGACACTGGTGCGAACTCACCGCCGGCGACCGCGTGTTCCTGGCCGCCAACCCTACTGACGGCTTGCTCGTGGTGTATCCTCCCTCCGCCCACCACGGCTACCGATCCGGGTCTGCGGTGGATCGCCATGCGGCACGCCGCCGATCACGTGCACATCGTCGCCACCCTGGTGCGGGAGGACGGCCGAACGAACTGGATGCGCAACGACTACCCGCGCTGCGTCAAGGCCACCTACAACGTCGCCCGCCGCTACAACCTGCACCGCCGGGTCCCGCCGGCTGACCGGACCGCCCACCGCCGCCCCCACCCGGTCGAGGTCAGCAAGGCCCGTCGCGCCGGCCGCGCTCAGACGCCCCGCGACGAGCTGCGCCGCCGCGTACGCACGGCCGTCGCCGCGGCTGCCTCCGAGGAGGAGTTCTTCGCCCGGCTCCGCGACGCAGGGGTCCTGGTCCGACTCCGGCGCAGCAGCACCGATCCCCGGCAGATCACCGGGTACGCGGTAGCGCTTCCCGGCGCCCGCACCGCCGGCAGACAGCCAGTGTACTTCGGCGGAGGCCGGCTGGCGCCCGACATGACCCTGCCGAAGCTGCGGCTGCGCTGGGGCACCCCGACACTGCTACCGGCAGCGCCAACGCCCGGTCGGATCGAGCGCATCGAGGCGATGCGCCAGGCCGCCACGGTGGCCACTGCCGCCGCCGACGATATCCGCCGCGACGCCTGTACCGAACCCGGCCGGGCGCAGGCGACCGCGGTCGCTGCAGCGGACCTGCTCACCAGCCTGGCGTATGCGATGGAGCGTGACCGGCGCGGGCCTCTGCACCGGGCCGCCGAGGTTTTCGACCGGGCAGCCCGGGACCTGTACGGGCGGGTCCATCGGTCGACCAGCCGCTCTCAGGAGATGCGGGCCATGTCGCGGCTGGTAGCGCTCATGGGCCGTATCTCCGGCAACGACGACGCCATCGCCGCCCTTGCACTGGTCATGGACCTGGCCCGGCTCGCCGACACCTTGGAGCAGCTGCGACGAGCCCAGCAGCGCCTCCACCAGGCCGACACGGCCCGGACCGCCGCGAAGGCGCTGCGGTTGGTAGCGGGCGGCTCGCAGCCGACGGTAACGCTGCCGCCAACTGTCACACCTACATCCGCGCCGACTGTGGGAGGCGGCCGGCGTGCTGCGCGCGGCCGCTGACCAGACAGGGGAGGTGCACGTGCCGCACCCGCAGCAACATGAGGACCCGATGGCCGAGACCCGCCAGCAGTTCCTGCAAGGGCTGGCGACGATGGCGACCGTCGGCGAGGCCGGCGCCCGCTGGGCCGCCGTCGGTATCCAGAACAAGGCCGCCGAACGGGAACGCCAGGCCCAACAAGACGAGGCCGCCGCGGCGGCACGGCGTGAGGCCGACCGCCTGGCCGCCAAGGTACGCGCGGACCGCGAACGGATGGCGGGATCCCTCGACGGTGGCTGGCTGGTCAACAAGGCCACTTTCGCCGAGCAACGACTGCGCCAGTTCCGCCCCGACCTGATGGCCGCCTACAAGCGCCACAGGCAGGCCGGAACCTCGACCCCCGAAGCCATGCGCGCCGCCGCTCGGGAGGTGTGGGAGAGCGACGCCCGTACCAGTCACCGCCACCGCGGCGCCCACGCTCACGGCGGCACCCCCGACAGGCCGGGGATCACGCCTGACGGGCCGGTCGCACTGCCACACGGCGGTCGTGCGCTCGTTGACGACTTCGACGCCGCTGTCCGGCAGGAGGCGATGAAACTGGCCGAGCACGTACGGCCCGAAGCCCTCGACGAGCTACAGCGCCAGTGGCGTGCCACGGGCAAACTGCCCGCAGGCGAGCCGGTGCAGCTCCTGCGCGACCTCGCCGCGGAGATGAATCAGGCCGTCAGGGCCGGCGAGGCTGCCGGGCGGCCGGTCGAGGCGATCCGCCTGGCTCGCAGCCACGTGGAGGAGGCCCTGGCCCGTGACCTGCAGAGCCGAGCGGCTGCTGAACGCGGCGAGGGGGTCCGCGACGGCGGGACAGTCGACGACCCCCGCACCCCTGCAGACGAGCATGCAGCCGGGCAGTCGGCGAGCATCCTTCACGACGACAACGCCGATCACACCGTCGCCACCGCAGCTGCGCTCCATCATGCTGACACGCTTGCGACACCGGCCTGGGCACAGGCCTTCCCGAAGCTTCGCGTGGTGCAGGTCAACACGGCGGTCGCCGGAAAACAATCCGCGGCAGCGGTCGTCGCGGTGCCGATGCGAGGCAGGACACGATGACGTCGATCCGCACGGACGCGGCTACCCAGCTCGACGAGCTCGCTGCTGAGGTAGCGAGGCTGGCGGCACACGTTGCCAACCTGCAACAGACCCAAGCCGAACGTGCCCACGCTGATGACGGGGATGATCAGCCGCCGCTCTACTCGACCGTCGAAGACTGGGTGACCATGTACCTGCTGCCGACCTTCCCGCGTCCGGTCGGCGAGGTGGGAATGACTCGCTGGCACTGGTGCGAGCAGTGGTGGCGACACGACGAAGCAGTGACCCGGCTGACGGCCCTGTGGTATGGCTGGGAACAGGCCCGGCTGCAGATGACCGGCATGCTGCCCTGGCTGCGAGACCTCGATCACCAGCTGCCCATCCTCTGCGGCGACGACGACCCGTTCCGCAACTGCACTCCAGCCGGCGATCTCGGGAAGCACCAGCACCGCTCGTCGCCGGAGGTGCCGGCTCAGCCAGCGCCAGAAGACTGGTGGAAATGGTGGGACTGATGCCGCGTGGGGCTCTGTAGTGGGTGATTGAGAGAAGGACTGTTCCGTCGGCGTCGCGCGCCGGGGGCAGGATCCGCGCGGAGGCGCCTCGACGCGGACGTTGGAGTCGCTCACGCCGACATGCCTGCTGCGGTCGATGGCCACGTACAGGTGCCCGTCGCGGGCACCTGTATCCGCAGAGGCGAGCGCGTGACGCGCCCGCCCTGCTAGGTGGCCCGCCTTCCCCGGCGTATGCCTGGTAATTGCATGAGACCTCAGACCATTCGGTACGCCAGTCAGACCCATCCCTCGTCGCGAGCCATGATCATGGCTTCGGTGCGGTTGGCTGCACCGATCTTGGTGTAGAGGTCGCGTAGCAGCCGGAACATCATGCGCTCCGAGTAGCCGGCCCGGGCCGCCACCGTGGCGACGTTGTCGCCCCGGGCGAGAAGGCTCAGCCACTCCCGCTCGGCGGTGGACGGGTGCCCGGCCGCCGTCGCCGGTTCGCCGGCGGGCTGTCGCTCGGTCAGGGCCCGTAGCACGGACGTCGGCACCAGACTGTCGCCGCGGGCGGCGGCCCCGACCACCTCACGCATCGTGGGCAGGGTCGCGTCGCGGGGCAGGATCCCGGCCGCGCCGGCGTTCAGCGCCCGGACCGAGGCCGGCATGCTGGCGTCCTCCAGAACCGCGATGACCGTGGTGCCGGCGCGGGCCTGACACAGCTCGGACAGCAGGTCCCAGTCCTGCGCGGTCCGTACGGTGAACAGCAGCAGCCGGGGCTCGTCGATCCGGGCCCAGGTCAGCAGATCGGTGGGGGACTCCGCGTCGAAACCCGCCTCGGCCAGAGCCATGCGCACGCCATGGCGGAACAACGGGAACGGATCTGTGACGGCGACTCGGAGCACGATCCGATCTTCGTCAAGTGCGGATGTCATCGCCAGTGGTGGTGCGGGCGTGGCCGGGATGTGCCGTCACAGAGCGCGATGCTGCCGCCGTCGACCTGGCAGGGCGCTGCCATGGTCGGCGGAGTGGGGCGGTCTGGGGCCTCGGCAGTGGAAGCGGGCGAGCGGGTCAGGCAGCCGCCCGGGCCCGCCATTACCCCTGGGGATCATGCGACTACTTTGCGTCATGGACACGCGCTGCGATGCGGGTCGATTCTTCCCGACATGGTGGAACGAAAGGGCGACATCCCCAACCTGAAGTTCCGGCAGCTCGTCCCACGGGGCAGCCCGGCGAAGTTCTGCAGAGTCTGTGGACGCAAGCTGCGGAGTAAACGGAGCATCCGGCTCGGTGTCGGCCCCGTCTGTGCCAGAAGAGCCTGACCGTCAGGCTCCATCCAAGCCGACCGCAGCCTGCATGGCCTGCCGGGCCTGAGGCGAATCGTCCCCGTCGAGCAGTTCGTCGAGCAACCTCACCGCCCGCAGAACCACGCCCGGCGCGCGAGTCCGCCTACGCGCCTGTCGGTATGCGCTGATCGCCGGATCCAAATCCCCGGTACCCTCCGCGCGGGCCAGACCTGCGAAGGCGAGACCGTTGAGGTCTAGTAGCTGGACGGCGGGATTCTTCGGCCGGAGTAGCGGACTGATGTCACGCTGCACGCGGCCGAACGAGGCTTCCGCCGACTCCATCTTCTGCAGGCGTACCTGGGTGATGCCGAGCAGAGCGACCGCTGCGAACGGGCGGCTGTTCTCGAAGAATCGCGTCGCGGCGTGGGCCGTATCATGGGCCGCGACGAGGTCACCGCCGAGGAGCAGCGCCAGCGCCCGGGTGGAGTAGGTCTCCCGGCACAGATCCGCGTTCCCGGCGTCGGCCGCGGCCTTGATCGCTTCGTCGGCGAGGCGCCGTGCCCGGTCGAGTTGTCCCATGTCGATGTGAACCTGCGCCATGGCGTCGACGCACTTCGCGGCCAGTTGGGCGTCCGAGTGCCCTTCGGCCAGGCGGCGTGCGCGCTGGATCAACCGCAGTGCAGTGAGCGGCTGGCCGAGTTGCTGTTGCAGCAGCCCCTGGTTGAGAAAGACGGACGCCGCCTCCTTTTCGGTGTCGTCGATGACTTCCAGGGCGGCGGCATACTGATCCAGCGCCTTGTCCACCATCCCGAGCTCTGCCAGGCAGCTGGCCAGGCCGAGGCGGCTGATACCGAGGACCAGCGGATTGCCTTGATGGAGCAGGTTCCGATACAGCGTGGCGGCAGCGTCCAGCTCGCCCTTTACCAGGCGTGCCTTGGCGAGCTGCACCCGAAACGCGTCCTCCGCCTCCGGCGAGAGAGCAGACGCGCGTGCCTTCGTCAATAACGCGATGGCCCTGTCCGGTTCACTAGCATCGAGATAGGCGCTGGCCAGCTCGTAGCGGTTCTCCAGGTCGGAGTACACGTCGCCGAGCTCGCCGAGAAGGCGCTCGCGGAGGCGGATGATCAGGGAGCGGTAGCCCCACAGACTGAGGTGCTCGTCCACTTCATTGATCAAGGTGGCGGCCCCGGGGTATTCGCGCCCGGCCAGCCGCAACTCGATCTCGCTGAAGTGTGCGCCCAGGTCGTTCAGGTCCACTACCCGGATCTCCAGCTCACGGACCCTACGGAAGTACTCGGCTGCACGATGCCAGAGGGCGTAGCGGGTATAGCGGGTATAGCGGGTCGGGTCCACTTCGCGGTCGCCGGGCGAACCGAGCTGGATGGTGTCCAGCACGGTTCGCCCGTTAACCGCGTCTTCATCGCCGCGTGGCAGGTGATAGAGGTCGCCGTCGCGCCGGATGAGCCGCCGATCGCAGAGCAGCTCCAGGACCCCGGCACTGTCCAGGCCGGTGTCGTACGGTGCGAGCAGCCAGCTCACCGCCGACGCCCGGACCGGCCGGTCGTAGACGGCCAGAGCCTGCAGAACCCGTTGCATTGGACCTCGCAGCGCTAGCGTGGCTCGGCGGATCAGGTACACGCTGCCGTCGCCCTTGCCGGCCGCCTTCGTCGCCGAGGTCAGCAGCTCATCGAGATCCGACCCGGGTTCACTGCGCAGGACGGCGTACAGGAGTTCCATCGCTCTCGGGCGCCCATGGGTCAGGCGGTGGACACGCCGCATCGTCGCCCCGCTGACATCAGCCAGGCGGGCAACTCCACCCTCGTCGAGACCGCGGAAGAAGTCCGCCGCGAACTCGGGCGGAAGGCCTGGTGGGATGTCCACCTGCGGCGCGTGGACTGGCGGGTTCGTCAGGCGGCGGATCTCCACCTGGGAGACGAAGAGCACCCGCACGCCGTGGCCCGACTTACTGCCTATGATGTGCGCGAACTCGCGCAAATGCACATCTGTCAGCCGGTAGTCGGCGACGAGCTCCTCAGCGTTGTCAACGATCAGCAGCAGGGAGATGTCGCCGAGCGCGTCCAGGATCGCTGCCATGTTCTGCCGCCAGTCGTGCGATTGGTCGCCGACGCGTTCGAGCATTCGTTCCCGGTCCCCAGCATGGGGCATCATCCGGGCGAGCCTCTCCAGCAGCAGGTGTGCGGTCACCCGGCGCGGGCCGTGCGTGGATACGTAGGCCACACCTGCGTAGCCACTCTTCTTCAGCTGCGGGATGAGGTCGTTGAGCAGCGCAGTCTTGCCCGATCCGCACCGCCCGCGGAGGACCACCAGCCGAGTCCGCGAATGGTGGAGGTGACGGAGCAACAGTTCACGTTCGGAGTGGCGGTCGTGCACGCCGGCGCTCGTGATGGCCGGTGGTGCCTCAATGATTTGGAAAGTGCCGTCGATCGTCTCCCGGCTCGGCGGCGCGGCGTCTTGGTGGCGGCCCTCGTCGATCTTCCGCCGCACGTCGGCGGCGGCCTCGGCCGGGTTGGCGGCCCGTCGCCGTTCCCACTGGATGACGGCGTGGAGCCGGCCAACCATGGCGGACAGGGTCTTCCGCTCCTCGCCCTGGGCGCGGTCGGCCTGCTCTTCCAGTTTCTCTACCTGGGCGGTCAGCATCTCGACCGTGCGGTTGACCGGCCGGCAGAGCCGTAGCTCATGCTCGAGATGGTCCCAGCCGCCGTGAGGCGAGTCCACGTCGATCGGAGTGCCCTGCACGGTCACCGGCGGGTCCGCCTGGCTCCCGGGCGGCCGCACCGCCCAAATCGGCTTGCCCCAGTTGCGAGCCACCCTGAGTTCGTCGCGCGCGTAGGAGTTCTTCGCGGCGGAAGCGTCGGTGAGCACCAGGAGCACCAGGTCCGCGCCGAGGATGAGGTCTTCGATCCGCCCGTCCCACGCCTTGTTCTGGATGTTGTCGCGGTCGATCGAGGCGTTGATCGGTGGATCCCGGCTCTCCAGCCAGGTGACCAGTTCACAGGCGAAATCGAACCCGTCGCGGCTCGCGTAAGCGACGAAGACAATGAACGGTTCCATCCGGTCACCCCGACCCGAGCCGCACGCACATCAATGCCCAAGGCTACTGATTGGATGCTTATCGTAGTTGCACCGGTGAAGGAAAGCGGCTGTCCTTTTTCGACATCATCCGCCCTGACGATCACGTTACGAGCGGCGCTTACGCCCGGCCCGCCGCCGCGCCCGGCTCTTCGCACCGCCCGGTTGCCGTGCCGGCCCACCCGGGCGGCGCGGCGCCACGGGGCTCCGGTTGCCACGGTTCCGGCGGTCGCCGGACTGCGGTCGCGCGGCCGATTTGATCGAGCGGGCCGGCGAGGTCGCCCGGCGGATCACCGCCGACCGTGCCCGCCGCCACACTGTCCGCACGATTGCCTCGGCCAGCCAGCCGATCAGCCAGCGGAGGGCGTACTGAAGGATCTGGTCGAGAATGTCCTGGTCAGGTCCCATGGAACGATCGTCGGAAGTCGACTTGGGGATCCGGCTGAACGTCCTCGACCGCCAATTTGAAACGTCACTGACCGGGTTTCAGATCACCTTCAGAGGCCGTCCAGCAGCGCTTCGACCTCGGCGACCTGTGCCGCACCGAGCTGACGATACCCGTCCACCGCGAGACTCCACTGCTCACGCGCCCGCCGCGGGTCACCATCGGCGGCGGCGAGCTCGCCCAGCCGGTGGTGGGCACGCGCCTGCTCGTACCCGCTGCCCGACTGCTCCGCCGCGACCACCGCCTGCTCGAACCGCTCAACCGCCGACCCAAGGTGACCGGTGCGCTGGTAGATCTCGCCCAGTGCGTTGAGCGCCATCGCCGCGTCCAGCCGCAGGCCGAGCCGTTCGAAGACCTCCAAAGCGACCAGCAGGTCGGCGACCGCCTCGGCGGCCCGGCCCAGCTCAGCCTCGGCCAGCGCGATGCCGCGCAGCGTGATGGCCGCATTGCGCTCGGACTTCTCCCTCCGGTAGAACTCGTAGACCGGCCGCATCTCGTCGAGGAACCGCACGAAGTCCCTCTCGTCGTAATACAGCCAGGCCAGGTTGGCGGCCGCGGTGTGTTCCCCATGCGCGTCGCCCACCTCGCCGAACAGCTCCCGGGCCCGCCAGTAATGCGCGGCGGCTCGCTGACGGTCGTGCTGTTCCAGGTACGCCAGGCCGAGGTTGTTCGCGGTCATGGCCATCGCCCGGCGGTCGCCGAGCCGGGTCGCCGCGGCCAGCGCCGCCTCGTGTGTGACCGTCCACGGATGCCAGCGCTTACTCAGGAAGTAGTAGCCGCGCAGTGTGTAGGCCAGCTGCCAGCACAACCGGTCCAGCCCGGCTGCTGCGGCGTCCAGGCAAACCTGCTGGAGGTTGCCGTCCTCGACGGTCAGCCACCGCAGGGCGCTGTCGTAGTCCGGCAAGGACGGCACCGCGGCGTCTCGGTCGAGCAGTTCGAGCGGCACCCGGTAGCGGTGCGGGGTGATGATCCGATCGGCCAGGTCGGCGGTCCGCAGCAGGTGGTCGGCCAGCCGGTGCAGCGCAACGGCCCGCTCGCCGGCCGGCACCGCGGTCGACGAGTGCTCGCGGGCGAAGAGCGCGATCAGGTCGTGAAACTGGTAGCGGCCGGTCAGCCGTTCGGACACCAGATGCCGGTCGGCGAGCAGCCGCAGCTGACCGGTCACCTCGTGGACCGGGAGGTCGGCCACCGCAGCCGCGGCGTGAGCGTCGAAGGCCCCGGCGCAGGTGGTGCCGAGCAGCAGGAACGTCTTGCGGACCTGGCCGGGCAGATCGTCCAGCGAGATCCGGAAGCAGGCCGCGACGCTGCGTTCGTCGTCGTCGAGATGCCCGAGCCGCGACGACTCCATGGCAAGCAGCGCCTCCAAATCCGCCGGTGAGATGCCGGGGTGAGCGCGGTACCGGGCGGCGGCAATCCGGATCGCCAGCGGTAACCGCCCGCAGAACTCGACGATGCGCGCCAGCACGCCGGGATCAGCGTCGTCCCGCTCGCCTCCGACGACGACCTGGAAGAGCCTGATCGCGTCCGGCGGATCGAGCACGTCCAGCGGCACCGAGCTGCCCTCCAGGGAGATCAGCCGCCGCCGGCTGGTCACGATGGCCGCCGAGGCGCCGGCGCGGGGCAGCACCGGGCGGACCTGGGCGGCGTCCTGGGCGTTGTCGAGTACGAGCAGCAGCCGCCGGTCGTCGATCAGGTCGTGGAAGTAGGCGGCCAGCTCCTCCGGGTCGACCGGGATCTGCGCGCCGTCCACCCGCATCCGGCGAAGCAGCCGGTCCAGTGTCTCGGCCGGGGTCAGCGCAGTGTCCCGCCCGGAGTAGCCGCGCAGGTCCAGGAAGATGACGCCGTCGGGGAAGGAGTCCTGCAGCTGCACGGCGGCCCGGACTGCGAGGGCGGTCTTGCCCGAGCCGCCCATGCCGTGGATGACGCAGAACGAGGCGTCCGTGGAACCGTCGAGGGCGGCCCGGACGCGTGCCAACGCCTCCTCCCGGTCGGTGAAGTGCGGGTCGGCCCGGGGCAGCCCGGAGAGTGGCCGATCGGCGGTTGCCGCCGGCGCCGGCTCCGCGTCGTCCCGCAGACTCCGCCGATGCGCCGCGATAAGCCGGCCACCGGGTTGCCGTCCGTGGGCGTCCAGGCGGCGGCGGACCCGGGTGAAGACCTCGCCCGCCTCGTCGCGCCGGCCCACCGCGGTGAGCGCGTCGATCAGCAACGCCGCGGTGCCCTCCCGCAGTGGGTCGGTGCCGACCTCGTCGGACAGCAGCTGGACCACTTCGGCGTACCGTCCCAACCTGTGCTGCGTCTCAGCGAGGAGATCGACGGCATGGCGGCGGCTGTCGGTCATCTGCCGGCGCAGCGGCTCGAGCCGGTCGTTAATGTCCGCCAGCGGCTCGGCGCGCCACAGGTCGAGGGCGGCTCGCAGCCGGTCCGCCGCCAGCTGCCATCGGCCCGCCTCGCGCGCCGCGCCGGCCTGCTCGACGAGCCGGCGGAACTGATGCCAGTCCACCTCGTCGCGCTCGACCGCGACGTAGTAGCGGTTCTCCCTGGTGACCAGGTCGGCTCCCGCCTGCCGGAGTACTTTCCGGACGGCGGAGACGTGGTGGTAGGCGGTGTCCTCGGTGGCCGCGCCCTCGCCCCACACCGAGCTGATGATCTCGGACAGCGAGGCGCCGATGCTGCCGCGTGCCAGGAGCAGGGCCAGTACGGCCCGGGGGATTGGACCGCCGGCGCCGACGACCCGGCCCCCGTCAGCGACGACCCGCACCGGACCCAGGATGGCGAAGCGCACAGGGACGTCGGCCATCCACCATCTGTACCGCATGCACCACGCGATGTTAAAGCTTCTGATCGATGACGGCCGAGAGGTGTTCCTCCCTTTCGCCGCGCTGGGCTCTTCTACGGCCCATCGCACTCGCGGCGGCAGGAGAGTGCGTTGAGTCAGGCAGGCTAAGCCGCACAGATGTTCGCCTTCAGCGTTATCCCGCGCCGTAGTCTCGACCTGTATGCGGAAGGAGCGGCTTCTCGCCAGCTGGAGCAGATGGCCGAGGCCGGAAGCGGGATCTCGTTCAGAACCTGGACACCCGGCCCGCGTGTTATGGGGTCGCCGGGGAGCCGCAGGCCGGACGTAGCCCAGACGTTTTGGGCTGAGGCTGGTTTGTCACACCGACCCGGTCGGCGATGATCTGCGCGAGCCGGGCGGGCTCGTAATCCTCCAGGCGGAGGTAACCAATCGCCGGGCTGAGTAGCTCCGCCGGTACCTCGACCGGCCCTACGAGGATCGGCAGGAGGTAACTGTCCGCGCTGATCTCGATGGCGCGCACCAACGCGGTCTGGTACTCGTCCATCGGGTACGCGCTCGCGAGGTATTCCCTGGACAGGAACGGCACGACGTAGCGGGTCGTCGCTCCGTAGACCGTGCGCATACCGGTGATGAAGTTGCGCCCCCAGAACTCGACCGTCTTGTCCTTGTCGTAGAAGACGTTCAGTCCCAGGGCCTGACAGGCCCGGACGATGGCCTCGACCTGGTCCCGCTGCGCCCCGGCGAACGAAACCGCGATGTCGTAGACCTCGGCATTGTTGGTCACGGAGCCATTCTATTGTGCGGGCGAGTCGATCAGGCGGAGCACCCAGCGGGGCAGCAGGGGCAGGAAGAGGACTGCGATCAGGCTCTGGCCGAACATGTCGGTCCGGACGCCGACCACCGACGGCGCCGTCCGCAGCACCTGCCAGATCAGCCCGATTCCGTCCCACCTGGAGGTGGTGAGAACGAGTGCCACTCCGAGCCCATACTGCGCGGCCAGCGTCTCCGGGTGCCGCGGCCCGAGCGTACGGCGCAGGCCGTCGTAGGCGGTCTGAAAGAGCTCGCGGGCCGAGTCGTAGTCGCGCAGCTGCGCCCCGGCTTGGGCGAGCAGGAACGTCGTGCGCATGATCGTGTAGTGCCCCATCGGGTACCGGCGGCGCAGTGCCTCGATCGTCTCGCCGAGGTGGGCCTGCACGTCCCGCGGGCGGCCGAGGCAGAGCAGGGCGAAACCGTACTCCACGTCGGTGCCGAGGGTGCGGGCGTTGAGCGGGCCGTGCGACCGGCGGAGCTGTTCCCGGGTCGCCCACAGCTTGCGCGCCGACTCCTCCCACTTGCTGCGGTCCGGATGCAACTCGAAAAGGTGCAGGGTGAGCCAGGCCTGCGCGAGTACCGCCTGGGCGGCGACAGCGTTGTCGTGCTCGGGCAGTCCCAGGCGGGCATAGTGAGCGACCACGCTGGTGGCCGTGCCGCGGGCCTCGTGCTGCTGGTTGGTGGACAGCTGGATGACCGCCAGCTCGATGCGGGCGGACTGCAGCCGATCGTCGTCCAAGCCGACAAGCCGGGCGACGAGAGCCTCGGCCCGCTCGCGGGCGTGGCGCATTTCGCCGCGCAGGCGACGACTGCGGATGTAGGCGATCTCGTCGTCCGGCGAGGCGGACACCACCCCGACCTGCGACCACCAGCCGTTGGCCTCGCCGAACCGGCCGAGGGCGTCCAGTCCCTCGGCCACCAGCCGCCGCCCGGCCGGCACCGGGGCTCGTCGAGCCAGCGTGATTGCCCGCTCGAACGTGCCCGCCGTCAGATGCGCGGTCGCGGCGGCGACCAGATCGGCCGTCGTCTCCCCGCCCGCCGCCAGCAGCCGGTCCCACTGTCCGGCCGCGGCCACCGGCTCGCCGTGGTGGCGGTAGTGCTCGACCAGCCGGCGGCGCAGCCGGTCCGAGTGTGGGTCGTCGAGCACGTCGCGGTCGGCGAGCGCGGCGAGGTGAGGTGCCACCGGTGCGGTCGGCGGGTCGGCCGACAGCAGGTCAGCGGCGACGGCGGCGAGGTGCCCGGCCGGTAGGACCGGCGGACGCCGCCGCACCGCGTCCAGCACGATGGCGTGGACCTGCCATTGGTCCACCGTGCGGCAGACCAGTTGCCGGCGGCGAAGCTCGACCAGGTCGTCGACGGGCGTGCTGCCGGGTTCGACCGCGGTCGCGATGTCGGCCAGCACCCGGGCCGGGATCGGAGCGGGCGCGAGCAGCGCGGCGATCTGCAGCATGAGCTCCGGGCCGTGATCCAGCCCGGAGAGGACGTCGTCGAGCAGGGCGACGGCGGGTTCGAGCGTGGCGGGATCGCTGTCGATCCGCTCGAGCTGGTCGGCGTACGAAAGAAGGCTCTGCCGATCCGTCAGCCGGGCGGCCACGAGTCCGAGGCTGAAGGGATGACCGCCGAGGCGGCGCGCGACGCGTTCGGCGGCCAGATCCTCCTCGCCGTCGTCGGGCTCGCGGGCCGAACGCAGCACCGCCACCGAGTCCTCCGTCGACATCGCTCCGATCTCGACCACGGGTGCGCCGCACTCGAACATGTCCCGACGGCCGATCATGAGCGTGCGCACCGTCGTGCCGGCCGGCAGCACCAGTTGCTGGAGCACACCACGGTCGATCCCGTGCGGGACGTCGTCGATGATCCACAGAGCCGGCCGGCCGGCGGTGCGCAGGTGATCGGCGACCGCGGCGCTCAGCTCCGCCCGACCGGCGCGATCGGCGAACGGCAGCCGCAGCGCCGTCGCGATCGTGCGCATCTCGTCGCCGTACCGGGTCAGGACATCGGCGCAGGCCGCCCCGGACAGACTCGTGCGGAAGACGCCACCGGGGAATGCCTCGCCGAAGTTCCACCCGTACGCCGCGGCAAGTGTCGACCCGCCACTTCCCGCCATGCCGACCAGCCCGGCCACCAAGCCGCCCGCGACCGCGGTGATCATCGGGACATCGGCCCGATGCAGCGCGGTGTGCAACTCCCACTGCTCGCGATAACGCCCCACGAACGACGGCACCCCCGCCACCCCGTACGGATACCAGGTGGGGCGCGCGGTGAAGCCGATGTCGCCAAAGGTGCCCTCGACCGAGGCGGCCTTAGCGGCCACGGCCTTGACCAGGGCCGCCATATCCCGGGCGTTGGAGGGCTGCGGCCAACGGGCGAACTTGACGTCGGCCAGCTGCACCGGCTGCAGATGATGCTCGTACGCCTCGGGGTTGACCACCAAGATCCGCCGGAGCGGATCCCCCTCGCGCGCTCCGGCCAGAAACGCCGCGGTCAGCTCGAACTGGCAGGCCGACCGCGACGGATAGGCCGCCGAGTAGAGAGTCACCATGATCTTGGACCGGTTCAGGTGCTCCTCGATCTCGGCCGTGATGCCCCTCCCCACCGGGAGCTTCTCATCCAGCCAGACGTCCACACGCCGGCCCAGAGCCTCGGCGAGACGCTGGGCGCTCCGGCGGTCCGGCCCGGCAAACGAGAGGAAGACGTCGTGGTCCGTCATGCTCGGTCATGCCCTTCGTGATCGGAGCGGGCAAGCATGGCGAGGTGCACCCGGGAGCCTATCGCCAGCTTTCGGAAGATCTGTCGAAGGTGGTAGTTCACGGTGTGCGGCGAGATGTTCAGCCGGTTGCGATCTGCTGATTAGCCAGAGCCTGGCCGGGGGCGAGGGCGGTGCCGGCCTCGAGCAGATCATCTCGTCGGTCTGGGGCTCCACCTGGGCCGGCCCGACGAGGTAGTACACCTGCTGCGGGACCGAAGTGTCCGCCGGACTGATGCGAGAGGGCCGAGGATCGTCAGGAGCAGCCCGTTGTCGAACTGGGTCAGCCAACTGTCATCGCCGAAGCGGCGAGCGCCGGCCGCAAACCCGTTCAGGTCGAGCTCGACGATGAGCACCCGTTGGCTCAGCTCGGCCATCCGCTGCGCCATCAGCCTGTTCCCGGTGACCAGCCGCTGAAGCTAGGGCCAGAGCCTCCGCAACCGGTGGCCAGGCCGACCCGGGCGTAGTCACCCATCTCAGCAACAAGATCGGTCTTGCGGGGCCGGAAGGCCCATCCCTCGGCGATCTGGGCGAGCAGGTAGTCGACGCTGCTGCGCACCGTTTGCTCGACTGGCGAGAAGCCCCACAAGGTCACGCCGGTGGCGAGAAACCGTAGATTCCTCGTTCGTCGGCACCCGCCAATTGCGCACTATTATTGCGTCCGTGGACGACCCGGCATACACCTATGATGTGGCGGTCTCCTTCGCCGGCGAGCAACGCGCCTACGCCGAGCGGTTCGTCCGCGCGTGCGAAGGGCTCGGCCTCAAGGTGTTCTACGACCGCAACATGACGACCGAGCTCTGGGGACGGAACCTAATTCTCGAGTTCCGCAAGACGTATGGCGGCGCCCAGCCCCGCTTCTTCGTGCCGTTTATCTCGAACGAGTACCTGGTTAAGCCGTACCCGAAGGACGAGTTCAACGCCGCCCTCGAGCAGGCTCAGCAGCGCCCCGACGTCTACATCCTTCCGGTCCTCGTCGGCGACGTCAGCGTGCCCCGCGAGCTACTAGGCCCCGCGATCGCCTACCTACAGGCCGACGACCACTCGCCGGCCGAGCTGGCCGACCGGCTGGCCGCAAAGCTGAAGGAGACCCGCGCGAACGCGTCGGCACCGCTGAGAGCTCCTCGCCTTGCACCGACATCGTTCGCCCCGCGGGCGATGCTTGAATCCGCACTCGACACCGTCGAATCGCGTTTCCGCCGGTCGGCCGCGGCTACGCTCGAACCCTTCGGATACTCGTGCGAGGTCGGCCGGGACGAGCTCGGTGTCGACATCCGGGTCACCCGGGCCGTGGAGCCGGCGTGCAGCCTGAGCCTATGGTTCGACGTGAACGGCGTGTTCCGCGACCGTGACCGGCTCTCGATGAGCTTCGGGTGGCCGAGCGGGACGAGACACGGCGTCAACGGCTGGGTGTCTGCTGTCTGGGACCGGCAGGCCGGGTTGCCCAAGGTGCAGGTGACCGACCTGAGCCTGGGTGGCAATGAGCAGGTGCTCCCCGTCGACGAGTTCGTCGAGGCGCTCTGGGGTAAGATCATTGACTACCTCGAACGCCGCGCACGATGACTCCGATGTCCCGCGGCTCGACGTCGCTGGCGCGGGATGCCGCGACCTTGGCCCGCAGCGCGGCCGCCAGTTGCTCCGGGGAGTGCTCGTCGGCTCGTAGGTACCCGATGTTCGGTCCGAGCAGGTTGGCCGGAACGCTGACATCGCCGACAACGACCGGGAGGATGTAGTCGTCACCGCGCTCGACGGCGGCGGACATGGCCCACTCGAGGGCATCGCGCGGTCGGGGCTCACTTAGGTACTCCTCCGAGAAGAAGGGCACGAAATACCGGGCGCTCCGGCCGTACACCCGGCGCCCTTCCACAATGAAGTTCTTGCCCCACCATTCGTATGTCATCTCCTTCTCGAAGAAGACGCACAAGCCGGTCGCCCGCACGGCGGACACCGCCAGTTGAACGTATTCCGTCTGCCGTTCGGCGCAGGAGAACGCGACGTCGTAGACCGGTGCCCGCGCGACCTCGTCCCGGTGCATCGCCACGGCGGCGGGTGCCGCGATCTCCCCCGGCACACCCTTCCGCAGGAGCGCGGTCGCCAGGTCATCGGCCTCGATCACCTGCTCGGGACCCGCGGTCTCGGCCCAGATGCGATATGTCTGCGTCGCCCGCGCCCGCTCCCAGAGCTCCGCCGTCTTCGCGTCGAGCCACCGCCGGGCGAACCGGCGCAGGCGGCCCGGATCGACCGGTGAGACGTTGAGCCCGGATCCGTCCAGAGCGGAGCCCAGCGCGGCCAGAAGCCGATCGTCCGAAAGCTCCTCGCAGAGCTGGACCAGAACCCGGATCTCGGTCAAATGCCCTCCCCGGTACGCGGCCTCCCCAGCTTATAAGCTGAGGCTATGATCGAGGCCCAGCGCCGCTTCGACCTGCTCACCCAACGGGCGAGGCACGATGTGATCGAGGCGAGCGTCGAGCACGCGCGAACGCTCTACCGGCAAGACCAGATGGAGCCCGGCCTCGCCGCGCAGTTCCGGGCAGCCGCAGCCGCGCTCGCCGGCGAGGGCACCAACGCCGACGACACGCGGCGCGCGTGGTCGGCCCTTCGCGAGCGAGTCAGGGACGTCCACGTCTCCCGCCGCCTCGCGGAGATCACCGACTCGCTGGTCCTCGGAGCTACCAGCGGCGGTGAGGTCTCGACCGCCACCCTAACGTTCCCCGACAACTCGTATCTGATCATGATGGATCATGGGTTGTCCAACCTGACCTGGCTCATCGCCCAGCTGTTCGTCGTGAGCCGCCGAACCCCGCTGCTGGGCCATCCGCCGCCCGGCAACCCGGTCGGCATCACGGCGGCCGCGCAAGCTCTCCGGTTGACTACTGCACGGATCGCCGGGGGCGGCCGGGCCGGGGTCAACCCGTCGCTCGTGCTCGGCCGGGACGAGCTTGCACTGGCCGGAGCCCTGGTACGCGAGATCGACATCTTCGTCCTGGCGCACGAGGCGGCGCACATCCTGCTCGGGCACTTCAGCGAAGACCATTCCGGTCTGACGGCCGTCGGCCATCCGAGTCAGCTTCTCGGCCGCCGCCCGCACGAGGAGACCGCGGCCGATCTGTTGGCGGTGACGCTGCAGCTCGACGACATGCTCTCCACCGGAGAAGGAGACGACCGAGTCATCGCCCTGCGACTAACCGCGGTACGCCTATTCCTCGCCCTGCTCGAACTGTACGAGCGGTCGATGTTCGTTGTGCAGCCGACGAGCCACCCTCCCGCCGCCGCCCGCTGGCGGACCATTGTGTCGGAACGGCTAACGCGCTGGTTCGACGACTCGGGCAGGCTGCAGTACGACGACATCGAGCTGGTCCGGACGCTCCGCGAGCTCGACGCGATCCCGCGGCTCAGCGACGCGGCCGCCGTTCACAGCGGCATGGGCGAGCGACTGGACCGCGCGCTGTGGAGCTTCCATGAATGGAGCCAGGTGGCCGCTCTGGGGCACTTTCTCATGCCGGCACCGGCCGAGGCTCTTGCGGCGCTGACCCGGTGGCCGGGCTGGCCCGCGGACGCCGACGTCGAATCCGAGATTGCCGGCCTGGTGGCCGAGGTCCTGGCCGCCGAGGAGGCGCGGGCGATCGTGCGGGCCGCGGTCTCCGGTGAGCAGGTGGTCAGCCGCCTGGCTGCGGCGGCCGGCCTGACCGCCCGAGCCGATGCGGCCAGGAAGGATGCGACCACCCACACGGATCCGTTCCCGAGTTGGGCGATAGCCGCGATCGCGATCGACGCCCTCACCGAAACGATTGCCCGGTGGCAGCGTTGACCGCCATTGCCCGGCACTGGGTCGTGTCGGCTCGTGGCACCGATGCCTCCGCGACCGAGTTCTGGTTCACCGGCCGGCGTCGCTCCCTCGACCTGATCGGCGAATTCACCCGCGAGCGTCGGCCCGGGCTCCTCGTCGTCACCGGCATGCCGGGTGCCGGCAAGTCCGCGATTCTCGGCGTGTGTGTGTTGAGGAGTTTAGCGCCGTCGGCAATGCCCGAGGCGATCCGGCTCTCGACCCCAAAATGCTCGATCGACGTGGCCGTTCACGCGCGCGGAAAGGACGCCGACACCGTTCTGGCTGAGGTCCTTCGCGGGCTCGATGCGCAGTCGAACGCCGTCGAGATACGCGACCGGATCGACGAGACGATCGAGCGAGGTGCCACGCCGGTCTGCGTGATCGACGCGATCGACGAGGCGGAAGATCCGGACGGTGTGGCGGAGGCGGTCGGCTGGCTCTCCCGGCGAGCCACCACGGTGATCGCCGTACGACCGCACGCCCCGGCTGCAACGAATAGCGAGGTGCAGCTACCGGCAAGCCTACAGATTTGGCACCCGATCGTCATCGATCTCGACCGCGATGAGCATGCCTCCGCCCGCGACGTCGCCACCTACGTCGCACGCCGGCTGCGAGCCGACACCGGACGGCCGGACGGGTACGGCACCACCACCTGGGAAATGGATGTCCTCGTCGATGTGATCGGTGGGGAAGTCCACGAAGAGGTCGCCGCCGGAAACTTCCTCGTCGCCCAACTCGTGACCGAGGAGATGCTGGTCGTTCCTGTGCTCGGTGATCGTCGCCGGGGCTGGAGCGAGGCACTGCACTGGCCGAGGAAGCTGGAGGACTGGATCGGGCGCGACGTCTCGCGCCGGCTGGGTACGGCCGGCGCGGCCGACGCGCGGTCCGCGCTCGCGCCCGTGGCACAGTCGCTGCGTGGCGGTCTGCCGCTTGACCTCTGGCGGGTATTGCTGCCCATGTTCGGCTCCACCGGCAATCCGGACCTAACCATCGCGTCGGTGACCAGGCAGCTCGGTTTCTATCTGACGACACCCGCGCCCGGGCGATACGCGATGCGCCATCAGCAGTTCGCCCGGCACTTCGCCGCGGGACTCCCGCCCGGCCGCGGCGACGAGATCTTCGTCGGTGTCCTCGTCGACCGCGTCCCCCGTGCCGGCGGTGAACGGCCGAACTGGGCGAAGGCCGAGGCCTACACGGTGCTCAACCTGCTCGGCCACGCCCACGGCGCCGGCCTGCTCGGCGCGGTGATCGACGACTATCCGGCCTGTCTGGCCCGCGTCGACCGGCTCTCGGCCACCACGGTGCTGTCGTCCGCCGTCGAGCCTCAGTGCCGGGCCGCGGCCGATGTGCTGCGCCGCGCCGCGTACGAGTCGTCCGACGACTACGGCCGGCGTGCGGCCGCGCTTCAGGCCCACGCGGCGCTCGCCGGGCACGACGAGCTCGCGAAAGCCCTGCTCGACCAGGCGGGACCGCACCTGCCCTGGTCGGTCAGATGGTCGGCGGGCGCGCCAGACACCTCCCCGATCGCCGTCGGGGTCGCCCGGCGCTGCCAGGCCGTCATTCCAGTCGCGGCCGGTGCCGCCGCCGAGCCGCCGAGCGTGATCTTCGCGCACGCCGGCGGCCGTTGCTCCCTGCACGAGGCCGCGAGCGGTCACGAGCTCGCCCCAGACATCACCATCGGGCCCATCGCCGCCACACCGCCAGTCCTGCGCGCCTGGCGGACGCCGACTGGCCTGGTGCGGCTCGCCGTTGGCTGGCCCGACGGTCGCATCGCCGTCTGGGCTCTGACCGGCCGCTCGGCCGGATCGGTAATCTGGCACTGCTCGATCGGCGCCGAGCTGAGCGACCTCGTCCGGATACCGGGGCCACAGGGCACGGATCTCATCGCCGCGCTGGCGGGCGGCGCCCTCACCGTGCACCCGCTGCGGCCCTCCGAATCCGCCGCCCCGACACCTCTCTTGCAGGACAGGTGCTCGGCCTCGCTGATTCTGCCGTTGGAACCGGCGGGCGGAGCTGCTGCCTTCCTGACCGCCGGCGCCGACGCCGACCTGATCGCATGGCGGATTGGCTCGACGATCCAATCGTCGGTCCAACGCCGGGCTCCGGTTCGGCACGATCGTGGCGGGCGGTGATGCGGATCCTGCGTCCTCAGCAACGCTGGTGAGTCCGTCGAGGCCGTCTGGCTGAGCGCCCAACTGCGGGACACCGGATTGCCCGAGAGACTCGACGACGGCGGACGCACCGTGCCCATCGCGCTCGCCGTTCATCGCGGGACCGCGACCGCCGCCTTGGCCGACGGCAACGGAATCGTCCAGGTCTTCCGTCTCCGGCCGGGTGTTCCAGCCAGCCCAATCGGCCACCACGACACCGGGCACGTCCCCTACCGCCTCGCCTTCGCCGACCCGAGGGCCACCACGCTGGCGGTCGGAGGCTGGTCCGGCTCCATCACCATCCTGAGGTCGGCAGTCCAGGGCCGGCCCGCGGTGCTCCGCATGCAGCACGGCGAGCCCGCCGTAGACCTCGTCCCGCTCGGCGAGACAGATCAGTCGATGCTGGTGGCTTCCCGTGGAATCACCGGCCTGGCCCGGGTCTGGTCGGTTCTGGCGTCGTCGGGTGCCGCCGCCGAGCCGCCGGTCACCTCGATGACCGCAGTTGCGGCCGACGAGCGGCAACTGTTGTTGGTTGCGGCCTCCGCCGGGGCGGAGAGGCTGCGCTGCTGGGCGGTCGACCCGGGGCGGGGACGGGCCGAGGCGTTGCCGGATATTCACCATCTCGGGGGCGCCTCTGTGGTGACCGCGGCCCGCCTCGGTGACCGGGCGTGGCTCGCCACCGCCGGCGAGACTGGCACGGTGCTCTGGACGGTTACCGAGCGCCTCGATGTCCGCATCGAAGATACCTATCCCGCGGACCAGCCCGACGTCGAGCATGTGGTACTCGGCGCGAACCCTCGGCTGGTCCTCGGCACGGCCGGGCCGGAACATCTGCGCCTGCGGATCGCCTCCGGCCCGAAGCTGGTCGATCCGGAGGACGAATGCGTGACAGCGCTGGTCGCCGAGCAGATCGGCGACCGCCTGCTGGTCGCGGCGGGCAACGACGACGGTGAGGTACGGATCGTCGAGTTCGACGCACCTGCCGTCCGTACCGTGCACCAGGGTCGCCCGGTGGCGGCCGTGGCCCTGCTACTGGTCGGCGGCAATCTCACTATTGTTGCCGCGGACCGCTACAACGGGCTGGTGGCCGTACCGGAGACGGCCATCGAGGGTATCCCCTGGCAGATCAGCCACCTGGTCACGGTGCCGGCGTCGCGAGGCCGGCGCCTGTTCGGCGTCGCCGACCGGCCACCGCGCCTGTTGAGCTGGGTGATCGGCGAAGACGGCCGGCTCCGCCTCGACCGCACCTTGTCCGGCGAGCTGCGGGGCGATCCGCGCCAGGTTGCGCGAACCGAGTCCGCGATGGCGGTGGCCGACGGCGGAGGCCAGCTACTACTGGTCGACGGGGACGCCGCGGAAGTCACCGCCGCGAACCTGAACGTCACCATCGACGCGCTCGCCGGCATACCCGGCACGGAGATGTTCGTCGCCGCCCGGGGCGGGCGCCTGATCTGCGTCGCCAGGAACGACGGCGGCGCTTCAGCCGGGAAGAGCCAGGCGGCGGGCCCCGGCTAGTCGGTCCTCGTGCTCGTCAGCGGCCTGCCTACAGCCGTTGGCGCCTGACTGTCCCGCTCGACCACCACCACCCCTCCCGCCAACCCCACCCCTCCAAAAAAGAAGACCACCGCGAAGAAGGTCTTCGGCGGCTTCTTGACCGGTGCCAAAAACGCAATCGTCAGCCCGATCGTCGACACCTTTGACGCCATCAAGAACAGCTGGGTAACGACCTACAACAACGCGAACGCCGTATACAAAGGCGACATGTCCCTCACCGACGCGCTGTGGGACACAGGCAAAATTTTCGCCGAAAACTACGTTTCCGCTCTCATCAGCCCGGCTGTTGCGATCAAGGACATCTACGTCGGCTGGTGGAATGCATGGTCGAACCTGGCCGAGGGAGACGTCGAAGCAGCCGTAGCAGCCGGCACGGAATCAGGAATCGGCGCGGCAACTCTCGCAGGTGGCGCTCGCTTCGGATTCAAAGGCAAAGGTGCGTGCACACACAGCTTCGCACCAACTACCGGCGTCCTCCTCGCTAATGGCACCACAAAAGCCATCGCCGAGGTCAAGGTCGGGGACCTCGTCCTCGCCACCGACCCCGAAACCGGAAACGACGAAGCCAAACCCGTCACCCAAACCCACACCAACCAAGACACCGACCTCACCGACCTCGACCTACGCCTAGCCGACAACTCCACCACCATCCTCGAAACCACCCAACACCACCCCTTCTGGAGCCAAACCAGAACTGAATGGATCAGCGCAGCTAAACTCCACCACGGCGAGCAGCTCTCGACCATCGACGGGGCCAGAGTCACGGTCGAGGCCGTCCGCAACCACCGCGGCGATGAACAGATGCACGACCTTACTGTTGCCGACATCCACACGTACTATGTGATCGTCGGGGACACGCCGGTCCTCGTCCACAACTGCGGCAACACTCCTCCGGGCGTTAGTTGCAGTTGTTCACCGGCGACCGGTGCGGGCCCGAATGTTCCGCCAATTCGGGTTGAGGGACCGTGGACTCGTGGCGATATTGGCCGCGGTGCACACGGCTTGCGCCCGAATCATCTGGGCGACCGGATTGAGATTCACCACGCGGATCAAATGCCCGGATCGCCAATTCATGAATTGGATCAAGTTGTGCATAGAGGGCCCGGATCCCAGCTCCATCCGAACGCGAATAATCAGGGCGTTACCGGGGCGATGCGAGCGGAAGACACGCAACTACACTGGTGGTACCGCTCGCAGGAACAAGGGTGGGGACAGTACGGGCCTGACCTTTGGTTCGATAACTGGCCTGGCTAGAACGCGACAGGGAGACAGTGATGGAGTTCGAAGAGTTTGAAGTCCAGGTTAACGCCTTCCACGCAGAACGGGCGGGTAGGAAGTACCCTCCTGGATTTCAACTCTTCGACTCCTGGACCGCGACAGATGATGATCTTGCTGGGGTGGAAGCGGAACTAGGGACGCAGCTGCCATCGAAATACAAGCGATTCATGCGAGTGTTCGGCGGCGGTGTCTTTTCGTTTGTAGAGTTGCTGCCCGCCAAATCGCCAGATGGCCGCATTGAAGATCTATTGTCTGTGAATGCAGGGGCATACGCTGTCCCAAATTTTGTAGCGGTTGCGCCTGTCGGCACCGGCGACTGGTGGGGATTCGTCTCCGAGAATGGTGTATGTCGTGACCAGGTGAGCTTCCTTGATCATGAAGACGGCAGCATCCGATATGACTCGGATGACTTCTATGAGTTCGCCTCCATAAAGGGACTTCGGATGGGTCGCTGATATCGAATGAGTACCGCGTTCGACCGGTCCTGACGTCGTTGCGAACCGTAGTGACGTCGCAACTTGGCGAGCTGACCTGCGTGATTGTTTGCCTGGGGCTGGTCTCACGGATGCTGCCGTACTAGTACTCCAGCCGCACTTGCCTGATCTAACGTTTCAGCAGCTCACGGTGATGATCTACGTCGGAGTTGCGGCTGCCGTGTAGTTGCGGATGTCGATGCTATCCGGCGGGCGGGTATGCGGTCGCACCGTCTGTCTGTTGTGGTTGGTTGTAGGGCGGGCAGGCTGCCGTGCTTGTGTTGATTGATGAGATTGTGGGCTGGCGGGTGGGTCTGGATGATCTGCTGGCGCGGTTCGCGCACCGGTTCGGGCGTGCGGAGCCGCGCCGGCAGGCGCTGGCCTGTCTGGTCGGGTTGCTGTCGCCGTTGGCGAGCAAGAACGGCTGGACCTTGGCCGAGGCCGCCGGCGACACCACGCCGAATCGGATGCAGCGGCTACTGAACCGGTCTGCGTGGGACCCGGACGCTGTTCGCGACGACTTGTTCGCCTACGTGTCCGAGCACCTCGGCCATGACGACGGGGTGTTGATCGTCGACGAGACCGGGTTCCTGAAGAAGGGGGTCAAGTCGGCGGGGGTGCAGCGCCAGTACTCCGGGACGGCCGGGCGGACGGAGAACTGCCAGCTCGGGGTGTTCCTGGCCTATGCCAGCCCGGCGGGGCGCACGCTGATCGACCGGGAGTTGTATCTGCCCCGCCGCTGGTGCGACGATCCCGCCCGCCGCGCCGAAGCTGGCATCGAGGCGGGCGTCGGGTTCGCCACGAAGCCTGCGCTGGGGCTGCGGATGCTCGAGCGCGCTCTCGCGGCAGGGCTGCCGGCGCGCTGGGTGACCGCGGACGAGGCATACGGGCAGGACTCGAAGTTCCGGACATGGTTGCAGCAGCAGCGCATCGGCTATGTCCTGGCCGTGCCCCGCAACCAGCGGATCCCGACCACGGCCGGCAACTCCCGTCCGGACGTTCTCGCCGCCGCCGCGCCGGCTCTGGCGTGGAAGCGTCGTAGCTGCGGCGACGGCGCGAAAGGGCCACGGCTCTACGACTGGGCCGTGGCCTCTCTGCCCGGCACCGTCAGCGGATACGGGCATTGGCTGTTGATCCGCCGCAGTATCACCGACCTCACGGACCTGGCCTACTACCTGTGCTTCGGCCCCGCCGACACCCTCGATGAGGACCTGATCCGCATCGCGGGGACCCGGTGGGCGGTCGAGGAGTGCTTCCGGACCGCCAAAACCGAGGTCGGTCTGGATCACTACCAGGTGCGTCGGTACGACGCCTGGTACCGGCACATAACACTCGTCCTGTGCGCCCACGCCTACCTCGCCGTCACCGCCGCACAGGCCAAAAAGGGGGCGCTGGATCCGATGACGGCCTCATCCCTCTCACCCTCGGCGAGGTTCGACGTCTCCTGGCACACCTGATCACCACCGTCCGACCCTTCGACCACATCCATCGATGGTCACGATGGCGACGACGACACCAGTTCCGCGCCAGAACAGCCCACTACCAGCGAAGACTCCAACTTCACCAGGTGCGGCTGGAGTACTAGACAACCGCCGATCTACCAGAAGCTCGCTTCGTATCGATTCCACTACGCCGCGCTTCATCGCCTTGCGACTACGCGCCCTGCCGAGTCCCCGGACGCTCACTGAGGATTTTGTCAAGGTGCGTTGCTGTCTGCACCGAGCCATCGCGATCGCCGAAGCCATCCTCGTCCTGCACCACGTCGAACTAGCCGCTACGCAGGATCGAGTGGCTGACGAATCCAGACATCGGTAGTCGAGTCTGTTGCAGCTCTTGTCGACAGAGAATACCTTACCGCTATAAGCGGCAAGGAATAGCGTGAAAGTGGCGGACTCTCGACAAGCTGGGCGTGTGGTTGTAGGTCATCCTGGTATGGTGATGCCCCCTTTCTTCCCTGCGTCCAGGCCGAATAGATGCCTAAATCTCTCTCAACTTTGTCCCGATTCGTTCTGCCACTTTTATGGCGATTCGCTCCATAGGTGAACGGGGCATCCCCATGCAGGATACGGAAAACACAGAAACGTATCGCGAAGAGACTCTAAATCGGACTAGGGGTCACAGTGGGGGGCGTGCCGGTATGCCGCTGCCTGATGTGACTCGGCGTGAACGTCAACCACCTGCCCACTATGTCATATCGTCTAGTGACTCCAGTGGGCGTCTTGCCGACCGTCGTGTCGTGCGCGCTCTTGGCTGGGCGGCCGGCGACCGAGTCACCATCGCCTGCCAGGACCACCGAATATTCGTCCGGCGTTATCAACACGGCACCCTCACGATCGGAAGCCACGGATACCTTCGGATCCCTGCAACCATTTGTCACCGCCTCCGGATCAAGAAAGGGGACCGGCTACTAGCGCACGGCGACCCGCAACATGGCTTACTAGTGATCTCTACCGTTGATCTGCTGGAACACTACGCCCGGCAGTGTCAGTAGGTGGTGCGATCGTGGACAAGGACGGTTCAGAAATCGCAGCCTTGGATGCTGCCCGGCTGCTGCTCGCACGAATGGGCATTTCTCCAGACCGGTTGATAGCAACAGCGGCGTCGCCTCAGCTGATTCCGACCTTCGACGACTACATTGAGCGTGTGTCGAAAGCCGTCTCGCACGGCACCCTCCGAGTCTATGCCAGCTACTGGAATAAAGTGCGGGAGGCGTGGGGAACCCGCCCGATCACCGAACCCACCCCACTGGAGATCCGACAGCTCGCCGAAACAGTCAAGGAGCAGCGGACGATTCGACGCAACTCACGCGGCGGACGGTCAGCGGCAGAACACCTCATCTCAGCACTGCGATGCCTCTACCGTCACGCGGTAGCCGACGGCCTGATATCCGACCACGACAACCCCTCGAAACGGGTCCCGAAGCCGCGACGCCAGACCAGCATCCGTCACGCCCTGTCAGATGCCCAACTCCGATCCATCAACGAGGTAGCCGTCACGACCGGCAACGACCCTGACCTCGACGGCCTGCTCCTGCGGTTCCACTAAGAGACGGCCTGCCGACGCGGTGGAGCGCTCGCCCTGTCCCGAGCCGACCTTGACACAGACCAGTGCGTGGTGGCCCTACGGGAGAAGGGAGACACGCTCCGCTGGCAGCCCATCTCACCGACGCTGTCCGCCCGGCTGTCCGAACTCGCCGGTGAGCGCGGCGGCGTGAACCCTGCCGACCGACTATTCAGATACTGAGGTTCCCCCGGTAGCTCGGAGGCTTTCGATCATGCTCTGATGGAGCTGAAGGGAGTCATCCGTGGCAGCACCGAAGAAGTATCCCGATGAGCTGCGTGAACGTGCGGTGCGGTTGTATCGGGAGTCGGACCCGAAGCCGGTGATCCGCCAGCTGGCGCGGCAGCTTGGGGTGCATCACGAAGCGTTGCGGAACTGGATCCGCCAGGACGAGGCCGACCGGGGTCATCGTGATGACCGGCCGACGACCTCGGAGGTGGAGGAGTTGCGTCGGCTGCGGCGGGAGAACGCCGAGTTGAAGCGGGCGAATGAGATCCTGAAGGCCGCGTCGGCTTTTTTCGCCTCGGAACTCGACCCGACCCGGCGACGGTCGTGACGCTCGTCGACGAGCTACGCGACCGCTTCGGGGTCGAGCCCGTCCTCCGGGTCCTCAACGTGGCCGTGTCGACCTACTACGGGTGGCTCGCCCAGGCAGCGAACCCGTCACCGCGACGGCGCGAGGACGCGGACCTGGCGGTGAAGATCGCGGAGATCCACGATGTGTCCGGCGGCACCTACGGCAGTCCGCGAGTGCACGCCATGCTGCGGCGCCAAGGCCGCCAGGTGGGCCGCAAGCGGGTCGAGCGGTTGATGCGTGACGCCGGCCTGCAAGGGGCGTTCCTGCGCAAGAAGTGGCGCATCCCCTCGACCCGGTCGAACCCGAAGGCGACACCGGCACCGGACCTGGTCAACAGGCACTTCACCGCCGCGGCACCGAACCGGCTGTGGGTCGCCGACGCCACCCGTATCCCCTGCGGCGAGGGCGTGTTCTGGCTCGCCGCGGTGCGAGACGTGTTCTCCAACCGCATCGTGGGCTGGCGGTGCTCCGACCGCTGCGACACCGACCTGATCCTCGGTGCTCTCGAGTACGGCATCTGGTCCCGCGACGTCCGCGACGGCCAACTGATCCACCACTCGGACAGGGGCTCGAACTACACGTCGTTCCGCTTCGCGCAACGCCTGGCCGACAACGGGATCCTGCCCTCGATGGGCTCAGTCGGCGACTCGTTCGACAACGCCCTGATGGAGAACTTCTGGTCGACGTTCAAGATCGAACTGGTCTACCGCAACTCCTGGCGCACGCGCGACGAAGCAGAGAACGCGATCTTCACCTACATCGACGGCTGGTACAACACCCGCCGCATCCAGAAAGACCTCGGCTGGCGATCCCCAGACGAGTACGAAACCGCCTGGCGCACCCACCAGGCCCGACAGGACCAGACGGCTATCGTTCAGCCTGAGCCCACCGGCGCCAGGTAACCAACCCTCCGGCAAACCGGGGGAACCTCATACCGATCAGGTAAGCCCATCACCCACCGCCGGTACGACCACCTATGGCAGCGCATCGGTAGACACCTGCCGTGGGTGCGCGTGCAACAAATCAGCACCCACTGGCTCCGTCACACCACCCTGACGTGGGTAGAACGGAACTTCGGATACGCGGTCGCCCGGGCGTTCGCCGGACACCACGGCCGGTCGGACGCGGGCACGACCATCACGTACGTGCGGGCCGACATCTACGACATCGCCCAGGCCCTGTCGGCGCTCACCGGCGAGAATCACCCACTCGCCTGGCAGGCACTGGATGAGACCGTGAGGAAACCGACGCCACCTGCCTGAACGGCCGCACGATGGAAAGCGTTGGCGTCGTGTGCGCCAGGTACTGAGACGACTGTTTCGGCCCGTCCGGGGGATTCCACCGATTCATTGAGCGCGCGGAGACTGGCGGCGTGAAGTCCGTCGCGTGGTACGGGGATCCGGCTGGTGAGGTGGAGGGACTTGTTGCGCGGCTGGCGGCGCTTGACGGTGATGCCTATCGCGAGCGTCCGCCCGATCGGGTGAGGGTTGTTGTCGGTTCTGACATGCCGGACGCCGAGCGGCGGTGCCAGGCGCTTGGCGGACGAATACCGGTCGCCGCCGATGTGGTCATTAGCGCGTGCCCGCTCGCGCAGTCGATCCTGGATGCCGACTCGTTGCTGGAGCCGATTCGGCCGATGCCGTCCACCGTCTGTGGTGGGAGCGTGTCAGCAACGACCTGTGGCCGCTGCCGCTGCACTACGACAATGCCGACACGTCTTGCGATCGCTCCTTCGCCTCGGCGTCGGCGTCGGCGTTGTTGGCCTGGTTGCCCGTAGAGCGCGACGCGGTCAACGCGGGCCAAGACCAAGCCACCGGGCACGGCCTGCGCGGCCTCACACCCGACGCGTCGGACCCGTCGAGAGGGGCAGGCGGGGATGTCGCCACGCTCAGGCCGCACATGCCGCCATGGCGCGCGTCGTGCGGTAGGTGCCCCGCGAAATCGGACAGCCCGACTACCGACGTGCAGTCCGTGGCAGTGGCAACCGCCGCAACTATGCCACGGCCAGCGCCGGGAGGAATGCGTCGCCCGCCCCGCTGGCCTCGACCACGAACCACTGGGGCCGCTACCCTCCCCGACTATTCGCCACCGCAGTACCCGGCACCGTGCGGCCTCGCCAGCAGGACCACGTGCGAGGACCGAGGCGATCGCCGCGGCACCACCAGCGGCTCTACCCGATCGAGGTCGAGATATGCGGCAGCTCCAGCCTGGTTCATCAGGAAGGCGCCGGACTCCCAGCCACCGGTCGACGTCAGGAGGCGGCAGAAGATTGCCGATCGAAACCTCGGAGCGCCGACGTCGGCAACCGGCGCTGTTCCTGCTGGCCGCCCAGGCAGGCGCTATCGGGTGATTTGTTCGTTGCTGGGTGTGACGTTGTGGCTGGTGCCGGACATAAACACGGTAGGAGGTGCCATGGACGTCGCGGAGAAGCAGTTCACCGAGTTGTACGAGCGTCATTACGGGGACGTGTGGCGGTACGTCGCTCGGCGGGTCGGCGGGTCGGACGTCGGTGATGTTGTTGCCGAGGTCTTTCTTGTCGCGTGGCGACGTCTGCGTGACGTTCCGGCGGGGTCGGCGTTGCCGTGGCTGTACGGGGTGGCTCGTCTGGTGCTGTCGAACGAGGCCAGGGGCCAGCGGCGGTGGCAGGAACTGGCGCTGAGGGCCGCGGCGGAGCCGGACCGGTCGGTGAGCGTGGATCATGCGGACGAGGTGGTCAGCCAGCGTGACGTCGCGGTGGCGTTCGGCCGGCTGTCCGCCGCGGATCAAGAGATCTTGCGGCTGGTGGCTTGGGAACGGCTGAGTGTCGCTGAGGCTGCGGTCGCTCTCGGCCAGTCCCGAGCGACGTGTGCGATGCGGCTGATGCGGGCTCGCCGCCGGCTTCGAATGCAACTGGACGTGGTGGGTGACGGGGTGCAGCGGGCAACGCGGGCGACGCCGTCGATGTCGAATTGGGGTGCATGAGATGAAGGCCGTCAATGAGGTGCGCCAGCTGCTGGGCGGACTGGATCCAGCACGACACGTGCGTCCAGCCGACGAGAACAGCCGCGTGCGGGATCTGGGCCGCATCCTTGCCTCTGATCGCGTTGTGGGCAGCGTCAGGCTAGGGCATCCGCGGCGCCGTTTCGTGTTGGCGGCGGCCGGGGCGGCGGTCGTGGCGGTGGCGGCTGGCGGGGTGGCGCTGGAGATGTTCCGGCAGCCGCAGCCAGCGTTCGCGGCTACGCCGGCGATCCTGAACTACGGGCCGCCCGTGAGCGAGGAGCCGGCCAGCGCCCGGTTGCGACGCCTGGCCGCGCTGGCGGCGGCACAGCCGGCAGCCCAGCAGCCGGCGGGGACGGTGGAGTACCTGGAGTCGACGAACTGGTTCCTGAACTCGTCGATCTCCGGCGGCCGGACGACGTCTGCTGTGGTGCCGCAGCAGTGGCGGTCCTGGCGAACCGATGACGACGCCGGGCGGATGGTCAAGAAGGAACTGCCGCCGTCGTTCCGGACTGACGCCGACCGGCGGGAGTGGTGGCAGCGGGGAGGTGGCCGTATCGACTCCTCAGAGGAGGTGCGCGACTTCGCCACCGGTGGCTTCTACAGCCGCTTCCAGGGTTCGGTACCGACGGACGCCGGGGTACTGCGGCAGTGGCTGACGGCGGGTGCCTCGGCGCACGAAGCGCCGGTGCAGTATCTGGAGGACGTCGCCGAGCTCGCCGGTGTGCGGTTGCTGAACCCGGCGCAGCGCGCTGCGGTGCTCCGGTTGCTCTCTGATCTTCCGGGCGTCACGGTGAGCGGGAGTGTCACGGACCGGGCTGGGCGTCCCGGGGAGGCGTTCTCGATCGTGTCAGACGCTCACGGCCTGCCTGCCCAGTACACCGTGATCGTCGATTCCGGCACCGGCGCGCTGCTGGGGTATGAGGAGATGTTGACCACGACGGCGGGAAAGCTGAACGTGACTATTCCTGCGGTTATCAGTTACCGGTCCTACCTGGTCGCCGAGTACGCCGCAATGCCGCGTTGACAGCGTTTGGGTTGGTGGCGCCGAAGACGCCACCAACCCGAGGGTCGAGGCGGTGCCGCTCAGGTCAGCACGTCAGCCGTGGATGTCCTCGGCCCTGTCGTTGTAGCTGCCGAGGTTCGCCGACGCGGTGCAGGCACCCATATTGCGGTTGTCGCCCGCTCCGTCGCCAAGGGTGGCGTTGTCGCTGCCCGAGCACCCGGTCCAACTGCCGCCCTGATCTCTACAAGATCCGGGCGATTCACTCAACCCCAGCCGCGCGAGGTGCTCGGAGCCAACAGCTGAAGTCTCCACAGAACCCGGGGCGGTTCAGAGCGCGGACGGCGGCATGAGCGGATGGTCGATCACTCGCTAAGGAATGCGATCAGGGTCCTGAGGTACTCGTCTGGAACGGTCTCGTGAACTAGATGGCCGGCAGCGATCGTCGTCAGCTGGGCGTCGGCCAACCGGTCGGCGAGTTCGGCGACGTGCTCCTGTGGGACCGGGCTCGGTGCTCCGCCACCGATGAGCAGCGTGGGTGCCGTGATCCGGTCGACGATGTCGGCCCATCCTGGATCTGGATCGTCGATCTCAGGCCGGACCTGCTCCACCATGTGCCAGTCGAAGGGCAGGTCCCCCGCAGGACGGTCGGGAAGTCCCGGCGGCCGAGGGTGCGGGAAACCGATGTCCTCAAGTACGAGTTTGCGGACGTGTCCCTGCGGTTCGGCGGCAACTCGACAAGCCACCAGACCGCCGAGGGAATGGCCGCCCAAGTCCACCGTGCCGATGTCCAGTTGGTCCAGGATGCCGATGACGTCTTGTGCGAACAGTTGCAGGCTGTAGGTGCCGGGCCAATCACTGGCGCCGTGGCCCCGCAGGTCGACGGCGTATACCGTCCGCTCAGCACACAGGTCCGAGGCGATCACGTCCCAGTCGCGTGCAGTCTTTCCGGTGGCATGGAGCAACACGGCGGGCGTCTTGTACTCGTCAACGGCTTGCCATACCCGCAGCGCGAAGTGCAAATCCCCGACCACGATGTCCATCAGCGCAGGCATGCCCTGAGCCTTTCCTACCGTCGCCTACGAGTTCAAGACGTTCCGCCGTGGGCAGACCCACACGCTGCAGGTGGTGGGTACGGCCACCGGCCACCCCGCTTGCTGGTACTCGGCGTAGCGCCCAGATGCGGCAGATCCGGATGCACCCGTGGTCCGGCTGACGTCACACGACGGCCGTCACAGCCAATAGCAACCCGGAGTCGACGTCCAACGGGTTGCTGGTGCGTAGGCTGGCTTCCAAAGCAGCCGCCGCGTCACGTTCGGGCGAATCGGCATGGCACTCGCAGTCCAGCCACTCCGACGCGTAGTAGGCGTCGCCGATCACGCCGAGGGGGTAGCCGAGGGATGGGCTCAGCCGCGCCAGTTCCCGGACCGCCGCGAACTCGTCAGCGTCTTTTCGCGCAGCTACCGCCTGCCCAACCAAACGCCCGACCAACTCAATGGCCTCGTCTGCGGGCAACTCAGTGATCGAAAGTTCAGCCAGCAACTCGGGCACCAACTGGTCCACAAACCAAGGCGACGCCATCCGAGACAGGCCGGCAAGCTCCGCGACCCCTTCCCCCTCCGCCCCTTGTGCGAGCAACTGAGCGGCTACACCTGGCCATCGACTGCTCAGTATGAGCCCAAGTTGGTGCGCACAACCAACGACGCGACGCTCATCGATGGTGAGCACTCCGTTCACGTCACTGCCTCCGACTTCGCCACCATCCGCACCCAACATCATGCCCCGACGTCCGGGACGCCCGACGTTCGCTATTCGGCTACGATCGGCCGCCAGCACGCGCCGATTCCACCTTCGATCACGAGCGCTACCGCGGCAGATCCGGACGGTCCTCGCGCACTGAGAGACTGAGCCGATGCATGCGGCGCCCAAGCTTCTCGACGAGATCTACGCGCTCATCGACAAGCTGCAACCATACGACGACCTTGAGGCTCGTCATCGTCAGGAGTCCCTCGCCTGGCTCCGCGAGACCGACGACGTGTTCCGCCGCGTAAAGCCGCGGACCCCCTCGCCGCACCTGGTCGCTTACTTTCTCCTGCACGACGACCTGGATGGAAGTGTCCTCCTGGTAGACCACATCAAAGCCGGCCTGTGGCTACCCGCCGGCGGTCACGTCGAACCCGGCGAGCACCCGGCAGACACCGTGCGGCGCGAAACGGCGGAGGAACTCGGTGTCCCAGCCTTGTTCCTCCCCCAACTTGGTGAACGTCCCCTCTTCCTCACCGTCACGGAGACCGTCGGCACGTCGGAACAACGGCACACCGATGTCAGCCTGTGGTTCGTTCTAGCCAGTAGCCGCGATCAGGTATTCACCCCCGACCCCGGCGAATTCCGAGGTATCCGATGGTGGACTCCCCAGGAGGTCAGTGACGCTGACCCTCACACCCTTGACCCCCATATGGGACGCCTGATCTCCAAGCTCGCCACACTCTGACCGAAGCCATGCCTACAGAGCGCCGGCTGTCGCAGACAGCCCCGAGAGCCCGGCTGGTCCTACGGCGATGTCCACCT